>JAHBSS010000060.1 GCA_019639015.1 Cryobacterium sp. | reverse complement strand
GGTTGGCCAATTGCGATGCCATTTGGATGACTTTCTAGTTGACCAATCTGCGACGGGTTCGAAGACATTACTCGCTGCACTCCCGCCCAGTCGAGTAAACCTGTTTCCACCATCGAAGTTTGAACGACCGAAAGCGCCGACTCCAAACCGATCATGCCGAACGCGGCCATTTCCCATTCACATTCTTTCGATTCTTGAGGATGAGGGGCGTGGTCGGTTGCGACACAATCGATAGTTCCGTCAGCGAGTCCTTCTCGAACAGCCTGGACATCAGTTTCGGTTCGCAACGGTGGATTGACTTTGAACACTGGATTGTAGCTTTGGGCTAGCGAATCCGTGAGCATTAGATGGTGTGGGGTGACCTCGGCGGTGACTCTAAATCCTCTAGCTTTAGCCCATCGAAGAATTCCCACTGAACCAGCGGTGCTCACGTGGCAAACATGCAGTTGGGCGCCAACTTCGTTGGCAAGCAACAAATCTCTAGCAATTATTGACTCCTCTGCTGAGGCTGGCCAACCCTTCAAGCCGAGTTGAGAACTAGTAATCCCTTCGTGCATTTGAGCGTTTTCAGTGAGTTTTGGATCCTGCGCGTGCTGGGCAATCACTCCGTCAAATGTGTGGACGTATTCGAGCGCTCGTCTCATTAGGTTCGAATCCCAGACGCATTTCCCGTCATCCGAGAACACCCTCACTGCCGCGCGACTACTTGCCATCGCGCCAATCTCGGAGAGTGCAACACCTTCAAGGCCAAGCGTTACTGCGCCAACTGGCCGCACATCGACATAGCCGTATTTGCGGCCCAGGGAATGCACTTGCTCAACTACACCGGCGTTATCAGCTACGGGTGAAGTGTTTGCCATTGCATGCACGGTTGTAAATCCGCCGACGGCCGCGGCTCTTGAACCGCTAAGAATCGTTTCGCTTTGTTCAAACCCGGGCTCTCGCAAATGAGTATGCAAGTCCACAAAGCCCGTCATCATGATTAATCCGTTAGCGTCGAGAGTCTCAAACTCGCCATTGGCGATGTTGACCGCAACGTTAGTGATGATGCCGTTCTCAATCAGTACGTCAGTAACCGTTCCATCGACCAATCGGGCAGATTTGATTAACAGTTTGCTCATTGGCTAATCCTTTGTGCACCGGAGAGCAACAAGAACAAAACCGCCATTCGAACCGATATCCCGTTTGCCACTTGCTCTCGAATTGTTGAGGTAACTGAGTCCGCAGCGGATGAGGAAATTTCCAGCCCTCGGTTCATCGGTCCGGGGTGCATTATCAAACAACTCTTTGGTAGTCGGGCGGCACGATCATCGCTTAGTCCCCAATGTCTAGCGTATTCGCGCGAATTCGGGAAAAACGAGGACTCGATACGTTCCGACTGAACTCGAAGCATCATTACAGCATCCGGTTCTGAATCGATCATCTCGTCAAAATTGAAGCTGCAGTCTACCGGGAATCCGGCGATACCGTTCGGGATGAACGTTGCCGGACCGACGAGCGTCACCCGCACGCCTAACGCAGTAAGTAACCAGATATTGGAACGTGCGACTCGAGAATGCAGCACGTCCCCGACTATCGCAACTCGTAGGCCATCAAGCGCTTTGCCCGTGCTGTTAGGACCGAACACTCGTCGCCTGATCGTGAACGCATCAAGTAGCGCTTGGGTTGGATGTTCGTGCGTGCCATCCCCCGCGTTAACAACTTGGGCATCAACCCAGCCATTCTCCGCGAGAGTCTGTGCGGCCCCTGAAGCCGAATGCCTCATCACAATCGCATCCGCACCCATTGCGGCTAGTGTTTGCGCGGTGTCTTTTAGGCTTTCCCCCTTTGAAACGCTTGAACCTTTCGCGCTGAAGTTCACAACATCAGCACTTAGCATTTTTGCCGCTATCTCGAAAGAGGTTCGCGTTCGAGTGGAGTCTTCATAAAACAAGTTCACGATTGTTTTTCCGCGAAGTGCCGGCAATCTTGGAACCGACCGACTCGCAACTTGGGACATTTCTTCTGCTGTATCAAGAATTCGAATTACGGTTTGCTTATCAAGGTCTTTTGTGCCAAGTAAATGAATCACGGTTCAACAACCACTTCATCTACACCATCTATCTCAGTGACTTTCACTTGAATACGTTCCGCCAAGGATGTAGGTAAGTTTTTCCCTACGAAATCCGCCCGAATCGGAAGCTCCCTGTGGCCACGGTCAACGAGAACGGCCAGTCGCACCGCTTTGGGTCGACCGATATCCGACAACGCATCCAGTGCAGCGCGAATGGTTCGACCGGAAAACAGAACATCATCCACCAATACGACAGTACGATCGTCAATTCCACCGGCTGGAATCTCGGTTCGACGAGGGGTGCGCGCAGGCTGGTTCGCTAAGTCGTCGCGGTGCATCGTAATGTCAAGACTGCCAACGACCCCGGATCCAGGTTCGATCTTGTCAAGGATTGCGCCCAGACGCTGCGCAAGGATAGCGCCTCTCGTATGGATACCGATGATCAATAGATTCGATGTGCCCCGATTGGACTCAAGAATTTCATGAGCGATTCGAGTCAAAGCTCGGGATATGTCAGATTCCTGCAAAAGTGCTCGTGCAGTCACGCTGACCTCCTTCCCCGCCTCTCTGGACGGACTTTAAAGGATGTCGGATTTCTCTAACTATAGTCGCTCGCTACTTGGGTGCTGAGCCAACTTCGCCAGCAAGCCGTTAATGAATCCGGGTGAATCGTCGGTACTGTACAAACGCGCAGCTTCTACGGCTTCCGAAATTGCCACTGCCACGGGTATTCCGTTGGCGTATTTAAGCTCCCAGACACCAATTCTCAAGATTGCGAGATCCACAAGAGGCATCCTCTCGATGGTCCAACCGTGAGCATATTCTTCAATGGTGCGATCAATCTCTTTCGAATGCTCGATAACACCTTCAACGATTTCCTTCGCGTAAGCCCAGGAACTTTGGCGATTGTGCTCGAGCGCCGCGCGAGCTTCCTCCTCGGCCAGTGAGTCCTTGAAGCTCATTGATTTCAAGTCAGCACTGTAAAGCAAATCCATTGCCCTTTTTCGGGCTTTCTTTCTTGCGCTCAATTGACGGACTAACTCGGATCCAGTTAATCGTTTACTCGGCCAAGATAATCGCCCGTGCGAGTATCCACTTTTACCTTTGTGCCTTGCTCGAGGAATAGGGGAACTTGGATTTGGTAGCCGGTCTCAACTGTTGCCGGTTTTGTTCCTCCGGTCGATCGGTCACCCTGCAACCCCGGTTCCGTATGCGTAATCTCAAGTACAACTGAAGCCGGTAACTCCACATAAAGTGGCTCTGAATTGTGCAACGCGATAAGAACGTTCTGGTTTTCGAGCATGAAGTTTGCGGCGTCCCCTACTTGCTCTTGAGTTAGCGTGAGCTGGTCATAAGTGTCGGTGTTCATGAATACAAAGCCGTCGGCATCCCGATACAGGTACTGAAAATCTGCCCGATCAACGGTTTCAATTTCAATTTTGGCTCCAGCGTTAAACGTTCGCTCTATCGTGCGGCCGGTCCGAACGTTTTTGACTTTTGTCCGAACGAACGCTCCACCCTTTCCGGGTTTAACATGCTGAAATTCAACGACGGACCAAAGCCCGCCATCCATGTTTAAGACGATTCCGTTCTTGATATCTGCGGTAGAAGCCATTAGTCAAGTTTACGGGCTCAGCCAAGTCGTCTACGAATCAACTCCAAAGCAAGCAAATAAGAGTCGAATCCGAATCCTGCGATTACGCCCGTTGACACACCGGAAATAACGCTATTGTGCCGAAACTCCTCACGCGAATAAGGATTTGAAATGTGTATTTCCACAAGAATGTGCCCCGCGGCTGTGAACATTGCGACGGCGTCGCGTAATGCGTATGAATAGTGGGTGAATGCCGCTGGATTCAAAATGACCGAAGCACTAGATTGCTTTGCTTCGTGTAGCCAGCCAATTAGTTCAGCCTCTGAATCTGTTTGCCTCAGATCGATATCCAGGCCGCTATCTTCCGCAACAATTAGCTCTCTTAACGCAGCCAAATCTTGGGTTCCATAAACTTCCGGCTCTCTGGAACCAAGCTGACCCAAATTTGGCCCATTTAGGACTAGAACTTTTCCCATGGCGCTCACTCTAACTAGCTATCTCTTGGTACGCGGCAAAAAGTAGCGATTGGTCCGGGCCAGCAAGGACCGTTGGCCGGCCAATTCCGTCTAGAACTATGAATCTCAGCAGATCCCCCCGAGCTTTCTTGTCTCTCTTCATGACACTCAGTAGAGATTCCCAGCGTCCGGCAGGGTAGTTCAGTGGTAGCCCGATGCCACCTAAGAGCGATCGGTGTAGCTCAACCACCTCGTCTGTAAGCCGTCCAGCCAATCGCGCTAATTCCGCTGCAAACATCATTCCGATTGATATTGCCGCACCGTGCCGCCACTGGTAACGCTCCAAATATTCGATTGCATGCCCAAGGGTGTGCCCGTAATTCAGAATCTCCCGTAATCCGGTCTCTTTGAAATCTTCTGAGACCACTCTTGCCTTTACACGAATAGCGAGTTCGACGATGCTTGAGAATACGTCAGAAGTTGGATCGATGGCAGTCGTCAAGTCCTGAGAAATCAGCTCTAAAATCCTCGGTTCAGCAATGAACCCGCACTTTACAACCTCGGCAACACCCGAAATCACATCGTTCTTTGGTAGGCCAGGCAAAAACTCCAAGTCTGCGACTACAGCCATAGGAGCATGAAAAGCACCGACAAGATTCTTACCCTCGGAAGTATTAATGCCAGTCTTTCCGCCAATTGCCGCGTCAACCATCCCAAGCACTGTTGTAGGAACGAGAATCACTTGAACTCCGCGCAACCAAGTCGCAGCGACAAATCCAGCTAAATCGGTAGCGGCTCCACCACCCAAGCCGATGATGACATCGCTACGCGTGAAGTTTGAGCTACCCAAAATTTGCCAGCAAAACGCGGCAACCTCAACTCGTTTCGCGGATTCGGCATCCGGGATTTCTGCAAGTAGAACTTCGAAGTTGCCTGAAAGTTCTGATTTCAATTGATCAGCAATGTTCGAAAGAGTTGGCTGGTGAATAATCAAGAGCTTCTTTGGGCCGCCGTCTAGCAAACTGGGTAGTTTGGTGAGAACTCCGGTTCCAACATGAACGCTATAGCCGCCATCCCCCGAGACACGAATTTCGCTCACAACTCCCCCTCGTGACGCAACCATTCAACAACTTCTCTAGCCAGCTTGGCGATGCTGCGTTCTGACCCGTCAACGGTCTTAGTAGCTAGCGTCTGATAAATTTCCGCTCTCTCTGAAGCAATCTTTTTCCACGATTCCAACCCATTTGTTAGCAACGGCCGAACGGAGCTTCCTAACCGCGCCTCCACTGCTTCCGGGCTAACCGTAACAAGTAGCACTCGTGCGGACGCTAGTTCCTTTTGAGTTTCAAGATTCAAAACCGCTCCGCCGCCCAAAGCAACTACAGCTCGCTCGGTCAAAGCTTTCGAGACTTCGACGCGTTCAGCTTGACGAAACCACGCTTCACCGTGCTCGGAAAAGATTTGTGGAATCGGGCCATGCCTCGACACAATCCGGCGATCGGTGTCGACGAACGGAACGCGCAGATTCTTGGCGATTTGCTTGCCGAGTACACTTTTGCCTGCGCCCGGGGGGCCAATCACGACAAGAATTGGCTTTTGCGCTGAACTCACTGGCTGCCGTCGCCGCTTTGTAGTCGAAGGTTTGCCGGAATCGCATCTAAGTATGACTGCAGGTTTCGCTTTGTCTCAGCCAACGAATCTCCACCGAACTTTTCAAGCACGACATCGGCGAGCACCAAGAGCACCATGGCCTCTGCAACGACTCCGGCAGCAGGTACAGCGCAAACATCGGACCGTTGGTGATGCGCTTGAGTCGCTTCGCCCGTTGCCACGTCAACCGTTCGCAATGCGTGCGGCACAGTTGAAATTGGCTTCATCGCAGCACTCACTCGAAGAACCCCGCCTGTGCTCATTCCGCCTTCAGTTCCCCCTGCACGATCAGTTTCTCGAGTGAGCCCTGCTGCACTTGTGAATATCTCATCGTGGGCTTGTGATCCCCGACGCGAAGCCGTACGGAAACCGTCACCGATCTCTACAGCCTTGATCGCTTGGATTCCCATCATCGCCCCGGCAAGTTTCGCATCCAATCGGCGATCCCAGTGAACATAGCTTCCTAGTCCTGGAGGCAAGCCGTACGCCAAGACTTCAACAATGCCACCGAGGGTATCGCCATCTTTTTGGGCGTCGTCAACCTCTTGAACCATTCTGTTACTGGTCTCGGGATGCGTGCAACGAAGCGGATCAATGTCAAGTCGTTCAACATCAGCCGGGACTGGTAGCGGCGTCATTTCGGGGATACGCACTTGCCCGAGCGAAATCGTGTGGCTTAGTACTTCGATGCCGAGTTCTTTCAGAAACGCGCGAGCAACGGCCCCTAGCGCAACTCTCGCGACTGTTTCTCGCGCACTCGCGCGTTCTAGAACGTTTCTGGAATCCTCGAAACCATACTTTTGCATTCCAACGAGGTCTGCGTGTCCCGGCCTCGGTCTTGTAAGCGGCGCACCACGACCTTTTGGCAGACTTTCCAAGTCGACTGGTTCGGCACTCATCACGTCGACCCATCTTGGCCACTCCGTATTGCCGATCCTTAAAGCAACCGGTCCCCCTGTTGTGAGTCCGAATCGGATTCCCGCTGAAATCGCTAATTCGTCTTCTTCAAACTTTTGCCTTGCTCCGCGGCCATACCCGAGCCGGCGACGGGCTAAATCCGACCGGATGCCCTCTGCCCTACAAGGTACGCCAGCTGGCAAGCCCTCGAGAATCGCGATTAGTTCGGGTCCGTGAGATTCTCCAGCGGTTAGCCAACGCAACATAGATTCATCTTCCCACGCAATACGGGAACGCTAATTCGCTAAACCGATAGCTCGCCTCATTGCACTTAGCACGTCCGATTCATTCGCTAACTCAACGTCTGGGTCGTCTGCGACAAAGATTCTCACTTGGAAAAGTGCTTGGTTTAGGAGCATCTCCAATCCTGTCGTGACGGTTCCGTCAGCATCACGCCAATGCAAAGCAAGTGGAGTGGGCGAGGGATTGTAAGCAACATCAAACAGTGGCGTCTGAGTCCGAAAACTAGTTGGGAACGATCTAACTAGCCCAACTGTGCCAGGAAGCGTACTTACAATTACATCTGCCTCACCTGGGTCAGTCTCGATTGGACCGGTTGTCAACTTGACTCCAAGAGCTTCCGCGAGCCGTTCTAGTGCTTCAAAGTTCGATGACGAGCGTGCAAGTGCTTTCACCGATCTGAAACCGATTCTGAAAAGCGCTAGAAGTACTGATGAAGCAGTCGCGCCGTTGCCGAGAATAATTGCTTCATTGTGTCGGTTAACGCCAAGAGACGTGATCGCAGCTTGGGCGCCAAGCACGTCTGTGTTGAAGCTACGCACCTCGTCGCCGTTGAACTTCAACGTGTTTGCGACGCCAAGCAAACTACTCGTCTCGTCTTGCCATCCAGTCAAAGCCAATGCCTCTTGTTTCAGCGGCATCGTGACCGATAGGCCCAGCCAAGAGCCGTCAATAGTTTGCAGAAAGCTTTTCAAGTCGCCAGCTTGAATCTCGATACGCTCATAGTCCCAATCAAGACCGAGCTGTTCGTATGCTGCGAGATGTAGCTCGGGAGACTTCGAATGCGTGATCGGGGAACCTACGACTGCAAGCCGAGTTTGGGCATCCATGCGTCTATTTGCAGTTTTCGCTTTGGCTCGTTCGACACCAATCCCTTAGTTGCCGAACTGCGGCGTTGTGCTCCGCTTCGGTGTTTGAAAACACCGTCTCGCCCGTGTCAAGGTTTACCGTCACAAAATACAGCCAACTTCCTTCGGCTGGATGAAGCGCCGCGTCCACAGCGATGTCACCTGGCGCTCCAATTGGCCCGATTGGTAGCCCAGCGTGGACATAGGTGTTGTATGGATTATCGTCCTTGAGTTCGTCGCTTGAACTGAAGACACTGTCATCTTGGCGCTCGCCATGCGCCCAGGTGTATCCGTAGTGAGCGGTCGAATCGAATTGGAGCAGCATGTTCTTTTCAATTCGATTTTGAATCACGCGCGAAACCTTGTAGAAGTCGTCCTTATTGCGTCCCGCTTCGCGTTGGATCAGCGAAGCGATTGTGAGCACTCGGTTCCTATCTGCTGCAGGCACACCGGCTTTGTCAAGTCGTTTGAATGTCTCATCAACCATGATTTTCAAAATTTCATGAGCGCTTAGCCCTGGGTCAAGCGAATAAGTTGCTGGGAACAAATAACCTTCAAGACTCACGGCGTCTGACGGTAAACCGAAACTCTTAAAGTCCTTTGCGGCCGCCTGTAATTGCTCTAGCGAGACTCCAGTTGAGTCGCTTAAATCAGCAAGCTTCTTGAGAATTGTTGAAACGGTACTTCCCTCAGGGAACCCGATTCTCGTTAGCACCTTATTGTTTGGATCTTTGAGTGCTTCAAGCGCGGCCTGTGCACTCATTTTGAGTTTCAATTTGTAACTGCCTGGTTGGAATTGCACATCTGGGTTCTTCAAAAGCAGGTTATAGAACGCATCAAATGTCATCGTCACTCCGGACTCGTGCAGAGTCTTTGCAACATCGGATCCGAGTTGGCCGTTGGTGATGGTTATTATGACGCTGCCGGTGCCTGAACCTTGATAGTCAATGGGTTCTTCCCAACCGAACAACTTTCGAATTTGCGGTTCATAGTTTGACCATGCGTAAGCCGCCCCGGCCGCACCTAAACCAAGCAACACAACGACAGAAATCAGAGTGATGATCAAGCCCTTGTGTGATTTGCGCTTCTTTGGTTGCTTAGTTGCTTTAGCGGGGCGATTCGACCCCGCTGAATTGCCTGAGAGACTTCGGTTCGACGACCGATTCGCGTTTTCAGCAGCCAGCGCCTCACGTCTGGTGAGCGGCGGGGGCGACTGAGTCTCAGAGCCATTCGCCCCGAATATCTCCTCCCAGCGTGGGCCGTCAGACATTTCTGTTACCTTCCGGTCAAACTGACAGGCTACCTGGAGGTTGACCTGTGTTCTGCTCTGTCTCAAGAGCATTCTGCAGGATAATTGTTGCCGCTACCTGATCAATCACCCCACGCGCAGATTTTGAATCTTTTCCAGCGTCCCGAAGTCTTGATTGTGCTTGAACTGTCGAAAGTCGCTCGTCAACCAACCGCACTGGTTTACCGGATGCCTTGGCAAGTTCTTGTGCAAACTCGATGGAATCTTCGGTTGACTTCGTGTGCGTTCCAT
>JAHBSS010000006.1 GCA_019639015.1 Cryobacterium sp. | reverse complement strand
CGTCAAAAACTTGCCGGGTTGCGAAGCTTCCTTGCGTTCCAGTGGTCCTATCCAGGCAAGAAATTGCTGTTCATGGGTCAAGAGTTTGGTCAACCCGCTGAATGGAGTGAAGAGCGAGGGCTTGAATGGTGGATGCTTGAACAACCAGTTCACGACCAGCTCCGAGGGTTTGTGGCGAGCCTCAATCGGCTGTATCGACAGTGTCCAGCTTTGTGGAGTCGGGATCACGACTCAACTGGGTTTTCTTGGATTGACCGAAATAATGCCCAAGAAAACGTGATCGCGTACTTGCGCTGGCCGACTGAAGGTAAGCCGATAGCCGTCGTTCTAAATCTTTCAGGAGTGCAAATCGACTCTTACAGGTTGTGCTTACCGAGCGCCGGTCGTTGGGCCGAACTAATGAACTCTGATGCAATCGAATTCGGCGGTTCCGGCTCGGGCAATCTTGGTTCAACGGTTGCTTCTGAGGAATCCAGTTCCGGCATCATTTGTGCACGAATTACTGTGCCGGCACTAACCGCGATTTGGTTCACTCCGGAAATCTAGGCAGTGTTAGTAAAGCATTGCGGTTAGACGGCGTCGAGCCAAGACCACTCGCTCATCTTCGATTCCTGCGAGATCAAAATACTCGATTAGTCTCACGCGAATCTTTTCTTTTCCGGCACTATCTTGACCAGGGAACAAGTCAAGGAGCCGGTCGAAGGCGTCGTCAAGGTGGCCGCCAGCGACATCCAGATCCGCAACGGCCAATTGTGCCTCAATTGAAGTTGGTGCGGCTGCAGCTTCTTCTCGCACAGTCTTGGCGTCTTTGCCTGAAACGCGTTTTAGTAGCGAGACTTGGGCAATCCCAACCGTCGCGGAATAGTCTCTAGGATCCTGAGCCAACGCAGTTTTGTAAACCGCAATTGCTCCTTCAAAGTCGCCGCGCTCAATCGCATCAAACGCTTCTTGATGATGCGGCGGAAGTGGCTGCTCTGACTCTGTTTGTTGGCCATCAAGTTTGTCTTTGGCAATCGAACCTTCTATGCCGTTTTGAGCGGCAACTTTCAGGACTTGTTCGAATACGTTCTTTGCATCATCCTCGCCAAGCTCACCTTGATACAGCTGCAAAGGTCGACCGGCGATGATTGCGACAACACTCGGTAGCGCCGTTATTTGAAAAGCTCTCATTAAGGCAGGGTTCGAAGACGGGTCTACAGTCGCGAGCACTAGTCGACCTTGAAATCCTCGAATCACTCCATCAAGCACAACTGAAGGTGAATTGGCATAGAACTCGACAACAACGGGAACTTTAGAGGATACTTCCACGACTTGTTCAAAAGATGAATCGGTTGCTTCAAACGCCAAGTCTTCAATCTTCACTGACTCCGAGCCGCTTTGCTCTTTCCGAATAGCTTTGCGCGCGAGCGGGGTAAGGTCCACTGCTCCCCGCAGGTTTGTTGGCACTTGATTGGTCACGGTTTCAACTCTATGAGGTGTCTGGTCACAATTCCCCGGCCGAGATCAATCCCGAGTTCCAGCCAATAAGGCGAATCTTGTTGTCACTCGTTGAAGGTGGCAAATAGAACAGCAAGAGATCCCCGTATGTAGCGACGGTTCCCTTCGAACTCGAAGATATTCCAACCAAGGATTTCACTGCGCCCTCTGGGTTAATTACCGCTCCGATTTCTACCGGCTTGACTGTTTCGCTTTCAGTTAAGTAAGTGGCGACGATAGCCCCGTTGTTGCTTGTAGCTAACGGAATTATCTCTGCGTCTCCTGGTAGCACCGAAAAGTCAATTTCAGCGATCGATGGAATTGAAGCCTTTCGTTTCTGTTTTGCATCGTAACCAACCGATTTGATTAGCGAGTCGTCGGAGAGATCAAAAAACTTGTAGAACTCACTCTTTTCGCCCTTGAGGATCACGTCACCATAGTCTTTTGCGAGTTGGTTCGGAAGCAACGCAAACAACTTCGCATCGGGTTGCAATCTTGCTGTCCCTACGTTCGCGGCAGGAAGTGCTGGTAGGCCACCCTCTTTTGCCTCTAATCGAAACACGTAGATTGCCTTGTAGTTGTCGCGCGGAGTTTGTTGCACAAGCATCATCGCTGTAGGAGGGATCGTCGGATCATTAGGATCTTGCACGACGGTAAACAGAGTTCTCGGCCAATTGTCGTTTTGTTGAGGAAGCGTAATTTGAACCGGAGCCGACGGGATAGCGGCCGGAGATGCGTAACTGCTGTCTCGACCACGAATTTGATAATTAGTTTCACGCAGTGCAAGAGCTGGCCCGTCGAATCTGGACTTAAGCAAATTGCTATCTCGTGAAGCATCAGCCTTGGTTGCAACCGAGGCAACTCGAGAAACGATCGCTTCAGCTTGCTGGACCGTGACCACTGGAGGCTTGTCAAGACCCGTGGGAGCACCGGACGGACTAGGTGAAACTGTCGCAGATGGAGTTGAATTGTGCGCCAAGAATTCCGGCCACGACTGAGCGGTACAACCAGATAGTGCGAGGCCCATTACGACAGACAGAGACGTCAAAGACAGAGTCTGACCGGCGGCTCTTCGCCCCCGCAGCCCCTTCGTCACAGACGGCTTCTTGCCTCTTGGAGTCTTGGGCTTTGGAGGCCTTGGCATTTTCGGCATCCGTCGCCTTGGGCCTCTACCTCTGCGCAAATCCGAAATCGCCCAAAGGTAGACCCCTATTCCGGCCAAAAGCAAAAGCATGCCGAACACGATGAGCGGGCCAGACCAAGGTGTCCGATTGTCGACCGGCCAAGTAATTGAAATGGCTCCAGGTGCGGGCCGCGAACCATCAGAAAGGATGATAATCGAAATATCTTGCGGCACATTTACGACAAAAGTCAGAGTGCCTTCATCTGAGTACTCGCCATACCAAAGATCCGATCCGTGGGGATCCGGGACCGATATATCTTGACCTGTCACGATATTGCTTCGAAGTTGCGAGGTTTTTCGAATGAAGGAGAGTTTGTTGTAAGTCGCTTCGCCGACCCATGCTAAGACATCACTAGTTCGCCCGTAAGCGGCAAAGATTTTCCCTGGTCCTTGGATAAGGATTTTCTGGCGTCCAGGGTTTGAGTTCAAGGTTTCGCCGTCGATGACGGTTACGGTCGCGCTTGTAGCAGAAGAAGTCACTGCGGCTACGTGGTCGGGCTCCGCAAGGATTGTTCTCTGTGCAATCCCATAGCCGATCGATAGGAACGCGATGATAAACGCAAGGATTGCTGTGACTAGCCGCAAGTCGCACTCCCTTCGGTTCTAGAACTATTGGGCCTGGAATGCGTTGCGCTCAAAATGATCATGCATGGCATTCAAGAATTTCGTATCGCGACCGAGTCAACTGTTCGGCGAAACGACATTAAAGAGTATCCCAGCAACACTGTGAACTGCCCGACCATTCGCTGAAAAACCTGGCCAGATTCGGTTTGCCCTGACTACTAGACTCGAATCAACCTACCGACCAGGTCCACAAGTCACTTACGCAAACCTTGGGGGAATCCGTGGCCAACGAGTCCGATGCATTTTCTGTCGCCATGCGCGGTTATAACCGCGAAGAAGTTGATTCAACCCTCGAGGCTCTAAGACTTGAGATCGCAAAACTAACTGGCGAGCGCGCCGAAAACGCCAAAGAGGTAAAGAAACTTACCGCGATGGTCGAAGACTTGAGGGCGGAGCTTGACGAAACCGGCAGTCCAACTTATAGCGGCCTCGGGCGCCGGTTGGAAAACGTATTGCGGATGGCCGAAGAGCAATCAACAAGGCTAATCAGCCAAGCAGACATCGATGCGGAAACTTTGCGATCCAATGTAAAGGCAGAAACAGACTCGCTTCGAGAAAGCACCGAGCGGCAGGCGACGGAATTAATAGATAACGCAAACTCGAAAGCCTCAGAAACACTTAACTCGGCAAGCGATCAAGCTGCAAAATTGCTTTCTCAGTCCAAATCGCAAGCGGAAGCGCTGCTTCGAAACGCGGAGGCTGAGGCAAGATCAATTCGCGAGACTGCCGAAGCGGAGGCCGCTCGTGTTATGGCGACTGCCACTCGCGAATCGGAGGCGCTCAAGGCTCAGACCGAAAAGGATATGTCGCAGCTCAGATCCGCAACCGTGAAAAGCACCTCTGATGCTCGCGAAATTGCTGCCGAATTGGCGCGCCAGACAGAGAAGGATCGCGCCGAGTTTGAAGCCGAATCCCAGAATAAGTGGGCGGCACTTTCTCGAGAGACCGAACAACAACGATCAGATCTCGCGAGAGAGATTGAAGCTGGAAGATCAGCGCTTAGCTCCGAGATCGAACAATCAAAGGCAGCTCTTGAGCGTGAGCTTGCGGACTCTCGCGCTCAATTCGAACAGGAGCGAGATGCTGCTCAGGAAAAGCTCAAGCAAGATATGGCGAGTGCATATTCGAAACTGAATCAAGAGACGAAGTCAGCAAAGTCGGAACTTGCTCGTACTTCCAAAGAGGCAAAGTCGCTGCTCGAATCAGAAATCACCGCCACTCGATCGCAATTGGACCGAGACTCGGAACAGCAACGTACCGAATTGCAAGCAGAGCTTGACCAAAAACGAGCCGACTTCGAAAACGATCAAGCTCATGCGAGGGCCGCACTCGCCGCGGAACTTGACGAGGCGAGGACTTCAATTCAAAAGGAGATTGACGAAGCCAAGGCAACACTCGAACAAGAGCTTGCGACTCGGCGCGACTCGGCCGAGCAAGACTACTTGGCGAAGCATAAGAAGGCCGCTGAGCAACACAAGAGCGTTCTGGCCGATGCGAAGAACCAACTCTTAGAAGTGACGAGCCTGCTCGAAGAGCGAAAGACCGAAGCCGAAAGTTTGCTCTCGACATCCACTTCCAAGAGCGAAGAAATTATCTCTTCCGCCAAACGTGCGGCCTCCAAGCAAATCGCGGATGCGGAATCGAGGGCGAAAACGATTGTCAAGGAAGCCGAAGACAAGAGCAATTCTCTCGTGTCTGAGGCAGAAGAACGCCTTGCCAAGATTAGAATCGAGCGCGAAGCTGTGGCAAACTACTTCAGCAATTTGCGCGCTGTGCTTGGCGACGCAGAGAAAGTTGCCATAGACGAATAAGCCCAAACTCGAAGAAACCTGAGAGGCAAAGTGAAGATCCAAAACTCGTTCCGATTAGGGCTGTTCGGCGGACTTGGCGTATTGGTTGCAATCGGGATTGGTGCGGCCCTTGGCACACTGGCAACAATAATTACTTATATTGGTGCGGCAATCTTCTTGGCTCTTGGACTTGACCCGGCCGTTTCATGGCTTGAACGGCACAAATTCCCAAGGTGGCTCGCAATCCTCACGGTAGTAGTCGTGGTGCTTTCAATTTTCACCGGTCTAGCTTTCGCGGTTGTACCGGTAATAATCGACCAGACCTCGAAACTTGTCGCGGGCCTCAGTCCACTAATCGCGACGCTTCAAGACGCAAACTGGATTGACAACCTGCAGAAGACTATGCCCAGCTACATAGACCTTCACGCTGTCATTGAAGGAGCACTGGAGTTTGTCAAAACAAATGTCACCACTATCGGTGGCGGCGTACTGCAAGTTGGGCTCGGAATTGCAAGTGGCGCATTTGGAATCGTCATCGTGCTAATTCTCACCATCTACTTCATTGCTTCACTATCAAGCATGAAGCGCGGGCTCTACCAAATGGTGCCTTCATCAAAGCGAGCGAGATTTGCGGAGATCGCAGAACAAGTCAGCCAGTCGGTCGGTCGTTACGTTGTCGGGCAAGTTAGCTTGGCACTTGTCAATGGAATCCTGAGCTTCATTTTCCTTTCCATTGTTCAAGCGGAGTATCCAGCCCTGTTTGCGTTCATTGCGTTCTTGTTCTCACTTGTTCCACTCGTGGGAACGTTGTCCGGAAGCATTCTCATCACCTTGAGCTGTCTGATGTTTGATGGTGTACCAACCGCTATTACTGTTGGAATCTATTACGCGATCTACATGCAACTCGAGGCGTATGTGTTGAACCCGAACATCATGAATCGCGCCGTCAAAGTACCGGGAGCGATTGTCGTTATTGCTGCTCTCGCGGGCGGAACCTTGCTTGGAATCTTGGGCGCGCTTATTGCGATCCCAGTAGCTGCTTCAATATTGATAATCATCAACGAAGTGGTTGTGCCTCATCAAAATGAACGTTAACCCACCAGTCGTGGATTAGTCCGGCCACTCAACTGGCAATGGGAGAGCGCTCGGATTCACCCAATTCACGATTTCGGAAAGTACCTGACGAGTCTGGATTTCACCAACCCACAAATGTTTCCCGTCTTTGATTTCAACAACCTTGGCATTTGGAACTGCAGCAAATAGCTGTCTCGCCTCTGCGGGACGAAGATAATCGTCAAACTCGGGGATGACTGCAACTAGTTGTTTACCACTTTCTTGCCAGCGCGCGAGTTGCAATTGCGAAGTTCTCTTGAGCGGAGGAGACAGCAAGATTGCACCCTCGATCCGCTCTTCCACTCCCCAATTCAAGGCAACCTCCGTGCCGAATGACCAACCAACCAGCCAAATTGTGGGTAAACCTCGATCCTCGGCAAACTGAACAGCAGCCTTTAGATCCTTGCCTTCATCGATTCCGTCGCCGAATGAGCCTTCCGACTTACCGCGAGGTGAAACAACTCCCCTGAAGTTGAATCTAAGAACTGCCAAATCGGCTAGCGCTGGTAACCGTGCTGCGGCTTTGCGGATTATGTGCGAGTCCATGAATCCGCCTCCGGTTGGAAGCGGATGAAGACAAATTAGCGTTGCAACCGGCTTGCCACCAAGCGGCAACGCAAGCTCCCCAACGAGAGTCAGCCCATCCGAAGTATGTAGTTCAATGTTTTCTCTGAGGGCAGGCAATTCGACACCGGACCGAATCTCCACGGGTTAACTCACCCGCCAACAATGTTCATGCCAATGACGTCGAGAACGAAGGTCAGATTCCGCGCCCATGATTCCGTCGTTTGGCCAGACGACTATATGTGCAACTCCCGGTTGGATCTCCAATTCACATCCCGGGCACTTATACGCCTTTAGCGCGTTTACAGCGGTCATCGGTTGCACATTCCACTCGCGGCCCCTCTTAGATTCAATCTGGCGCGTTCCGAGCAAGATTTGACTCAAATCAAAGTCGTCTGATCCAGCCGCATTCTTACGATCACGGCTGGTGCGACTATTTCGATTGGAGCGAGGCATTCTCCAAGACTATTAGGGGTACTCAGTAGTCGCTTAATACCAGTTGAAGTCCTCAGAGTGTTGCCAGGCAACACAAGGGGTCCCGTACCGACCGGCGATGTATCCGATCCCCCAAACAATCTGAGTTCTAGCGTTAGTTGCCCAATCCGCCCCGGCACTTGCCATCTTGTCCCCGGGTAACGCTTGCGGGATTCCGTATGCGCCACTATATGGGTTCATTGCAAACACATTCCAGTGTGATTCCCGTTGCCAAAGTGCGGCCAAACAATCAAACTGGCTCTGATCCCAACCTTGGGCCAGCACTAGGTCTAGCGCAATCGCTTGAGCCGAGCCTGCGTCTGGCACTCCGGCTGCTGGTGCTATCGGTTTCTTGCTTGCGCGATAACTATCCCGCTCAAACGAGATGTCGTACTTGCCGCCAAGTACAAAATACTGAGTGGAGAACGGGTCCAATTCGCTTTGCACCTGCTCGGCAAGTACTTGAGGTTGATTTGGTGCAATTACAGAAACAAGCAGAATTGCTGCTGCTACCCAAAACGCGAAGTTTGGAAGAGCCCTACGGAAAGTGACAAAACGAAACCTTGGCGGGGCATCATCTTTACGACTTTGCGCCGCTAAGTTCGAATCGATTTCCCCGCGCACAGTGACTGGATTGTAACTTGTAAACCTTCAGTTCGACCTGATACACGCTCAACTGACCGAGAGAATGACCTCAATCGTTGCATCAAGAAACAAGTCAACTTGGGTCTCACTGTATCCACCCTTCTTTGGGCGGAACGCAACAGTTCGAATTTCTTCGACCGAAATCTTCTCTCCTTGACGGAAGTATCGCGTCAATCGATCGCAAAGTTCATCAACTTGTTTGCAGTCGTAACCGCTCGACAAGAAACCCACCCTACGGAATCGCTTTTTCTTCACTCGATCCAATCGTGCGATGATTTCTCTGGCCATTGCGCGAGCCTGATTGAACCAGGCTTGATCGCCAACAGTTGCTCTGGCCTGATCACGTTCGCGAGTCGCGAACGCATCCTCAAGTCGCTCCAAAGCGGCATCAACATGAGTTGGCGAATAACCTCCCTTTTGCATTGAAAAGGAGGTCCTTCGGATGTCTTGAGAGTTCAACGAAGTGCCGCCAGCGTTCCCATAGGCAGCCCTGGCATCGACAAGAAACTCTTCGACCTGATCCACGTTGTATCCTCGCCGGGATTTTCTCAGCCTTGGAAATGTTGAAGCCACGGCTCCATTCTGCCCTAACTACTAGATTGAACCTTGAACTTAGCCGAATAACAGGAAAAGCAAATAGCCGGCTGCGGAACTGAGCACAACCGAATCCATCCGATCCAGAAACCCTCCGTGTCCTGGAAGCCAACTACTAATATCTTTGATTCCCAAATCTCGCTTAATCATTGATTCGGCCAAATCACCGATGGTTGCCGAAACAACAATCACAATCCCAAAAATGAAGCCGAACCACCAAGGCTGCTTGATCATGAACACTGAAAGCAGGATTCCAGCAATGAACGCTGCGGCAACGGAACCGGCAAAACCCTCCCAAGTCTTCTTCGGGCTGATCTTCGGAGCCATTGGGTGCTTCCCAAGCGTCAAGCCAGTTGCATAGGCTCCTGTGTCAATTGAAATCACAAGGATTAGATAGGCAAGCGTCCACCACTGTCCCCCTGGTTTGGCGGTCAGGAGCACCGAATAACTTGCAAGGAACGCGATATAGATCTGAATGAAAGTACTTGCTGCTAGGTCAAGCCAGATTTCTGCTGCTGGCGCGCGAAGCTTAGGGTTTGCGAGCTCGACAAGCCGCCAAAGCACAACTAGAGCAACACCGGCTACGCTCACCCACCAGTGGCCAAAATCGCCCAAATAGAATGCCGCCGGTACGGTTGTTAGAGCAGCAATCGCGCTTGGCAATCTTGGAACCCTGCGCCCAGAATCGCGAAGCGCCCAGGCAAGTTCGATAACGCTGAAGAAAATTACGAATGCTGCAAACAGCATGAATAGTTCTTTAACTACAATCAGGCTGAAAAGCATCGCGAAACCGAGAGCCAAACCGATGATGATTGCCAGTGGCAAATTACGGCCAGTTCTCGCTTCAATTACCTCGGTCGCATGCTCAAGCTGTTCTCGAGTCGCCTTGACTTGCGCTTCAATCTCCGAGCGTTTAGAACGCCAGCCACTTTTCGCGGGCTTGTGCGAATCCTGATCGAGGCCGTCGGTCATTTAGACCTCGAGAAGCTCAGCTTCCTTTTTGTGCAATGCGTCATCTATCGCATCAATTTGCGACTTAGTTAGGACTTCGAGTTCTTTTTCCGCCCTGGCGACTTCATCCTCACCAACTTCTGATTCGAGTGCGTCAAGCTCGTCTTTCGCTTTACGGCGGATGTTTCGAATTGCGACTTTGGCATCCTCACCTTTTCCTCGAACAATTTTCACGAACTCTTTGCGACGTTCTTCGGTCAGTTCAGGCAGGGTCGCGCGAATTATCGTTCCATCATTTCCAACGTTTGCACCGAGATTAGGTGCGTTCACGATTGCTTTCTCAATTTCCTTAAGCGCGCTCTTGTCGTATGGGGTAATCACAAGGGTTCGAGCATCCTGGTTTTGAAGCCCGGCGAGTTGCGACAAAGGCGTCGGAGAGCCGTAATAATCAACGAGTACTTTCTGGAAAAGTGCCGGATTCGCCCTGCCCGTTCGAACTCCGCTGAAGTCTTCTTTCGCCACTTCGACCGCTTTGTGCATGCGGTCTCTAGCCCCATCAAGTACGTCGCTTATCAATTCAACTCCTTCGCGTCTGCCCAAGTTTATCGACTAACCCACTGCGAGGAACACGATGCCCGCAAGAACTATTCCAGCACCAACTAGCCTGCGCACGGGATTCGGTTCGTGGAAGAAAAGCCAACCAGCGAGGCTAACCAGAACCACACTAACTTCGCGCGCGGGAGCGACGATTGAAACCGGCGCCATTTGAAACGCGAGCAGCACAAGGATGTACGCAAGCGGAGCAAGCACACCAAGAATCAATACCACTAACCAATGCTTCTTGCCTGTAGAAATCAACCTCGCGGGCGACCGGAGGCCAATCGGAGCGAGTAGAACGAATTGGAAAAGAACACTCCCCCAATAGAATCCGACCGGTGGCATATTCGATTCAGTTACGGCAGCACCATCCCAAAGCGTGTAAACGGCAATGATCACGCCAATAAGCAGTCCGTAAATAATCCCGGCCTTATTGTTTGAACTCGACTCTGATCTTCTTGAAAGCCCTGTGACAACGACCCCAAGAATTACCAGCGCTGCACCGAACAACGCGAGAATCCCGGGGCGCTCCCTGAACAGGATCATTGCAAAAATGACTGTTAGTAGTGGCCCGGTCCCCCGCGCGAGCGGGTAAACGACCGAAACGTCACCCTTTCGATAACCGCGTTGTAACAGCAGAAAATACACAATCTGCAGCGAACCGCTAACTACTGCAAGAAACAACCAGTGCCATAGATCAACTCTGGAATGAAACAAAGTCCAAACCCCAAAGGGGGCAAACACGAGTGTGCCTACGATGAAACTGAGCCAAAGCAAGCTCGGACCGCTTGTCCCGGCCTTCTTGATTGCGATGTTCCAGGTGGCGTGCGCGATCGCAGCGAAGGCAATAAGCCCAATGACAAGAGCTGACACGACTAGTTGCTGACTGTAGTGCCGATTTGCTCCCCGCGAATCGCTTTGGTGATATTGCCTGTCGGAGTCATCCCAAATACGACCATCGGCATTTTGTTGTCCATGCAAAGGCTAAATGCCGTCGAATCAACAACCTTTAGTCCCCTAACAAGGGCCTCCTGATAGGTGACGTGGTCCAATTTCGAAGCGTTAGCATTCTTCTTTGGGTCGCCGTCATACACGCCATCAACGCCGTTCTTTGCAACAAGTACGACATCCGCTCCGATTTCCAAAGCTCGTTGAGCCGCAACTGTGTCGGTAGAGAAATACGGCAACCCGGCACCGGCACCAAAGATCACGACTCGACCTTTCTCAAGATGCCGTTCCGCTCGGCGAGGGATGTACGGTTCAGCCACTTGAGTCATAGAAATAGCTGACTGCACTCTGGTTTCAGCACCTGCTTGCTCAAGAAAGTCCTGCAGGGCCAGTGCGTTCATGACCGTTCCGAGCATTCCCATGTAGTCAGCACGACCGCGGTCCATTCCGCGCTGGGAAAGTTCGGCGCCCCTAAAGAAGTTGCCACCGCCAACGACTATGGCAACTTGCACTTCGGGGGCCGCGGCAATTTCTTTGGCGATTCCGCTAACAACATCGGGATTTACCCCAAGGGAGCCAGCACCGAACGCTTCTCCTGAAAGCTTCAATAGAACTCGTCGCGCTTTACCTTCGGTCATTTTGGCTCCTGAAGATTGGACTACCCAGTTCTAATTCTAAATTGGGCTCAATCCGAGCCCAATCTACTGAATGCTACGCGCCTACCTTGAATCGGGCGAAACCTGTAACGGTGAGCCCGGCATCCGCCAGTACTTGCTTGATGCTTAGCTTGTTGTCCTTTGCGTAGTCCTGCTCGAGAAGTGCGATTTGCTTGAAGAACGCGCCGAGTCGGCCCTCAACAACCTTCGCCAATGCTGCCTCAGGCTTGCCCTCATTTCGCGAAATCTCCATGACAATCTCTCGCTCTTTCTCAACGTCCTCAGCAGGTACTTCTTCACGAGTCAAGTACTGCGGGTCCGCAAACGCAATGTGCTGGGCAACGCTCCGCGCGGTTTCGGCATCATCTCCCGAATACCCCAACACGACACCGACCTGCGGTGGGAGGTCCTTGCTCGTCTTGTGGAGGTAGATTGAAAACTTTTCTGCATCAACGGATGCCACACGACGAAGCTCGACCTTCTCGCCTAATACGGCTGAGTCTTCTTCGATAAGGCCTGCAACTGTGTGCTTTCCCGCTTGAGCGGCGAGCGCTTCCTCGACGGAACCTGCTTTGGCGGCAGCTGCGGCATCGAGCACGGCATTCGCCAAGTTCACGAACTTGTCACTTTTCGCAACAAAGTCGGTCTCGCAAGCAAGCTCAATCATGGTTGCCGTGCCACCTGATTCAACGGCAGCGACCAAACCTTCGCTCGTGGAGCGGTCGGAACGCTTCGCGTTGTTTTTTGCGCCCTTGAGACGCAAAAGCTCAACGGCTTTTTCCATATCACCGTCTGCCTCAACTAGCGCATTCTTGCTGTCGAGCATCCCGGTTCCTAGGCGGTCGCGAAGCGCCTTTACATCTGCGGCAGTGAAGTTTGCCATTTTTCTACCTTCTAACGTGTGTTGTGTTTCAAGACTGAGTGCAAAGCCCGAGCAATCTAGCTCTGCTTCGAATCCTTACTCGGAAGTTCCGTCGCCGACTTCCTCTGCGACAGGTTCAGAAACTGACTCGGCAACTTTCGGGGCCGCTTCCTGAGCAGTTGGCTCTGCGTTCACTTGAGCGCCATCGTCCTTCTTCTTAGCGGGAGCCTTTGCCTTCTTTTCTGAATCTGCCTTAGCTGTTTCTTCTGTGGCAGGTTCTGCTTCAGCCTTGGCAACATCCTTGGCTTCTTGTTCTGGATCCTGATTTCCTGCACCGAGCAGTTCCGCCTCCCATTCAGCTAGCGGTTCTGCTTCTTCACCACCCTCTGTTGGCTTTTGGTGGCGCTGGATGAGTCCCTCCGCTGCTGCGTCGGCAACGATCCTGGTTAGAAGCCCAACCGAACGGATTGCATCGTCGTTACCCGGAATTGGGTATTGAACTTCATCTGGATCGCAGTTCGTGTCAAGAATTGCGATGATCGGGATTCCAAGCTTGCGAGCCTCGTCGACAGCTAGGTGTTCCTTCTTCGTGTCAACTACCCAGAGCGCTGAAGGAGTGCGGCTTAGGTTACGGATACCGCCGAGGCTCTTGTGCAACTTGTCAAGCTCGCGCCGTTTGATTAGCAGTTCCTTCTTGGTGTAACCCTTGGTCGTGTCATCGAAGTCGATTTCTTCGAGTTCCTTCATTCGGGCGAGGCTCTTTGAAATTGTCTGGAAGTTTGTGAGTAGCCCACCGAGCCAACGCTCGTTGACGAATGGTTGACCGACGCGTTGCGCTTGCTCTGCAATCGAGTTCTGGGCTTGTTTCTTGGTGCCGACAAACAGGATGGTGCCGCCTCTGGCTACCGTTTCCTTCACATAGTCGTAGGTCTTGTCGATGTAGCTCAAAGACTGCTGAAGGTCGATAATGTGTGAGCCGGCGCGTTCGGTCAGAATGAAGCGCTTCATTTTTGGGTTCCAGCGTCTGGTCTGGTGGCCGAAATGGACTCCGCTGTCGAGCAACTGGCGAATGGTTACAACGGCCATAGCCGTCTCCTTTTCTCGTGCGAAACTCTCTAGCATTCGCACATTCTCAGTTTTCTTTCACAACAATTGATGTGAAACCTGGTGCCTGACAAGTTCCCGCCCGAGCTTGTCGAGACTGATGGGAGCTTGTGCGCAGATTGCGCTTTAGACACGCGTAGTCAATCCGGTGACGGATTGCGGTAACAATTCTAGCACCAGAGTCCTCCACGAAGGAACCCGACAGCTGCGCACTCCGAGCCTGCCGAGTGATTGAAATCTGATACTCGGACTGCAGAAGTATTGCTTGAATGATACGAACTCTAATCTTCAAGGCAATTACGCTTTTCGGCCGCTCACTCGTTGTCGCTTCGGTCTGCTTGAGCACGCTAACTTCAATGCCGGCAAGTGCTTCGGGCGTGGACGAATGGACTTGGCCGCTTGCGGGGCCGACGAGAGTTGTTCGAGAGTTTGTCGCCCCCTTGAACCCTTACGGGCGGGGTCATCGTGGAATCGATCTCGCCGGAATTGTTGAACAACCGGTGATCTCCCCTCACGCCGGGGTTGTTTGGTTCAGCGGTTTCGTTGTGAACCGCGGCGTCCTAACGATCCGAGTTGACGGAGGATTGCTCTTGAGTTTTGAACCGGTCGCGTCAAGTCTGACTGTGGGCGAGTCTGTTCAAAAGGGAGACCAAATCGGGCTCCTTCAAAGCGGTCATTGCAGTGAACCGTGTTTGCATTTTGGAATTCGCCGCGACGGTGAATATGTTTCACCCCTGCTATATCTGGGTGGAGAAATGCGTTCGATCCTCTTGCCGACGCGAAAATTGCTCTGAGTGGCTCAAAGAACTGGGCATCGTACTCTCAGGCTCTTGGATGAGATGCACGGTAGCTTTCTTTCAATCGCTCCGCTGACACGTGGGTGTATATCTGGGTAGTGCCAAGATTCGAGTGACCAAGCATTTCTTGGACGGTCCTGAGGTCTGCACCACCATCCAGCAGGTGCGTCGCGGCAGTGTGGCGCAACGCATGCGGCCCGTTTGGACCACTACCCGGGATGTCACTGAGCAGCTCGGCGATCAATTGGTAGACGCTTCTGACCCCTAACCTCTGGCCCCTGGTTCCCAAGAACACAGCGTTGGTCGAACGTTCAAGCAGTTTCGGACGTGCCGAATCGATGTAGTTCGTGAGCGCATCTTTTGCCGGGAGTCCAAACGGCACGACTCGCTCTTTCGATCCCTTACCTAGCACTCGAATTGTCAGTCGCTCAAAATCGATCGAGCCAAGATCCAATCCGACGAGTTCCGAAACTCTCAGTGCGGAGGCGTAAAGCAACTCAACAATCGCATGGTTTCTAATCGAAATGGGATCCCCCGTTTCAGCAAGCAAACTAAGGCTTGAAAGGAGGTCATCGATCTGGTTTCGAGTTAGCACCCTTGGCAAGTGTTGATCTGGTTTGGGGGTGCGCAATCTCAATCCCGGGTCGGCTTCAATGAGTCCCGCCGTTTTTGCCCAACCTGTGAAACTTCGCAATGCAGCTATCCGTCTTGCAAGAGTTGACTTGGCGAGGTTCCTGCCCGACCCGTCCCAAAGCCAGTCACGGAATAATTCAAGGTCTAATTCGCCCAGTTTCGATTTCAATCTCGTTTCAGAGAACTCAGCTAGCGTTTCAAGGTCTGATCGATACGACTTCAAGGTGTTTTGGCTGAGCCCTTGCTCAAGCGATTTCGCTTCAATGAAACTCTCAATCGCTTTTCGCAAATCCACTCTTTAATGCTCATTCAAGAAACGAGGCAATCCGGACTGCCTCGCCGAACTAATTGGAGCTTGCCGCTTCAGCAGAATTGAAATCGGATGACTTTGAAGAGAATGCTGCCAATCGTTGCGCAGGAGTCATACCTTCGATTACTGGCCAGTTCTCTCCCGAGAATCCGGTCACTTCTTCAGTCGTGCCCACCGGGATAACCGAATGAACGATCCGGTCTTCGTAAACGTGAACCATGTTGAACGCTTGGCCGTGGTCAACACCGGAGAGGATCCGATCACCAGCGGAAAGATCAAGCGTGTAACAGGTCGCCGCCGCTACAGACACGGGGATTCCGGCAAACGTGCTGTGGGTTGTGTAATGCAAGTGACCGGCAAGAATGCCGCGAACATCCGTTCCTTTGATGACGCGCTCAAGGCGGTCTTGGTCGTGAAGTTCGAGCATGCCCATTGCTTCAAGAAGCGGGGTCGGAATCGGCGGATGATGTAGTGCCAGTAGCGTTCCGTGCGTTGCGGGTTTCTCAAGTTCTTTCGAAAGCCAAGCAAGTTGCTGGTCAGTGAGGTCGCCGTGGTGGAATCCAGGAAC
Organism: Cryobacterium sp.; assembly: GCA_019639015.1. GTDB lineage: Bacteria > Actinomycetota > Actinomycetes > Actinomycetales > Microbacteriaceae > Terrimesophilobacter. The sequence goes on along the minus strand of JAHBSS010000006.1, from coordinate 39,625 downwards.
TGAACTGTCGAGGACGATCAAACGGAGCCCACCAATGTCGTAAACCCGATCTTGCGGTTCGTCACTTCCTTCGTTGTCAAACAGTTGCTGTGAATACTGGATGCGCTCGTCATGATTGCCCATGACCCAAATTATTTGCGCGCCAAGGCGTGCGGCGACGGGTTCAACGATCTTTCGGAGTCTGGTGTAGGCATCTGGCTCCCCGAGGTCGGCTAGGTCTCCAGTGAACACGATCGCTTCTGGCTGGGCGTCTGCCCTCTCGAGTTGGGCTAGGGCTTCAGTCAAGTGTTTTGCGACATCGACTTTTCCGTATAGCGCTCGACCGCCCCCCAAGAAATGGGTGTCGCTAATGTGTGCAATTACGTGTTGCGCCGACGGATACTGACCTAGCTGGACCATTCGCCAAGCCTAGAGCGCATCGAGAGAATATTTCTATGCTCGCCCGACGCGCTAGACCGTAGTGAGAACCCAACCCGACTCTCGTTCTTTCACGGCCCCATCGAGTTGTAACTCTCCGAGTGCGGACTGCACTTGTCCGACAGATAACCCGGAACTTAAGGCGAGCAAATCGACAGGCCGTGCGGTTTTGCGGCTCATGGCATCCCTTAGTCGGGTGATCGCGGGATCCTCAATAGCCGCGTTCTCGATTTGCGCGGGTAAGTTACCGTCAAATGGAGCAAGTTCGGCCATCTCGGCAGCAGTTGTGACACAAGTCGCGCCGAACTCGCGGATCAACCGGTGGCAACCGGCTGAGGCAGCACTCGTAACCGGCCCAGGCACGGCGCCTAGCGGCCGACCGATCGCCGCAGCATGACCTGCGGTATTGAGGGACCCGGACCGCCAACCCGCTTCCATAACTACTGTGGCTTGGCTGATCCCCGCGATCAACCTGTTTCTCTGAAGGAAGCGCCATTTGGTCGGAGCCGCACCACAAGGTAATTCGGAAATCACGGACCCTGTTTTCACTATTCGGGTGAGGAGCTCTTCGTGCCCACTTGGGTAGAAGCGATCGAGTCCTCCTGCCAATACAGCAATAGTGTGGCCAGCGCTCGCTAGTGCCGCCCGATGAGCCATCCCGTCGATTCCGTAAGCCGCCCCAGAGACGATTGCATAACCACGATCCACTAGTCCAGCGGATGCTTCCATGGTTATGTGTTCGCCGTAGCCCGTAGCGGCTCTAGCCCCAACGAGCGAGATCGAGTTATTGGCCGCCCGCAACACTGAATCACTGCCGCGCAACCAAAGCCCGACCGGCTCATGTGGACCGAGATCAGAAAACCCTATGGGCCATTCATCGTCGCTAGGAATTACAAATTTCACATCGAAGCGGGCTGCCTGCTTGAGTGCCAATAGCACGACACTCGACTTGACCCTAGGTAACCACCGGTCGAACGCTAGCTTGAGTTCTTCTTCGCAGAGTTCCGGCACGATGCTTTGGGTCACGCCAGTTGATTCGAGAGACTTCTCAACTGAGTTGAAATTGGATTTTAGGCGTTCCAATACGGTTTCTGGGGCTTGCCTCGAAACGACAGAACTTAGCGCCGATTCCGCACCCATTGCTGCGATTAGTGCTTTCGCGGTTCGATCGCCGGGCTCAGCAATGTTCGACCAAGCGGCCAGTGAAAACCGCTCTCGCGCTTGGTCTCGACTAATTTCTTGTCTCGAAACTGCAGCAACAAGCGGAACAACTTCGGCTTCCGGTAGCCCGAGAATTCTTGTCACATTATTCCTTTCCGTAAGTAAAGAGCTCGGCCGATGTGATCTGAAGTTGGGCGAGTGGCTGCCTCTAAATCGGCTAAGGTCCATGCAAGCCTCAACACTCGGTCATAACCACGCATCGTGATGCCGCCGCGTTCCAACGCTCGATCAAGAGATCTCGTTCGATTCGGCTCAAGCCGAAACTTGGATCCTCGAAGCCACGAGCCGGGAACCATCGAGTTTCGGTCCCATGGAGTGCCTTCGAGTCGCGACTTGGAAGCTGCTCTCGCTTCCTGAACTCGCGTTTTTGCGACGGCGGTAGTTATTCGAGGCCCTTCGGTACTAATTCGCAACGCAGCGGTTGTAACCCGTTCGACTCGAAGCTGTATGTCTATTCGATCAAGTAGCGGTCCAGAAAGTCGACCCAGATATCGCCTTCTAGCCGCGGGAGGACACGTACATTCCGAATCTCTTGCTCCGTACTGCCCGCACGGGCAAGGGTTAGCCGCTAGCAGGAGCTGGAATTTTCCAGGAAAATGTGCGACGGCGTTCGCACGGTTGATTGTAATCACTCCCGATTCGAGTGGTTGGCGCAAGGAATCCAGTACCGAGGAATTGAATTCTGGTGCTTCATCCAGAAATAACACACCGCCACTTGCACGCGCAGCAGCACCCGGTCGAATGTTTCTGCTTCCCCCGCCGATGAGGGAAGCTGCGGTTGCCGTGTGGTGAGGCGCTTCAAATGGTGGACGAGATTGAAGTCGATCACCAACCGCCATACCGCTCAAGGAGCGTACCGAACTGACTTCTAAAGCGGCATGAACGTCGAGATCCGGCAGTATTCCTGGTAGCCGTTCGGCGAGCATTGTTTTGCCTGAACCGGGTGGTCCGAGCAACATCGCATGGTGCCCTCCAGCCGCGGCAACCACCATCGCCTCTATTGCGTCGGTACCCCCGACAACGTCGGCAAAGTCAATTTGTCTGGATTCCTCAACCGAAACCGTCGAGTTCAGAATTGGATCAACCGCAACTGGCTCCAATTGAGCACCGTGCCAAATCGCCGCGTCTCTAAGCGAGGCAACTGGAACGATCCTTGCGTTTGGAACTAATTCGGCTTCTCGAGCGTTGCCGCTTGGAACCATGACTGTTTCAATCCCTGCGGCCACAGCAGTTGCAACTGCTGGAAGGATGCCAGGGATTGGCCGCAGTCTTCCGTCTAGGCCCAATTCACCAAGGTGCACCACCTTCTCGGTAGTTGTCGGGTCGATCTTTCCTGCTGCACCCAGCGCCGCAATCGCTATCGCTAGATCGAATCCAGAACCATGCTTCGGCAGAGAGGCCGGAGAGAGATTCACGGTAAGCCTTCGACTTGGAAGCTCAAGACCCGAGTTCGCGACCGCCGTCTGAACGCGATCTTTCGCTTCGCCCAGGGCGGCATCCGGAAGCCCAATGATGACAAAACTCGGCAATTGCGAGGAGTAGTCCGCTTCGATTTCAACGATTGAGCCGTCCATCCCGAGCAAAGCAACCGCTCTGGTTCGAACGACACCCACTATCGGATTCCCTTTAGATGTTCGACCTTCGGTTGAGGCTCACCCTCCCAAAGCACTGCAACCGCGTCGATTCGGTAACCCCCGGTAGCTTCAGGGTGTTGTTCTCGCCACTGACCGGCAAGCGCTCGAAGCCGTCGAAGTTTGACTGGCGTAATCGCTTCAAATGGATGCCCGAACGCAACACTCGATCGCGCTTTAACCTCGACGAAAACCGTTTGAGTTCCGTCGATAGCAACGAGGTCCAGTTCGCCTTGCTTGCATCGCCAATTCCGGTCAATGATGCGAAGTCCACAGCGCTCCAAATATCCCGCCGCAATTGTTTCGCCGAGTCTCCCGAGTTCATCCTTTATCGCCACGCATGAATCCTGAAGCGCGAACTAGCGCTAAGAGCCAATTCGGGCATGACTCGTTGCCTGGGATTCGAAGGCGCCCTTGTGGAGGACTCGCTCGCTAAACGGAAGAGCTAGCTGAGGTAGATCTTCCTAAGAACTTCGCGGACATCCCAAGTGGTGCGCTGGCCCCCACGCAATCTACCGACAGAGCCAGCACGCAGTTCAACCGATGAGCCGTCCTCGAAGCTTAGAATTGCGGACCCCTTGAGCACGACAAATACTTCATCGACTTCGACGTCAGTGGAAACACCAACGGTGTGCTCCCAAACTCCGTATTCCCTGCTGTCGAACTCGCCTAAACCAACTGCACCTGCTGAAGGCGAACCAGAAACAACCTGAGCGGCGTCGATTGGATCTAGTGGAACTTCTATCGATAGCGCTTTGGTGAAATTTGGTGATTCACCGTTCACGAGTCAAACCCAAGTCCAACGGCATCCAGTGTTCTGAGCACGAGATTGCGTTTGCCTTTATTGTGGTCTGCGCGGTTTAGCGCCCATCGAGAAACCTCGACTCCCATCCAGGCGAACGGTTCTGGTGGGAACGGGATCGGAAGCGACTTGATCATTTGCAGTTCTGTGCGCTCCGTGTTTTCACCCGAAAGTTGGTCGAGCATGACGTTGGCGGCAAATCTGGTTCCGGCGACCCCCAGACCCGTGAACCCCGCGGAGTGCGCAACACGGCCGTCCCGACCGTGACCGTAGAACGCCGTGAACCTTGCGCAAGTGTCGATCACACCGGCCCAGCGGTGGGTGAACTTGATTCCCTCGAGTTGCGGAAAGGTAGTGAAGAAGTGGCTTGCAAGCATCCGGTGGGATGCTGGACGGTCCTCATATTCTGGCTTGATCTTGCCACCGAAGTGATAGATCGCGTCGTAGCCACCAAACAGGATTCGATTATCTTTCGTGAGTCTGTAGTAGTGGAATTGGTTTGCAGTGTCGGCAACCCCTTGACGACGTTTCCAACCGATCGAATCCATTTGCGCATTTGAAAGCGGCTCGGTCATGAGCACGTAATCGTAGACCGGCACTGTGTGCCAGCGGTATCGCTTCAAGAGTGAAGGGAACGCGTTTGTGGCAAGGGCCACCTTTTCGGCGACCAATTCTCCCGATTCTAGGCGTACTGTCACCGGGCCAGTTCGAGTGCTTTCAAGTCCGAGAGCTTTTGACTCCTCAAAAATATCGACGCCAGCATCCGCGCAAGCCCTCGCAAGTTCATGGGCTAGCTTCCCCGGGTGAATCATCGCAGTATCTTCGACAGCCCAGAGCCCGGCGAGGTAGGTTGGTGAAGCTATTTCAGCTCGCATTTGACCTTCGTCGAAATACTGCAGTCCCTCCACATCACGCTCTTCTTCGAGCTCGGCAACTTGGTATGGCTCTACCGCAACGGCAAGCGCTCCGGTGCGCTCGAAATCGCATTGCAATTTCAATCGCTTCACTTCTTGCTCGATCTCGTCGAGGTTTTGCAAGCCGAGCCGGTCCAGTTGCGCGAGCTCTTTCGGGAACCTGCGGCGACCATTGAGTTCACCGTGAGTAAGAGTCGCTTCGCAAAAGCCTCCGTTTCGACCGGATGCTGCCCAGCCAATTCGATTGGCCTCAACGAGAGCGACTGATCGGCCGGGATCCCGTTGCTTTGCCTGTAGTGCAGTCCATAACCCCAAGAAACCGCCACCAACAACAACAAGGTCGTATTTGGCGCTACCGGAGAATGCCGGCCAAGTTGCCGCGTTCAGTTCATCAATCCAGAATGTCGCGAGTCGGGAATCTCTTAGAGATTCGGCGATCATCGATTCTGCGGGAACCGTTCTTTCAAAAGCTGTAGGTTCCACGTATCACCTGTCCTATTCGGTTAGTCGTCGAGGGCGAGTTCCTTAGGTAGCTCGAGCTCCTTTGCTCCGAGCTCCTCGACGTTTACGTCTTTGAATGTGAGTACTCTGACAGACTTCACAAAACGATCGGATCGGTAAACATCCCAAACCCAAACGTCATGCATCGTAAGTTCGAAGTAGAAGTCGTTTGCGACATCCTGCCTAGAAAGTTCAACCTCGTTGGCTAGATAAAATCGTCGCTCGGTCTCAACGACATACTTAAACTGCGACACAACGTCGCGGTACTCACGAAATAGAGCGAGCTCCACTTCGCGGTCGTAGTCTTCGAAATCCTCGTCATCCATTGCGTTTCAATCTTAGGTGCTGGGTCTCAAGAGTGCAGGTCCCTATTGCCGATCCAGGTAAGGCGATGCAAATCGGTAGAACCAACACGTTCAATGGCATCAAAATGCGCTTTGGAGCCGTAGCCCTTATTGCTTTGCCATCCGTATTCCGGCTGACGAGAATGCTCCAAAATCATTAGCTTGTCTCGGTCAACCTTGGCGATCACGGATGCCGCGGCAACAGAAACACATTCACGATCGGCCTTTACTTTCGTTTGCACAGAAATTCCTGTAGCCAACATTGAGCTTAACCAATCGTGTTTTCCGTCCAGAATTACCGCAACTTTGGAGGGCTCACCCCATTCAACGTTCAATCCCGCGATTGCCACGAGTGCGGCTTCCGCCAGCGCTTGATTGATTCCGACTTCGTCGATTCGCTTCGCATCGATCATGCCAACACTGCACGCGAGCGCCCAAGATTGAACCACTGGATACAGCGCTTGCCGCTTTTGAGGGCTTAGTAGCTTTGAGTCTCGAACGCCGTTCGGGGGAATCAATTCAACTCTCGATCTGTCCACCGCACACAGTCCGACAGCAACCGGTCCGGCAATTGCACCGCGACCAACCTCATCACAACCGATCACCAAGTCGAACCCCGAGTTTAGAAGTTGTCTCTCAAGATCCAGATTCGGTTCGGGCGGAGCCACTTAGTGGTCCTTTGAGTTCTCGTTATCCTTTTCTTCGACGCCGGCAAACACCGTCGGATAGTTGTCTAACCAAGTCCACCGGGACATCGGCCAACTGATTACGAAAGCCTTTCCAACCACATTTTCAATAGGAACGAAACCTTTTCCCGGTTTGTTGGTGTTGTATCTCGAATCGGCAGAATCGTATCGATTGTCGCCCATGACCCAAAGGGAGCCTTTAGGCACGGTTACTTTGAAATCGATGCCTGAGGCCTTGGTGACTCCGGCTGGGAGTTTTAGATACGTCTCTTTCAACGGAACTCCGTTGATCGACATTTGTCCAAACTCGTTGCAACATTCGACGGTGTCGCCCGGTAAACCGATTACTCGCTTGATCAAGTGATCATTACTGTCTGGAGCACTCAATCCCACTACCGATAGCGCCCAATCAACCCCCGCAACGAACCAGTTTTGCGGTTCTTGGTCTCGTGGACTGAGCCAGCCTCCGGGATCTTTGAACACGACAACGTCGCCGTGCTGAATCGGGGTCAAGTCGGGTACAAGCTCGTTAACTATGATCCGATCATTGATTTGAAGCGTGTTTTCCATTGAGCCAGATGGGATGTAAAACGAGCGGATCAAGAATGCTTTGATCAAAATTGAAATTAGGATCGCCGCAACGAGAATGATCACTAGATCACGAAGGAATATCCAAACACCGCGACCCTTACGTTTGCGTGCATCGGTGCGCTCATGCCGCACCGGCAATTCGTTTGTCGTCATTTGGCCCCTGAGTTCCCGCTAAGTCTAGACTCTGGAACTGCCCGTGCTTGGCGAGATTACTGCGAGTCGCGCTTCTCGCGAATCTTTGCCTTCTTGCCGCGGAGTTCACGCAAGTAGTAAAGCTTTGCGCGTCGAACATCTCCTCGAGTTACAACTTCGATGTGATCGATGACTGGCGAGTGAACCGGGAATGTGCGCTCAACTCCGACCTGAAAACTCACCTTACGCACAGTGAACGTTTCGCGAACGCCTTCACCAGACCGACGAATTACAACGCCCTGGAACACCTGGATACGAGAGCGGTTGCCTTCAATGATGTTGACGTGGACCTTGACGGTGTCGCCTGCACGAAAGTCTGGAATGTCCTCACGGAGGGACGCTTTGTCAACGGAATCAAGGATGTGCATGATATTCGCTCTCTGCCTCGCCACAGGTCGACGGCTGCTTACTAATTGAAGGAAAGTAGTGCCTGGAATTGACAGCCCCCCTGAGGCAGGGCCGTGCGGACACAATCGTCTATTCTGTCATAACCGTTGGGTTGTTGCCAGTCGAACGGTCGGTGATAACGCCAAGGGTCAAACAGTTGACTTGACCTTAATGGCATCAAACTTGCCCAAGCTAAGTGAAACGCGGTTCCTCAATTCGTTAAACAATTGCCAGACCATCGTCCAAAACACGATAAGTCCTACAACAATTGCAAGGATGACCGTGAACGGTTTGGCAATCAAGCCAAGCAGTACCAGTGAGACATACCAAACCGAAAGAACCGCCACATCCAATCTTGATACCAACTTTGCACGCCTGACTGACCGCCTGGCAACGGTAAGCCCGAGAGTTACGAGCAAACCTAGCGAAAGCAAAGGTGTGGCAAGAAGTAAACCGAGAAGCCCCCAACCGGAACCCTCAAGTTGAACACCGCGCCCGATTAGAACCCAAAGTGGTAGCACGGCAATAGCCCAAAACTGCAAATAAGAAAAGGCCCTACGCAACCACATAGTCGACAGCATACGCGCGAGTTGGTGAAGAATAGCTGAGTGATCGAACTACGCACCCCCGCCGAGATAGAGGCGATGCGCCCGGTCGGCAAATTTGTTTCGGAAGTGCTTACAGCACTAAAACATGCTTCAAAGGTTGGCGTGAACTTGCTTGAGCTGGACGCGCTAGCTCACAAACTAATTAGGGATCGTGGGGCCGAGAGTTGTTATATCAACTACCACCCTTCATTCGGTGCGATGCCGTTTGGAAAGGTGCTTTGCACCTCGGTAAATGATGCAGCACTGCACGGCTTACCGTTCGATTACACCCTGAAAGATGGCGACCTGCTGAGTCTTGATTTTGCTGCAAATTTGAATGGTTGGGTTGCAGATTCCGCGTTGTCGCTCGTGGTTGGAACGGCGAGCGCAGAGGACCTTGAATTGATAGCCGTAACCGAACGCGCACTTGCGGCCGGCATCGCAGCGGCGAGACCCGGCAACCGTATGGGGGATGTTTCGGCAGCAATTGGCGAGGTCGCGCACCGCGCGGGCCTAAAGGTGAACACGGATTTCGGTGGTCACGGGGTTGGTCGCACAATGCATGGTGAACCGCACGTTCCAAACGACGGTCGAAAGAATCGTGGCTATCCACTCAAACCGGGACTCGTGTTTGCGATCGAACCCTGGTTCATGCTTGGTACTGATGAGATCTTCACCGATCCGGACGGTTGGACTTTGCGAAGCGTCGACGGTTCCAGATCCGCCCACTCCGAGCACACGGTCGCAATAACAAAGGATGGCCCAGTGATTCTCACTGCACGAGAACACGAACACAAATGACGACCCGCAGACTTCAAGTCCAACCAAAGACAGAAGGCTGGACTCAGAAAACGGATGCCGAGGGCCGTCCATTATTGCAATTTGCCAGCCCGAAGCGCGGCAAGCCTCCAACCCACTTGGCTGATCTGACTCCAGAAGACCGACTGAACGCCATGAAAGAACTGGGTTTGCCAGCTTTTCGCGCCAAGCAACTCGAAACACACTATTTTCAGCACTTCACTCGCGATCCAGCATCAATGACGGATCTGCCAAGTGAAGGTCGAGAAGAGCTGGTTCATAAACTGCTACCGCCTCTGCTTACCGAAGTGAAGCGAATCCAAACCGATCGCGGGGACACAATCAAAGTGCTTTGGAAACTGCATGATGGAGCACTCGTCGAGTCCGTGCTCATGCGATATCCGGGTCGAATAACGCTTTGCGTGTCAAGTCAGGCTGGTTGCGGGATGAATTGCCCGTTTTGCGCAACCGGTCAAGCTGGCCTCACGCGAAACATGTCGGCGGCAGAAATAGTCGCTCAAGTTGTGCGCGCGAACCGCATGATCATGGATGGCGAACTAGGTGACCCGAAACATCTCGGGCATGAAGCGGAGCGCGTTTCCAACATTGTGTTTATGGGTATGGGTGAACCGCTAGCCAACTACAACCGTGTAATCCAAGCCATTCGGGTGCTTACCGACAAGAAACATGGCATCGGAATGAGTGCAAGAGGGATCACTGTTTCGACAGTCGGGTTGGTTCCGGCGATCAAGAAACTTTCAGAAGAGTCGATACCTGTCACGTTTGCGCTTTCTCTGCACGCACCGGATGACGAACTTCGTGATCGGCTCATACCGGTAAATTCCAGGTGGAAGGTTGACGAAGCACTCGATGCCGCGAAGGAATACTTTGACAAAACGGGTCGACGGGTTTCAATCGAGTACGCGCTCATAAAAGACATGAACGATCACGCTTGGCGGGCTGAGCTCTTGGCCGAAAAATTGAACTCAAGGGGTCACGGTTGGGTGCATGTGAACCCAATCCCTCTCAACCCGACTCCCGGCTCGGTGTGGACCGCTTCAGAACCGGGTGTTCAAGCGGAGTTTGTGAACAGACTCGTTTCGGCTGGCATCCCAACAACAATTAGGGACACTAGGGGCAAGGACATTGACGGAGCTTGCGGTCAATTGGTTGCAACAGAAGCCGATCAAGCTCAGGCGGCGAAAATCCCGATCGACTTCTAGTCGATGAGATCTGGCCTAATAAGTCTCGTGCGCTCGATTTGCTGTTGTTTTCGCCAAGCAGCGATTGCCGCGTGATCTCCACTCAACAAAATTTCTGGCACGCTCAGTCCGCGCCACTCTGATGGTTTAGTGAAACTCGGATATTCGAGCAATCCGTCTGCGTGGGACTCCTCAATCAGACTTTGTTCATTGCCGATAACTCCGGGCACTAGCCGAGAAACCGCTTCAATCATCGCGAGCGCTGCGACCTCACCGCCGTTCAGGACGTAATCTCCAAGGCTTAGCACGCGAACCGTCCAACGCGATTTTGCATGCTCAACAACTCGCTCGTCGATTCCTTCGTATCGTCCGCAACAAAGCAGAATGTGCCGGCTAGATGCAAGTTCACTCGCGATTCCTTGCGTAAACAGTTGCCCAGCAGGGGACGGGAACACCACGACGGTGTCTTGAACTGCAAGTTTGTCTAAAGCTTCACCCCACGGCTCTGGTCTCATAACCATTCCCGCTCCGCCGCCGTATGGAGTGTCATCAACCGTCTTGTGGCGATCGTGAGTGAAGTCTCGGAGGTCGTGGATGCCGAACTCAAGAAGTCCGCTAGAGCTCGCTTTGCCGATTAGGGAAATTTTCAACGCGTCGAAATACTCGGGAAAGATTGTGAGAACGTCGATTCGCATGGTCCCAAGCCTAAATTGCGCTAGGAAGTTGTGTGTGGCTCACCGCTTGGTTGTTCGTGAATTCCGCCGGCATCCGGTTCGACCTGTTCGTCGTCTGGCGCGGATTCGAACAAGCCGAGCGGGGGCGTGATGATTAAGACTCCAGCGGCAATATCAACGCTTGGAACGATCGCCTTTACGAACGGAACGAGAACCTCGCCGTTGACGGTGTCGACAACAAGCAGGTCTTGCGCAGGAAGGTGCTCGACCCGGATGACTTTTCCAATTTCTTGGTTGTCGCGAAGGACGGTGAGTCCGACCAGTTGGTGATCGTACCAAGCGTCATCTTCTTGCTGTTCATTGGGATCCTCGTCGACTAGCAGGATCGCTTTGATCATGGACTCCGCGGTTGTGCGGTCGGTAACATCCCTGAAAAATGCCACAGGATGCGAGTTGAACCACTTGAGTTCCAAGAGTTCGATCGATTTACCAAACCACGCTGAAACCTCTGGGACTTGCAAGTGGAACACTGCTCCGGGGATGAATCTCCGATCAGGATCGTCCGTATAAAGCTCGATCTTGATCGCTCCCTTTAGACCGTGTGCCTTGGTGAGTCGACCAACCCGAAGTCGGGATCCGTCCGCGTCTTTCTTAGGAATCGGTGTCCACCACGTCGACGCGAACCCGACGGCCATCAGCTAAAGCATTGATCAGAGTCCGCAACGCTTTTGCGGTACGACCAGCACGACCGATTACTCGACCCAGGTCTGCGGGATTGACGCTGACCTCAAGCACCTCGCCTTTTGTGGTGTCCCTTGAAACCACGGATACATCGTCGGGGTTGTCGACGATGCCCTTTACGAGGTGCTCAAGAGCAGCAGCAAGCACTATTCAGCCTTCTCGGCTTCTTCGGCCGCTTCGCTAACAGCTTCTTCGGCAACAACTTCAGGAGCGGTCTCTTCGGCGACGACCTCTACCGTAACGACCTCTGAAACAGCCTCAGCGGGAGCCTCAGCAGCCTCAACCGGAGTCTCAGCTACCTCTTCGACGGCTTCAGTCTTTGCCTCAACCTTTGCCGGTTTTTCGGACTTTGGCTGAAGCACAGGCTTCTTCTTCTCGTCGGCTTGGAACTCAACCTTTGCTTCGGCAACCTTGACGGTGTTTTTCGCACCCTTCTCACCTTTGAAGGTGCCCCAGTCGCCGGTCAGCTTGAGGAGTGCAAGTACTTGCTCGGTTGGTTGAGCCCCAACGCTTAACCAGTACTGAGCTCGCTCAGAATTGATTTGAATGATCGAAGGATCCTCGGTTGGGTGGTACTGGCCAATTTCTTCGATAACACGACCATCTCGCTTCGTGCGAGAGTCAGCAACAACCACGCGATAGTGCGGGGTGCGAATTTTTCCGAGTCGCTTCAGGCGAATCTTTACAGACACGTTTCTCCGTTAATTGTTCAGTAGTTTGAACTGCCGACCGTGGGCGTGGGGGCACACGCGGCCAAAGCATGGGTACCGAGGCAACCGATAGAGGGTCGGGTTGCAACGGATTCGACTTACTATTCTGACAGACTTTCGCCAATTCTGTGAACCCGAGCCAAAAACTACCTAACGGTTTTCGTGTTGGTGCGCGGAACCCGTGCTTAGCGGTTCCGATTGTGCTGGTCGCGCCAGTCGAGCCACTCCTTGATTTTTGCCAAGTCGTAAACCGGTCCGCTCACTTGCAGCGTGAACAGGCTCGTACCAAGACTCACAAGCTCATCGGCTGTATCACTTGTACGGTCCTTTAGTTCGTTAGAGATTTCAATCTCCGCTACATCGCGACCGACATCCTTCCCGTGTTCCGCGAGAATTCTGAGCTTCCGTTTCAAATCCTCTGGACCAGCGAACGAGTGCCAAATGTTCGCGTGCTCTGCCACCATCCGCAACGTCTTTTTTTCTCCCCCGCCACCAATCAAAATCGGAATCTCGCGAGTGGGAGGTGGGTTCAACTTTTGCCATCTGTCGCGGATAATCGGTAGCGCTTCTGCGAGCGCGGCAAGTCGACTTCCTTTCGTCCCAAACTCGTAACCGTATTCGTCGAAATCTTTTTCAAACCAGCCGGCACCAGTACCAAAAATGAACCTGCCGACTCCGCCATTCGATGCGGACGAAATGTGGTCTATGGTTCGCGCCATATCCGCTTGCAGGTTTGGATTGCGGTACGCGTTACAGTTCACGAGGCAACCGAACTGCACTTTGCTGGTCTGTTCCGCGATCGCGGCCAACATCGACCAAGCTTCGAAGTGTTTGCCGTCTGGCTCCCCTGATAGCGGAAAGAAGTGATCCCAGTTAAAGATCACATCCACACCAAGCTCTTCGCAGTCTGAAACTGTCTTGCGGATCGTTGAATATTCGGCGTGCTGGGGCGCCAACTGTACGCCAATTCGAATGGGTCTTTTTAGAGTCACCAATAAAGCCTATTTGAGGTACGACACCTAGCGGCCAAGCATCCGATTTATAGTTTCGAGGTCTTGAGCACTCGGAGCCGTATTGGGCTTTGCGCCAAGACCGAAACTCGAACCAGCGCTCGGTTTTGTGAAAGTGCCTGCAGCCATTGCAGCTTCTTCGGCGGCACGCTTTGCCGGGTTACCAGATTTGGAAGTCTTTTTCTTGCCCTGTTGCTTTTTGACTCCGCCGAAGCTTGCGCCTGGCATCGGCCCCATTCCTGGAACTTGAGGTACTCCGCCTTTTGCGACCGTTTTCATCATCTTGGCTGCTTGCTCAAACCGAGTCATGAGCGAATTAACATCAGTGACGGTTGCTCCGGAACCTTTGGCAATGCGAAGCCGCCTTGAGCCATTTAGGAGTTTTGGCTGCTTTCTTTCGGCGGGCGTCATTGACTGGATTATTGCCTCAGTTCTGGTGATTTCCCGCTCATCAAAGTTCTCAAGTTGTTGACGCATACCTTTTGCGCCTGGGAGCATTCCCAGCATCCCCTTGATCGAACCCATGTTCTTGAGTTGTTGCATTTGGCTCAAAAAATCTTCAAGAGTGAAGGAATCGGTAGCAAGTTTCTCAGCAACCTTGAGCGCTTCCTCTTGGTCAAACGTCTTTTGCGCTTGCTCAATCAGAGTGAGGATGTCACCAAGATCGAGAATCCGGCTCGCCATGCGATCCGGATAGAACGGTTCGAAATCGCCAAGTGCTTCGCCCGTGCTTGCGAACATGATCGGCCGACCGGTAACGCTTGCGACACTGAGGGCGGCACCACCTTTGGTGTCACCGTCGAGCTTTGTGAGAACCACACCGGTAAAGTCCACGCCATCTTGGAATGCCTTGGCAGTTGCAACCGCGTCTTGACCGATCATTGCGTCAATCACAAACAGTACTTCGTCGGGTTCGGTAGCTTTTCGAATGTCGGATGCCTGCTTCATCAACTCGGTATCAACACCCAGTCGACCCGCCGTGTCAATTATCACGACGTCAAATTGACGACGCTGAGCCTCTTTCACTCCGTCTTTGGCTACCTTAACCGGATTGCCCTTGCCGTTACCCGGCTCTGGTGCCCAAACTTGCACTCCCGCTTGCTCGCCAACCACTTGCAACTGAGTTACGGCGTTCGGGCGTTGAAGGTCAGCTGCCACTAGAAGCGGAGTGTGGCCCTCGCTTGCTAACCATTTTGCGAGCTTGCCGGCGAGAGTGGTCTTTCCGGCCCCTTGAAGACCGGCGAGCATGATGACCGTTGGTGGCTTCTTAGCGAATTGGATGCGGCGCTGCGCTCCCCCAAGAATGCCAACTAGCTCATCATTGACAATCTGAACCACTTGTTGCGCTGGGTTTAGGGCTTTGTTGACATCATCACTCAGAGCTCGCTCGCGAACGTTCGCGGTGAATTGCTTTACAACTTCGAGAGCAACGTCCGCCTCTAGCAGCGCACGCCTGATCTCTCGAACTGTGCCGTCAACATCCGCGGGGCTAAGTTTGCCCTTGCCGCGGAGCTTCTTAAAAGCTTCTGAGAGACGATCAGTCAGGTCTGTAAAAGTTGCCATGGTTCTGCAAGTTTAACCGGTGGCAAGCGAGGAGCCTTGTCAGTTGGGCCCTTGATGAAATCGGCCCCGCCGAATTACTTAGGCTCGACCGCTGCCATTTGCGCCGCGTAGTGATTTAGGAACCGACGAAAATCGGTCTCACTAATCGAATAGTCAGAGGATAGAACCGACCTAACTACAACATTTCCACGTTGCAGGTCCACGACGTAGGAATACGTCCATTCACCAGTTGGTTCACTTTCCACCCAGCCAATCGCCGCAACCGAGGCAGGTGTTCCGAGATCCGCAATCGCCTCAACGTTTCCGTTGTATATGCCCGAATCGAACTTGAAGCTGTATTTCGAGCAACCCTCAATCAATATCGACGTGTTCGACATATAGGATTCGGCGGCGGCAGAATCATCAAACAACCTTAAAGATTGACTCACAAAGTTGTTACCGTCTCCTTGATAATCACCGAGATAGTAAAGCTTGTCTGAACCTTCCGGATCGGGAACACCACTTGCTTCTGCCACTGGATCGGGCGACAAAACAAATTCACAATCCGCTGGAGAACCATTGCCTTCCGACCAATATTGGGCGGTAGTATCCCGCGACTCCTGAACGGTAATCGTGTCGTAGTAACCGTAACGGGTCGTCACTTTCGGTACACCTAGAAGTTCGAACTCACCCTTTGGCGGTATTAGGTTTTCGACAGAAGCTGAAGTGAAACACGCGCTCGGACAGTCAAGCGGATCTCGCGCAACTGTTGGCCCGGGTGTTCCGTCAATGTGAACTGGTTCTTGATCAGCTTGACTCCCTCTGGGGAATTGCAAAGCGCTCGTAATGGTTTTGGCGAAACTATTCGCCAATGTGATAGCGCCGTACACACCGGCACCGACCAAGAGAGCCGCACCCAGCACTACCGCAATAATCCAATAGCGTCGCTTCTTGACTGCTGGTTGAGTTGGAGGCAATAGATTTGGCGCTGGAGTTCCTACCGGTCCTTGTTGAACGGTCCCCTGCAATCCAAGTCCATCGTCGGCGCTCCTATTCAGGGCAGGTGTTGCCTCCGGCGGTTGAAATTGCGGATCGGCATCGCTCATTCGACACAGCGTAACGGAGCTATGGGATGGAATGGAGAATAATTCAAATGGATTTTGCCGGTTGTTTCCCGGCATCGAATTTTTCGCTTCCAAATTTGTCGGGATCAAGGAACTATCGCCTAGCGTTGAATCATGAATAGCCCGCTAATTATTGAATTTGAAGGCAAAAAGCCGAATGTCAGCCAAAGCGCTTGGGTCGCTCCAAACGCAACGTTGATCGGAAATGTTACGTTGGCGGCAGAGTCGAGCGTGTTTTATGGAGCGGTTCTTCGTGCTGACACTGACTCGATTTCTCTAGGCGAGGCCAGCAACTTGCAAGACAACGTCGTAGTTCACTGCGACTCGGGCGTACCTACGGTCATAGGCTCTGGAGTGAGCGTCGGACACGGTGCCGTCATTCACGGTTGCACGATCGAAGACGACTGCCTAATTGGAATGCACGCGACAGTTATGAATCGAGCCGTTGTGGGACGCGGATCTTTGATCGCTGGCGGCGCCGTCGTGTTGGAGGATACCGTAATTCCACCAAACAGTCTTGTCGCTGGAGTACCTGCAAAAGTGCGACGAGAGCTAACGGAGCAAGAACTTGAAGGGATACGTAAAAACGCCGCTCACTACGTAGAACTCGCCAGAGCGCACTCGAAGCTCAACTAAGCACACCCTAAGTCCGTTTGTGCGCGATTTTTGTCGGAATTTCGCTAAAGAACACGACAAAAATCGCGCACAAACGGGAAGAGGGTTAGTCGAGCAAGTTCTGCACAAACACGTGTGGCGTGAAGCCGGTCAAATCGCCAATGCCCTCACCTTGACCAACTAGCTTGATCGGGATGCCGGTGCGTTCCTGAACAGCAAGTACGAATCCTCCCCTTGCCGACCCGTCAAGTTTCGTTAGCACGAGACCGGTAACCCCAGCGTGTTCGATGAACGCTTCAGCTTGGGCAACCCCGTTCTGACCAGTGGTGGCATCCAGCACTAGTAGCACTTCGGCAATCTCGCATTGCTTCTGGATAACCCTCTTGATTTTCGAAAGCTCGTCCATCAAACCGCTCTTGGTTTGAAGTCGACCAGCGGTATCAATAAGCACAATGTCGATGCCGTCGCGTTGCGCTTTCTCGACGGTTTGAAACGCCACGGATGCCGGATCCTGACCGGCTTGGACGGGCTTCACAATTTGGGCGCCGCCTCGCTCAGCCCAAGTTGCCAGCTGTTCAACCGCTGCCGCTCTGAACGTATCTGCTGCCCCAACAAGCACCGAACGGCCGTGATTCACCAAGAACTTCGCAAACTTGCCAATCGTTGTGGTCTTTCCAACTCCGTTTACGCCAACGACCAGGACTACTGCGGGTCTATTTGTCAGTCGCAAAGTCGGGTCAAGCTTGGCGAACCGCTCTTCTAGGGCTTCACCGAGCATACGTCTAAGATCACCAGGGTCAGTAGTTCGGTAGCGCTCGACGGAGTTCCTTAGTTCAGAAACTAGCGCGTCGGTGATATCTGGACCGAAATCGGCGCCGAGAAGTGCATCCTCTAGGTCTTGCCAAGTATCTTCGTCGATTGTCCGGCTGCCGAACATTGAACGCAAAGCTCCCGAAAGGGACCACGGTTGCTTTCGTTCAGCCATAACAGGAATCTTAACTTGATTGGGCCCTCACGAGCGAAAACCCTCGAATAGACCAAACTGCCACAATCGCTACCAAAATCAGGCTCACCACCCCAAGGCCGGAGTAACCGACAACTGCCAAGACCGGTCCGGCAAGAGCGCCGCATACCGCCGCCGTCAAATTCATTATGAGATCGGAAATACCCTGAAGCCCCGCACGATCAGCGACCGGCGCGGACTCAGCAACCAGAGTTGAACCAGCGATTGTGGATGCAGACCAGCCAAGGCCAAGTAGCGTAACGCTCACAATCACAAGCACTTGCGATTGGCTCCCTAGCCAAGCAATCAATAGGGATGCCAGAAACACCGCTTGGCCAATCAAAATAGTTCGAACCCGACCAAGCCGATCAGCTATCCAACCAAACACGGGTGAAAGCGCATACATTCCTGCAATGTGGAGGCTCAACGCAAAACCGACAATTATGAGTGTTGCTCCGTGGCCGTACAAGTGAACCGGCGTCATCGACATCATTGCAACCATTGTTGAATGGCTGAGCGCGACAGTTGCCACTGCATACCGAGACAATGGATTCGACTTGAGCGTTGCCAAGCCGTGCTTCGGCGGCTCGTTCGACTTGAGAGGCGCGTGCTTTATGGCTGTAAGCAGCGGATCCGGTCGCAATCCAAAGAAGTAGACAGTCATTGCAGCCAATTGGGCACAAACTGTAAACACAAACGGACCGGTAAGAGTTGGCAGCCCAATTGCGTGGCCAATGGTCTCACCTGGCTCGATGAGGTTCGGACCGAGCACAGCGCCAAGCGTGGTTGACCAGACAACTAGTGAAAGTTGCCTTGCCCTGTGCAACGGGACCGCAAGATCCGTTGCGGCAAACCGTGCCTGCAGGTTTGTGGCCGAACCGGCTCCCGCCAACGCAAACCCGATGAGTAACAGCGGAAAGCTACCTATCGCAGCTGCGCCGGTAGCGAGAACTGCACCTAGTGCGGCGACGATTGAACCGATCGTTAGCGCAATACTTCGGCCCCTGTTTTGCGCCGCCCGCGCAAGAGGCACCGCAATTAGAGCCGCGCCTAAAGTACTCATGGTCGCCGCCATTCCCGACCATGCAGGAGACCCGCTCACTTCGGAAGCAAGGAGCGCCCCAACAGAAACGGTGGCGCCCAGTCCGATTCCACCAAGAATTTGGGCCAAGATGAGTACTCTAATTACTCGCCGTTGCAGGCTTTGGGTATCGACTTTCTCCGCCTCAATCACTGCGTAATTCTAGGGCGAATGGTTGGTGTCTGCTGGCTGAAGTTATAGGGAAATTCGTTAGCGTTCTGCGACTCTTTGACCGACGACAGCACTAACACCGTCCTGGCGCATTGACACGCCATACAGAGCGTCAGCGATTTCCATTGTGCGCTTCTGGTGGGTGATGACAATCAACTGTGAACTAGCGCGCAACTCCTCGAACACAGTCAAGAGGCGACCCAAGTTAGCGTCGTCTAGGGCGGCTTCGACCTCATCCAAAATGTAGAACGGACTAGGTCTCGCCTTGAAGATTGCGACAAGCAACGCAATTGCCGCAAGTGAGCGTTCGCCTCCACTTAGTAGCGAAAGCCTTTCGATTTTTTTGCCAGCCGGCTTCACGGTTACCTCGATACCCGTGGTCAACAAGTCGTCAGGATCACTAAGTTGGATGTTGCCTGTCCCGCCAGGAAACAACACCGGGAACACCTCATGGAATGCGGCCCTCGTGTCCTCGAAAGCTTCGGCGAAAATTTCCTTCATTCGCCCGTCAAGCTCGTCAATGATCGTAAGTAGGTCTTTGCGGGTATTTGTCAGATCCGTTAATTGCTCGGTCAGGAATTTGTGTCGTTGTTCTAGCGCCTCGAACTCTTCCAGAGCCAAAGGATTCACTCGGCCGAGTTGATCCAGTTTGCGTTGCGCCTTTTCGAGCCGGATTTCTTGTTCGCGACGATCGAACACTTGAGGATCGGCTTCAGGGTCTTCTGAAACGATCGGAACTTCAGGACCGTATTCCGCTATCAGTACCTCTTCGACTAAGCCGAGCTCTTCGCCGGCACGTTCAAGCAGAGCAGACAAGTGCAGCTTCTTTTCATAAATCTGCATTTCCAGACCGTGCATGCTTTCGCTAACAACCGAAAGTTGCTCCCTCAACCCAGAGTCTTGCTCGCGTAGCGAAATCAATTCTTGGTTCTGTTTGGAGCGTTCCGCTTCACGACTGGCCAAAGCAAGCTTCGCTTCAGAAACGGACTTGTCGACAGCATCCAGAACAGTCGGCAACGCCTCGACAACCCGGTTCGCGGATTCCAATTGTGCCCTTCGAAGCACTGCACGCCTTGCGGCTTCATTTGCGGCAGCGCGTTGAGCTTCAAGCTGTTGCGCCAACTGCTGACCACGATCGCGTTCCATTCGCACACGTTCGCGAAGCGTCTCAAGTTGCAATCGGGACTCCAGTTCGATCTGCAACGCGCGTTCAACTTGCTGAACCAACGGCTCTCTGAGGCTCGCGTCGATAATTGGCCTGGGCTCGCTAACCACCTTCTCTAACTCGATCGCACTTGAATTGGCCGCGTGTTCTGCATCCTCTGCCGCCGAGCGCGCGGCCTGCAAAGATTTCAGCAATCTCTCGGACTCAGAGGCCGCCGCTTGAGCGTTTGCTCTGGTAGTTGCAAGCCTCTCGGATTGAGCGGCCAAGCCAGCATCGAACTCGCGCAACGCGAGTAGCGCTGCGGATGCTAGTGCTCGCGCGGTCTCGAGCGCGAATTTTTGATCTGCGAGTGCCTTTGATGCGCTCTCAATCTCGCTCTCCACTTTCACGAGATCCGATTTGGCCAAATCACGATCGGTTGTCAGCTCGACCCTCGAACGTTTAGCTCCAGAGCCTCCTCTGAGCACAAACCTGCTTAGGACATCCCCTGCTTTCGTGATGATGTTTGCTTCTGAACCAGTTGGAAGTGCCTTCCACGCGGCCCTTGCCACTTCGAGATCATCGGCAATGATTGTGCGACTAAGCAGTTCAAGCACTCCGGTGGGGGCGTCAACCACGGAAGTCGCTGTTACAGCTCCCCGAGGAAGCTTCAAATCAAGCGCTTGCGACGTTGAGCGTGGCGGTCTTGCGACGAGAACTTCAACTCGACCAAGTGCACCATCGATCGCGGCCGTGATCGCAGAAATGCCATCATCAAAGGATTCAACGAGCACAGCGTCCGATAGCGAACCGAGCGCCGCAGAAATCGCAATCTCGAATCCGGCCTCAACTTTGATGTGTTCTGCCACAAGTCCGATGAGTCCAGGCAATTTACGCTCGAGTAGAGACGTGGATCCGTCCTTTTCATCCAATGCCGCCGATAGCGCCGAAACTCGGGCTAACAATGCCGCGCGCTCTTGCTCTAACGCGTGCAACGAACTCCGAACGCTTTCGATTTGCTCTTCCGCCGAAGCTACTTGTGATTGTGCGGTCTTGAATGCGCCATCCAGGTCAAGAGTTTGATCGCTGCCGGTTTGATCGGAATCGAGTTCTGCCAATTCCGATTCAGCTCCAGTTTGCCGCGACCGCGCTGATTCAAGCGCCCCTTCAAGCCTTGTCGCCTCCTCATTGAGCGCCGCAAGTCGGGACTTTGCAGTTTCCGAGGCGCCAGTTAGTTCGGCGATTCGCAAGTCTTGCTTGGATATCAGAGCAGCTTGTTGAGCGAGATCAGCGTCAACCGCGTCGAGTTCGGATTTCGTTCTAACGCTAGCCTGACGGTGTTCTTCAAACGCGGTCTCCGCCAAGTTGATTTCTGCGTTCAGCCGTTCCAGTTCGGCGTGAATTGCTTCGATCTGATCCGGCGTAACAGCTAATTGCAAATTGGTCTCTTCAATGGGGCTCGCCAATAATGCAATTCGCTGATTTGCAAGAGTGAACAGGCTTCGCAGTCTCCCTTGCACGGATTCAAGTGCGAAGGATGTTTGCCTCGCAACGTCAACCGCATCCCCAATTTGTGCACGTTCTAGGTGCTGAATTCTCAACCGGTTTTGATCGATTCGTTCTTGAAGCACGATTCTTTCTGACTTGCGTTCTGCTTCATTTTTCCCCTGGAGAGCGAGATTTGAACGGATGCCAACAATCTCGTCGGCTAGTAACCGCGCCTTCGCATCCCTCACGATCGCGGCAATCGACTGGGCTTCTTTTGCGATTTGCGCTTGTTGGCCTAGGGGTTTCAATTGCCGACGAAGCTCCCCCGCCAAATCGCTCAACCTGGTTAGGTTTGCCTCCATCGCCTCAAGTTTGCGAATCGTCTTCTCTTTGCGACGTCGGTGTTTCAGGATGCCAGCGGCTTCTTCAATGAAACCTCGACGCTCTTCCGGGGTCGCATGCAACACCTGATCCAGTTGACCCTGACCAACAATTACGTGCATTTCTCGGCCGAGGCCGGAGTCGCTTAGTAGCTCTTGAACATCCAGCAAACGGCACGCTTCACCGTTGATCGCATACACGCTGCCACCGTTTCGAAAGAGTGTGCGACTGATCGTGACTTCTGTGTATTCGATCGGGAGTGCGCCATCCGAGTTGTCAATCGTGAGGAGGACTTCAGCTCGACCTAGCGGCCCTTTCGTCGCAGTACCCGCGAAGATGACGTCTTCCATCCGGCCACCGCGGAGCGTCTTGGCGCCTTGCTCTCCCATGACCCACGCAAGGCCGTCAACCACGTTTGATTTGCCGGAACCGTTCGGGCCAACGACACAGGTAACACCTTGCTCGAATGCGAACGTCGTCGGTTGAGCAAACGACTTGAATCCTTTGAGCGTAAGCGTTTTTAGGTACACGAGGGCACCAGCATTCGCCTTACAAAACTCACTCAACTAAGTTACCCGAACCGCACCCCTTCAAAGTGTTGTTCGTAATTCAGGCAATCCCTGTTCTAACGGATTTGAGCGCGGCGGATGTGAGCGAACTTAACTCTCAGTAGCAGGACACCAAGCGCGACCAATATTGCTCCAAACACGATGTAAGGGGCCGGATTCGTTCCCGTAGCTGCAAGAGTGATCTCGATAGATTGCGACTGCGTAGTCTCGCCAGCCGAGTTCGTCGCCTTCACTGAAAAATTGAACGTGCCCGAAGTTGAAGGATTGCCTGAAATGTGACCGGTGAGCGGATTCAAGTTCAACCCGGGAGGTAAGGCGCCGGAATCTATCGAGAACGTCGGTGCAGGATTACCTGTCGCAAATACTTGGAATGAGTACGCGACTCCTGGGGTTCCACTCACCGCTGGGCCGGATGTGATTTTCGGGGCAACCTCGACATCAATTGGAGTGATGTATTCGCTCCAGTTCGTGACAAAAGCCCTTGTGCCACTTGGAGTGAACGTGACATCTGTCGGGTATCCGGTTAGAGCAAGCGTGCTCGAAACCGTGTTTGTAGCCGGATCAATGATCGACACGGAAGGTCCATACATGTTCGCGACATAGACCTTCGAGGAATCCGGGGAGACTGCTACTGATACGGGGTTTGCTCCGACGGGAATTGTAGCCAATACAGTGTCGGTCGAAGTGTCTATGACCGAAACGGTATTGCTGAGATCGTTTGGAACATAAAACCTCGATCCGTCAGGCGAAACTGCACCTAATTCAGGCTTATCGCCAACTGCAATCGTCGCAATGACAGTGTTTAAGGTCGTATCAATCACAGACACGGAGTCCGCGTTTAGGTTTGAAACATACAGCTTCGAACCATCAGGCATTATTTCCAACCCGTATGGATCTGATCCAACAGCGATCGTATCGATTACCGTTTTCGTTGCCGCGTCAATGACGGAAACTGTGTTGCTGCCTGAATTAGAAACATAAATCGTGGAGCTGTCGGGTGAGACCGCAACTTCGTAGGGGTAGGTTCCCACTGTTATTGGGGAACCCAACACGGCGCCGGTTACCCCGTCGAGCTCAAGAACGGTACCGTCCCAAAAGTTGGCAACATAGGCGGCCGCGCCATTCGGGGCAAAACTCACTCCAAAGGGGCCAGATCCCATCGGAATTGGCAAGCCGATGACCGAGTTCGTGCCGGTGTCGAAAACCGTCAGGGTGCTGTCGTAGAAGTTAGAAACGAAGGCTCTAGAACCATCTGGCGAAATCGCGATCGATGACGGCACCGACCCGCCTGGGATGTCCGGTGTCAAGACTGTATCGGCCTTAGCCGACTGAACCGTGCCGATCAAGAAAACGGCGATCACGAAAACGAACGCGCCAAGGCGTGCCAAAGTGGCAGCAGGGTATTT
Source organism: Cryobacterium sp. (assembly GCA_019639015.1). GTDB lineage: Bacteria > Actinomycetota > Actinomycetes > Actinomycetales > Microbacteriaceae > Terrimesophilobacter. Next base: position 15,693 of record JAHBSS010000006.1, on the reverse strand, counting down.
CATGCAACATTCCAATAGATTCGGGTTCAATTGGTGTGTGCTTTGGGTAAGCCCTAACAGAATGCCACGAGTCGGCTAAGGTGCATACCCTCGCGCCTGCCCCAAAACAGAGGTAGAAAACCTAGTCCGAGCGTGTCGTTAGATCCGCTGACAATTCGGGCAATAGTGGCTAGAGCGATTCATGAAGCGTTCGCGGATGATTGGCCGCCCGCAGCGTTGGCACGGATTTCCTTGTTGACCGTATGCATTGAGGGAGTGGGAGAAATAGCCGGACTCGCCGTTCACGTTCTTGTATTGCCAGTCGAAACTTGTGCCACCTTCCTCAAGTGCTCGGTGTAGCACGTTCGTTAATTCTGTTATGAGCGTGCTTACTCGCGCCGATGAGAGCGACCCGGCTGGCGTATCCGGGTGAATTTTGGCTGACCAAAGCGCCTCATCCGCGTAAATATTGCCGATACCGCTTATCAAGTTTTGATTGAGCAGAAGCTTCTTGATTCCGGCACCTCGGCCTTTTAGAGATGATTTAAACGCCTTAGGGTCAAACTTTGAATCCAGCAAATCACGGGCAATGTGTCTGACTTGACTCGGTATCCATTCACCGTCTATCTCGATCAATGAGTCAATTGCGAGTGAGCCAAATATCCGCTGATCTACAAAATTCAGGGTGTATGAGTCCTGCTTGGCCGTTTGGAAATCGATCCTGACCCGAGTCAGCCGATCCGTTGTGCCGGGTGGCCTAAGCAACATTTGACCGCTCATGCCCAAATGCACGAGTAAAGCTTCTGATTCGCTCGTGCTGTTGGATTCTCCGAACAGTGGAATCCATAGGAACTTTCCTCGTCGCTTTGGCATTTCGAACTCACGGCGAGTTAGACGATCAACGAAATCCTCGGCGGGACCTTCGTGGCGTCTTAGAGATCGCGAATCAAACACTTCAACTTCGGTAACTTCGGAACCGAAAATTAGTGGCTCGAGTCCGCGTCTTACGACTTCAACCTCGGGTAACTCGGGCAATGTCAGTCTTCGGAATCTCGCTTGTTTGACCGCTTGCCCTTGAGAATCTCCCAAGCTTTCAGAGCGGCAGCAATTTCCGCTTGCTTCTTACTCGTGCCAGACCCTGACGCGATTCGTTCTCCAGACACGAATGCTTCAGCCGTGAATCGTTTTGAGTGGTCAGGACCACTTTCAGAAATTTCATATTTCGGAAGGCCAAGACCTCGTTCAGCCGTTAGCTCCTGAAGGCTAGTCTTGGGGTCCATTGCCACACCGAAGCGATTCGGGTTAGCCATCAGAGTCTCCACGAACCTCAAGACCATTTCGCTCGCGCATTGTTGCCCGCAAGAAAGATAAGCCGCGCCAATTACAGCTTCTAAGGTATCCGCAAGAATCGAAGACTTCGTTCGACCCCCGGTCTGTTCTTCACCTTTTCCGAGCTTCAAATATTTGCCAAGATCGATCAGCTGCGCTACTTCTGCGAGCGCGCTGGCGCTTACCAGACTTGCGCGCATTTTTGCGAGGTCTCCTTCGGAAGAATCCGGATGCCGCTCGTAAAGCATGACAGTAACGGTTTGCCCAAGGACGGAGTCCCCTAAAAACTCGAGTCGCTCATTGTGCGGCAAACCGCCATTTTCGTAGGCGAAAGATCGATGAGTCAGCGCAAGTTCCAGCAAGTCGACGGGAATTCTGATCCCGAGAACTTCGGCCAATTCGTTGACCTTTGACTCATCCATGGCCTGATCCCCCATGCCAGAGTTTTTCGACTCAGATGTCGGCGACCTTGCGTCCCTTGTATTCCAAATAAAGCTCGGTGCCGGCTGAATCTGTTACAACCTTGGCGCGGTGCGGAAGGCTGTAAACGACCTTTCCGCCCTCAATCGTTTTTACGAGGGTTGGAGGGGTCGCCTTCCACTGTGCCCTACGTGCACGAGTGCTTGCGCGGGACATTTTGCGCTTGGGTACAGCCATGGTTTCTCTCTCTTCTTTTGGTGACTCGGCCGAGTCAGCCTTTTAAGTCTCTTAGTGCAGACCATCTTGGGTCAATCACATCTTCATGTTTATGGTTTGGTTCGTCCAATAATCGCAAACCGCAACTCGGACACAAACCTTCGCACTCAAGCTGACAGATCGGTTGGAACGGAAGTGCAAGCACCACCGCATCCCGAACAGCCGGTTCAAGATCCACTTGGGTTTCTTGAATTACGTAGTCGAATGCCTCGTCAAGAGAATACGCGAAAACTTCCTGAATTTCGACTTCAAGTGGCAGTTCAACTGCTTGAAGGCAACGAACACACTCGCCTCTTGCGATCGTCTTGATTTCGGCGCTCACCAGGATGCCGTCGTGCAGCGACTCTAGGCGCGCTCCCAAATGAACGTTCTCGCCCGCTTCCACACCGATTACTGCGTTCTTCCAGTCTTCGGGAGCATTCGCTTCGATGACGCGCTCACGCATTTCCCCTGGTCGGTGCATAAGGTCGACGACATCGATCGTAAATGTGCTTTTCTTGGGACTCTTCACCAATCAAGAATAATCGCGGTTGGTTGATCGGCGACCACGAGCCCGTTCAATAAGGCTCAATATTCCCCCGATCAAGCCAGCCACTCCCATGATTGCCACTCCAATTAGGAAATTTGTTGGATCAGCAGGTAATTCGAAATCCAATAAAAGGAAGAATCCAAAAGCTGCCACAACCGTTACAACAACCAACGGGATCATTCCAAGTAGCAGATCTCGCACCGGTCTGGCGCGGCGGATGAGTCCGATTGCCTGTACCACGTAGCCGAGCAGCACGGCCGTTACCCCCGCTCCGAAACATACCTGCGCAACATCGATTGGGATGTCCGCACGATTGAGTCTCATCACCAAGAGAAGTCCGGCAACACCAAGAAAAAAGGAGAGGATAGAGATCGATCCGAGAACCCAACGGAGAGGCAGCGCGCGTTCACGATCTTGACGCTTCCTTGGGATAAATTCCCACGCTTCACGCAAGGACCAACGCCTTGCCATCCAGCCAAAACCGACAGTGCCAGCAAAGACCAGAACGGCTGCAACCCAGTTTCCCGTTGCAAACCAAGCAATCGCAGCAAGGCACAAACTGACAGATGGATTGGCAAGAGCCTCCCATAACCAGGCCTTAAGAAAGTCTTTTCTAGCTTCCGGAATATCGAGAGGATGAACGAGCGGCTGAATCGAGGGGTCCGGCAAATTAACGGTTTCTGTGATTTTCATGGTTTTCTCCAAGGGACTCGGTCGATGAAGTTTGCGCCAAGCCGCGCGCGTCCTAATTCATATACCTTTTGGCGGGAAACGCCCAGGTGGCTAGCGACGGCAACAACACTCACCTCATCTAGTAGGTCTTCAACTGCTCGCGCACGCACGTTTGCGGCCCGCGAATTTAGGTGTGCGGAAAGAGCACTGACTTCCGCCGCCAACAGCGCCGCGGCTAAAGGGCCACCGAACGGATCCGCCCAGTCCTTAGTTGCCATGGTCGCTCGCGCGTTTAGCTCGTCTCCACCATCCGCGAGCACTCGACTTAACGTTTCGGGAGTCACTCCACTTGCGGCTAAACGATCTCGCACTTCCGCCCGTTGTTGACCGGCCGGACGGTATGCCAAAACGTCATCCCAATCCTGTTTGTCAACCCTGGGTTGTCGTGCCATACATCAAGGATGCAAGCTCGCTAACTATTTGTCAACCCTGGGGTGACAAATTTTACTTTTCTACTGCGCTGAACGCTTTGTCGTAGATTTCCATTGCGCGCGCGACCTCGTCTGGAGTCACGACGCAAGGCGGCACAACGTGGATGCGGTTTTCTGAAGCGAACGGCAACAAACCGTCAGCCATGAGGCTGGACTTGATGCTGTTTATGACATCCGCCCCCACCGGCTCTCGCGTCTCACGGTTAGTGACAAGGTCGAGTGCCCAGAACACTCCGAGGCCGCGAACTTCACCGATCATCGGGTGCTTTTCTTGCAGAGCGCGCAAGCCCGGCCCAATGTGGTCGCGGCCGATCATCGCCGCGTTTTCAACGATCTTTTCGTCAGCCATTGCGTCGAGCGTCGCAACGATCGCAGCCATCGCTAGCGGATGCCCAGAATAGGTGAGCCCGCCGGGGAACACTTCGTCGTCAAACGCCTCGGCAACTCGCTTCGAGAGAATCACACCACCTGCTGGCACATAACCGGAGTTCACGCCTTTAGCAAATGTGATGAGGTCTGGCACGACACTGTTTCGGCCGTCGCCGTAGTCGGCTTGGAGCGCAAACCACTCGCCGGTTCGACCGAAACCTGCCATTACCTCGTCGAGAATGAGCATCGCGCCGTACTTGTCGGCAAGCGCCCGCAAGCCAGCCAAGTAGCCGGCCGGTGGCACTAGTACTCCTGCCGTTCCCGGAATACTCTCGGCTAGGATCGCCGCAATCGACTTTGGTCCTTCCGCCTGAATGATTCGCTCAAGACTGTGAAGCGCTCGCTCGCACTCTTGCTCTGGGCTTGTCGACCAAAACTCGCTCCGGTACGCAAACGGTCCGAAGAAGTGCACGTGCCCACGCGAGTATTCGTTCGGAATGCGACGCCAGTCACCGGTCGACGAAATCGCAGCACCGGTGTTGCCGTGATAAGAGCGGTACATCGAAAGCACCTTGTCGCGGCCGGTCACAAGTCTTGCCATGCGGATCGCGTTTTCGTTGGCATCCGCGCCACCGTTTGTGAAGAACACCTTCACGAAGCCTTCGGGAGCGTGGGAAAGAATCCGCTTTGCCGCCTCGCCCCGAGCAAGGCTCGCATGGGCGGGAGCGATCATCGTCAAAACATCCGCTTGCTTCTTGATTGCGGCAATGACTTTCGGATGCTGGTGCCCAATGTTCATGTTCACGAGCTGGCTAGAAAAGTCGAGATATTCCTTGCCGTCGTAATCCCACATGACGCTACCCAGAGCGCCAGCTGGAACGAATGGCTTCAAATTTCGTTGCGCCGACCAAGAGTGGAATACTCCCGCTCGATCAAGCTCGTAAGTCAGCTTTCCTTCGGCAGGGTTTGGTTCGTGGACGCCAGAGTTTGACATCTTTTAGTTCGCTTTCTTTGCAGTTATGTGTTCTCTCATTTCGGGGATCACAGTTTCACCGTAAACCCGAAGAGTCTCTTCTTTATTGTCGTGCTGTAGGTAGCCAGCAAATTGGTCTACACCAAGGTCTTTCAAGTCCTTCAATTTCGCAATGTGGTCAGCGGGTGTACCAAGTACGCAAAACCGGTCGACGATTTCGTCCGGCACGAACTCGGTGTGGCTGTTACCGGCCTGGCCGTGCTCGTTGTAGTCGTATCCTTCGCGACCCTTGATGTAGTCGGTTAGCGCTTTTGGTACGGCAGAGTTTTCGCCGTATTTTGCGACGATGTCGGCAACGTGGTTGCCAACCATGCCGCCAAACCAGCGGCACTGGTCGCGCATGTGGGTCAAGTCGTCGCCGATATACATGGGTGCAGCGACACAGAACTTCACCGCTTGGGGGTCGCGACCGGCATCCTTCGCAGCCTTTCGGACAGCCTTGATCATCCACTCTGCAACATCGAGATCAGCGAGTTGCAAAATGAAACCGTCGCCGACTTCTCCGGTGAGTTTTAACGCCATTGGCCCGTACGCTGCAACCCAGATATCGAGTTTCGATCCGCGACTCCAGGGGAATTGCAATTGCGCACCCTTGTATTCGACCGCGCGACTGTTTGCGAGTTCTCGAATGACGTGAATCGACTCGCGCAAGGTTCCAAGGGTTGTTGGCGCACCGTTTGTAACTCGAACCGCCGAGTCACCCCGACCGATCCCGCAAATCGTGCGATTGCCATACATTTCGTTCAAAGTCGCAAAAATGGATGCCGTAACCGTCCAGTCGCGCGTCGCCGGGTTTGTCACCATCGGGCCAACAATCACCTTGTGGGTCTCGGCAAGAATTTGGCTATAGATGACGTATGGCTCTTGCCAAAGCAAGTGCGAGTCGAACGTCCAAACGTGGCTGAAACCGTGCTGCTCGGCTAGCTTTGCAAGCGCAACTGTTCGTGCTGCTGGCGGATGGGTTTGAAGTACTGCACCGAAATCCATTATGAAATCCTGTCGATTCGCTGTTGGGTCGAGACTTAGATCAAGTACTGGCTCAAGCCGCGCTTTATGTATTTGCCGTCGCTCTTTGAACCGATGTAGTTGCCGCCGTCAACTATGACCTTGCCTCTGGAAATCACGGTGTCGACGTGACCGTCGATCTCGAAACCTTCCCAAGCCGAGTAGTCCATGTTCATGTGGTGAGTCTTGTTCAAACCAATGGACGTGTGGCCCTTTGGATCGTAAATAACTACATCCCCGTCGGCGCCAGGCTGAATCACGCCCTTCTTGCCATACATGCCGAACATTCGAGCCGGAGTCGTGGATGTCACTTCAACCCAGCGTTCTAGCGAAATGTTGCCTTCGACAACGCCTTGATACAGCAAGTCCATGCGGTGTTCGACAGAACCGATTCCGTTCGGGATCTTGGAAAAGTCGCCAAGCCCCATGTCTTTTTGGCCCTTCATGCAGAACGGGCAGTGGTCGGTTGAAACCATTTGCAAGTCGTTCGTGCGCAGTGCTTGCCACATGTGGTGTTGGTGGCCTTCACCTCTAGCGCGAAGCGGAGTCGAGCAAACCCATTTGGCTCCTTCGAAATCTCCCCACTCTTTGCTTGAGGCACCGAGTTGGTCTTCAAGCGAAAGGTAAAGGTATTGCGGGCAAGTCTCGCCGAACACGTTTTGGCCAAGATCGCGGGCGTGCGCAATTTGCTCAACGGCTTGTTTCGCGCTCACGTGAACGATGTAGAGCGGAGCGCCGGTTAGGTTTGCGATCATGATCGCACGGTGGGTTGCTTCTTCTTCCGCTTGCCAAGGTCGAGTGAGTCCGTGGTAATACGGTGTCGTGTTTCCCGCTTCGATTGCTTGCTTCACGAGCACGTCGATTACCGCGCCGTTTTCGGCGTGCATCATCATTAGCGCACCGTTTTCGGCACCCTTCTGGAACGCTCTAAGGATTTGACCGTCGTCGGAGAGAAACACTCCCTTATAGGCCATAAAGAGCTTGAAACTCGTCACGCCCTCTTTGATTAGGTCATCCATTGCGGTGAGCGAGGCATCCTGAACATCGGAGAGGATTTGGTGGAATCCGTAGTCGATTGCGCAGTTTCCGTCCGCCTTGCCGTGCCAAGCATGGTATTGCTCAAGAGGTTTCTGATCCGGATATTGCACAACGAAATCGACGATCGTGGTTGTTCCACCCCAAGCGGCAGCGCGGGTTCCGGTTTCGAACGTGTCACTCGCGTTCGTGCCACCAAAAGGCATCTCCATGTGGGTGTGGGCGTCAACTCCGCCCGGAATCACATACTTGCCTTTAGCGTCGATCACGTTATCTACGCTGCCTTCGATGTCGAAACCGATGAGCTTCGATCCAGGCTCGAGCACCGCTGCGATCTTCTCACCGTCGATGAGCACGTCGGCGTTAGCTGTGCCGGTGGCGTTTACAACTGTTCCGTTCTTGATCAGAGTTTTCATTTCGGCTCCTTTGCGAAAATGTCTGAATTAGGGTTTCGGAATCCTCGTATAAGAATCTGGTCTGCGGTCGCGATAGAACTGCCAGTCATCACGCATTTGGCGAACCATATCCATATCTAAATCGCGAACAAGTATCTCTTCGTGCTCACCCGAACCTCGCTCTCCAACGAAGTTCCCACGAGGATCGATAACTTGGCTTGTTCCGTAGAAATCGACGGCAAGTTCGCCGTACTCGTTGTCTTCACGTCCGACGCGATTTGGCTGAAGCACGAAATAACCGTTTGCAACCGCCGCCGCCGGTCCTTCAACTTCCCAAAGCCGGTTTGAAAGCCCCGGCTTGGTCGCATTCGGGTTGAACACGATTTCTGCTCCACCGAGACCTAATTCACGCCACCCTTCCGGGAAGTGCCGGTCGTAGCAAATGTAGAGTCCCACTTTTCCGACCGCGGTTTCGAATACCGGGTAACCGAGATTTCCTGGCCGGAAATAGAACTTTTCCCAGAATCGATCAAGATGTGGGATGTGGTGCTTGCGGTATTTGCCGAGAATCTTGCCATCCGAGTCGACCATGACTGCCGTGTTGTAGTACAGGCCGGGCATTTCTTCTTCGTAAATTGGCAACACCATTGCCATGCCGAGTTCCTTCGCCAGGCTCGCAAAGCGTTGAACGATTGGGCCTTCGGCTGACTCAGCAAACGCGTAATACTTCTTGTCTTCGGTGATTCCGAAGTATGGGCCGTAAAACAGTTCCTGGAAACTGATGATTTGAGCGCCGTCTTTGGCGGCATCCCTTGCAAATTGTTCGTGCTTATCCAGCATCGATTTTTTGTCGCCGGTCCAAGTGGTCTGAGTTATGGCGGCACGTACGACGGTCATGAGATTCCTCCACTTTGAGCTGATTCTTTCTTGAGCATAAGCCGTTCTTCTGAATTGCGCCTTGCTCAATTGAGCAACCAAGTATTCGGCCAAGGCGCGCTCAGCTAAAGTTGTGTTTATCTCCAGCCGGGAATGGCGCGGAATCATCGTCACTTATTGCGGCGACTAAATGGATGTCGGCGAATCGCCGCCCAACTCTTGCAACGTTTTTGTCCTTTGCAGTTGGAGGTCTTGTGTTTCGACGTGGACTTGTTTTGTGTTTGGCTCTAGCGACTGTTGCCTCGCTTGCAGCTTGCTCGCAGAGTTCTCCTGCGACAACTCTTGAACCACGCAAACCTGTTTCGATCGTGAATTGCGGATTCACGGTGCCGCTAGATTCACCGCCGAAACGAGTAATAACCATCAAGTCGACTTCAACCGAAATGCTGCTAGCTCTAGGTTTGGGCGATCGAATTGTTGGTACAGCATTTCAGGACGGACCACTCCCAAAGAGTCTTGAACCGTCCAAACCGCTTCCTGTTCTCGCCGAGAAGGTACCTTCCGAAGAGGTGGTTTTGAACGCTACTCCAGACTTCGTATACGCGGGTTGGGAATCAAACTTCTCAGCTGATGGCGCAGGTACGCGCGAAGACTTGGCGGGATTAGGGATAAGAACATACGTTTCTCCCGCCGCTTGTAAGGAACCACAATTCAAACCCGAAAAACTCAGCTTTGAAGAAATCGAATCCGAAATCCGGCAAATTGCGCAGATCTTCGGAGTCGATCCTTCCGAAGTAATCAAGAGTCAGCGTTCAATCCTGAAATCAATCCACAAAGACAACCGCGGCCTCACAGCGCTTTGGTTCTCGTCAGGCTCTGACACGCCATACGTCGGCGCGGGAATTGGTGCTCCGCAACTAATCATGGACACCATCGGTTTGCAAAATATTGCTGCCGATATCAAGGACACTTGGTCAAGTTTCAGTTGGGAAAGTGTCATCGCCGCCGACCCGGATGTAATTGTGCTCGTTGATGCGAGCTGGAGTTCGATGCAGAAGAAAATCGGGGTACTTGAGTCAAATCCTGCAACCGCGAAATTGAAAGCGGTGCGCGAGCACCGTTACCTCATCGTGCCATTTGCTGCGAGTGAAGCCGGGGTTAGGACGGCAAGTGCCGCAGCCGACTTAGCCAAACAATTGGCTGCGCTGCCATAATGACCAATTTGCGTCAAAGCAAGCTTTGGCAAAATGCGACGATAGTCTGCCTAATTCTCGGGCTTGCTATCTCGATCACGTTCGCAGTAACGATCGGCCCGGCAGGCATTTCGGCGACGGATGTCTGGTCGGCAATCTTGCACCACCTGGGCTTAGCGCCAAATCCCCTCGGTGAACTCCGCGACGGTATCGTCTGGCAGCTTCGGCTCCCGAGAGTACTGACGGCAGCGGCGGTTGGAGCCGGCTTGGCGCTTGCCGGGGTGTTGATGCAGGCGGTGACTCGAAATCCGCTCGCCGATCCGTATTTGCTTGGACTCTCATCCGGTGCCTCATTGGGGGCCGTTGCAGTGCTCCTGCTCGGATTCACAGTATTGCTCCCGGTCGCGGCGTTTATTGGAGCGCTTGTTGCCCTTGGATTGACTCTCGTTCTAGCAGGAGCATTCGGTCGAATCACTCCGGGTCGAACAATTCTTGCCGGTATTGCGGTTTCGGCTCTGGCCGGGGCCGTGACCAGTCTCGTCATCTTTTGGACGGTCACAGGAGATTCGTATAGAGAGATTCTGGGCTGGTTGTTGGGTTCGCTAGCGGGAGCCAGATGGACATCCGTTTGGATTGTCGTAGTCGCGCTCATTATCGCTGGGATCCCGCTCATGTTTACCGGTCGCATTCTGGATTCGTTCGCGTTTGGGGATGTCTCTGCCGCGGCACTTGGGGTCAACGTGCAGGCAGCGAGGTGGAGCTTGCTTTCCGCAAGTGCGCTCTTGACCGCTGCGATGGTTTCGGTGAGCGGCTCGATTGGGTTTGTCGGCTTGATTCTTCCGCACGCAGTTCGGCTGCTAACTGGCCCTCGCCACAAACTATTGCTCCCGCTTTCTGCGCTACTCGGAGCTACATTTCTCGTTTGGGCTGATACCGCGGCTCGGTCGTTGTTTGAACCAAGAGAATTGCCCGTCGGGATTGTGACTGCAATCATCGGCGCTCCAGTGTTTGCGACGCTTTTGGCCACTCGCAGGGCAGAATCGTGAACGCGCTCCAACTCAGTTCACTGACAGTTGATTTGAACCGAACCAGGATCATTCAAGACGCAACGTTCAAAGCACCGGGGTCCAAGTTTGTCGCGTTGGTGGGTCCAAACGGAGCGGGAAAGTCCACCTTGCTTCACGCAATCGCGGGAGTCAGCGAAGGCGAGGTGCATGGTGAACTTCACTATCGGGACCTCGACTTAGCGAAAACTACGCGTCGGCAACGAGCCAAAACCGTTGCACTCGTTGAACAAGACGCGCACACAGACTTGGCGCTAACGGTTGATGAAACCGTCAGTTTGGGTCGCTTGCCTCACTTGGGGTTTATGGGCAGTGAGACCGAGCACGACCGAGCACTAGTGATCGACGCGATAGAAACAGTTGGGCTCAACCATTTGGCGTTTCGATCGAGGGTCGTAACCACTCTTTCTGGTGGGGAACGCCAAAAAGTGATGCTGGCGAAAGCACTTGCTCAACAACCTCAACTCTTGCTGTTGGACGAGCCAACAAATCACTTAGATATAGCTGCCCAACTTAACGTGCTCAGCTTGCTTCGCAAACTAGGTAGCGAAGAGCTGGACGTGTTCGCTGCAATTCATGACCTTAATTTGGCCCTTAGTTACAGCGATGAAGTAGTGGTCTTGAGCGAAGGTCGAGTGGTTGCAAGCGGCCCTGTGCACGATACGCTCACCTCTGAACTCGTAAGTGAAGTGTTCAAGGTGAACGCAAACCTCGTCACCAATCAAGATTCAGGGGAACAAGTGTTCGCGTTCAAACCTCGCTCCTCAAACGGCTTCGCGGGAAGCTAACGGTACCGGGGCCGCCGAAACAATGCGTTTGACGATCTCCGCGACGGTTTCCGCCTGGAATGAGCTACCAGCACCCGCACGCCTAGTGGTTGAAATCAAGCGGTGTGCCAAGACCGGGATTGCCAATGCGTCAATGTCATCCGGTAACACGAAATCGCGCCCGGCTAGTGCAGCCTTGGCTTTTGCTGCTTTCACTAGGTGCAAGGTTGCCCTTGGGCTCGCTCCAAGGCGAAGCTCTCGGTCGTGACGAGTTGCCTGACAAATCGTTACCGCATACTTTTCGACATCGCTCGATACGTGGATCGAGCGCACGGTCTCAATCATCTTCGCTAATTGTTCGATCGTGATGATCGGTTTTAGGTTTTCAAGTGGGCTGGTTAGTTCTCGATTGCTAATCATTGCGAGCTCTGCGACATCGTCGGGGTAGCCCATGGAAATTCGGATCATGAATCGATCTCGTTGCGCCTCTGGAAGTGGGTATGTGCCTTCCATTTCGATCGGGTTTTGGGTAGCGACAACCGTGAAGGGCTTGGCAAGAGGGTATGTTTTCCCATCTACGCTGACTTGGCCCTCTTCCATGCTTTCAAGCAATGCTGCTTGAGTTTTTGGGCTGGCCCGGTTGATCTCATCCCCAATAACGATGTTCGCAAACACTGGTCCCGGCTTGAATTTGAAATCACGCTCGGCTTGATTGAACACGGAAACTCCCGTGATATCAGAAGGCAAAAGGTCAGGTGTGAATTGGATGCGGTTGACGGTGCAATCGATTGATCTCGCCAAAGCCCGGGCAAGCATCGTTTTTCCAACGCCAGGCACATCTTCGATGAGTAGATGGCCTTCAGCGAACACTGTTGTCATCGCTAATTCGACGGCTTCGCGCTTTCCGACGATTACCCGCTCAACGCTGTCAAGGATGTCTTGGCTCAATCGTCGAAACTCACCGAGGTTGATCTCTGCTTCACTCATCGATACTCCTGTTTCTTGGGGGTATTTATTTGGTGCAACGTATTTCGTGTTCAAGCAAACCTGCGGACTTGGTTCACGATACGGGAAACTAGCGACTTCGGAAGAAGTCTTGAACTTACTCTGTTGCCAACATCCGAAGTTCGACGCAAACAACGAAGCACAATTCGGACGTCGGCAACAAGTTCCAAGTCAACTTTGCTCGATCGCTTGAATCGCTGACCGTAACCGGCGCGCTCCACTTTCTTACAAATTCGATCTAGCGCTTCACGATCGCTTTCCGTCATTCCGCGCCTGCGACCGAGATGAGCAACGGCTTCTCTCGGGGTCAGATTCTCACCAATATCAATTCCGAGATCCTCAGCAGTTTCTTTGATTTCACTCCAACCAAGCAAGGCTCCAGCGTTGCCGGACTTGATGGTTCGCATTCTTCTTGATCGGCGAATGCCTCGAATTAGTAGCGGTTGCGCAAGCAAAGCCAAAAGCCCGAAACTGATCGCCCCAAGTGTGATCCAAAACGTTGGATCTGAGGTTATCCGCCAAGCGGTACCCAAAGTACCTTCCGACAATTGCGGGCTCTTGCCTTCGTTTCTGGTTGAAGGGTTCCCATTTGCTCCATTACCGGCGCCAACATTCGGCACTCCCGCAAGGCTTTGGTTTGCATAATCTGGGATTCGGCCACGACTTGGTGTTGGCTCGAAGCGTACCCAGCCGATACTCGAAAAATACAGCTCCGGCCAAGCGTGCAAGTCCTTGTTTGTTACCGCATAGAGCTTCCTGCCGTTATCGTCACCGTTTTGCAACGTACCCGGTTGAAAGCCGACGATAATACGGCTCGGAATACCCAGTTCCCTAGCCATTACCGCCATCGCAGATGCGAAGTGGATGCAGTACCCCTTGTGCTCCTCAAGGAACTGTGCGACGACATCCACACCGGTGCCGTCATAGCCTGCAGACACTGGCGCTGATTCCGAATACACAAAAGGTGATGACCTCAAGAATTGTTGAATCGATAGCGCCTTTTCGTAATTGCTCGAATCTTCCGCGGTAACTTTCCGAGCGGTTTGACCAATTATTGCCGGAGTGTCTGTTGGCAATTCCAAGTATGCCGTGAGCCCTTGAGGCACATAAGTCCCGGCCGCTTGCAACTGCTTTGGTGTTGGAGTTAAAACAACGCTAGTGACTGTGTAATTTTGTGCGCGAGCCAAAGACTCATTGCTTGCGACCGTGAATGATTCGGGAATATAGCTCCATTGACCGGTAAGTCCAGTAACGCTCGTTGCCGGGTAGGGGATAGGAAGCCAAGGGCTTACGAGGTTGTCGACGTGAATGTAGCTGACTTCTCTCGAGGTAGAAATGCCAACATCAAGTCCAGGTGCTTTCGGAAACTCGACGGGACGTCTATTGGGCTGAAGGTCTGGGCGTTCTGGCCCCCACTGACGACCGTTGAAATCACTAATTTCAGTTAGGCGCAAATACTCTGGGTCTCCAGAAACTGTGCTGTATGTGAGAGCAGTCTTTGGTTGGCTGGATCGCAAGTCATCACCAAGATTGATCATTGGATTCACGCCGGTGGCAACACTCGGGCCAATTGAGCTGGTCGCGGTTGTGACTTGCGTGCTTGGCAAGAACGTTGGAATCACGAGGGCGCAAACGACCGCGATCGCAGCAAGCCAAGCCGCTGGAATTAATTGCCTAACTCGACCGTGGAACAGCAACGCCAAGAACGTAATCGCACCAGCGGCGAAAAACCAACCATCGGTTCGCCCGTCCGGTGTGGCGCTCGGGACCAGGAAGACTGCTGCCAACGGTATGCCGGCTAGTGCTGGGAGTCCCAAGGAAAACACCAGGATCTCCGCCAGAATCAACAACGCAGCGGCACCAAGCGCCAATAGCAAACTGATTCCCTCGTCGGCATCCGCTGGAACGGCTTGCCAAGTTATTGAATAGCCAGCATCCCGAATGAGCTTTCTAAATAGTTCAATCGTTGTGTTGGTTGGAAACACGACCAAGAAGGCTGTTCCCGCTGAGAATCTGACCATAATCACAACCGCGGCAACTATTGCGCCGAACAACGGGCCGACAATTCTTGTCAAAATTCGGTGTGTCGGAAATGCTGCTCGAATCAACGCTCCGCCACCAAAAACCGCGAGAGCTAGAACTACGCAAAGCACCCACCACCAATACCCTCGAAGGATTGTGCTTAGCCCGCCGAATGTGACTGCAAACGCGACGAAAAGCAGGACCGCTCGCAAGTTCTCGGCCTTTGATTCCGTCAAGTCCAAAACCGGTTGACGATTATGAGTTGCTGCCAACTCTCGCCCCCTGTTCTAATGCGACAGAATGCTCCATCCCAGCCGCGTGCCATGCGGATGGAACGTTCACTCCGTCGGTCACAACGCAAACTTGCCAGCCGGCGGTCTTCAATCTTGATTCAAGAGCTTTCGTGGAGGAACGTTCAGCGGAAGGGCTTAGCAAGAACGCCTGGGCAAGATGAAACAGTCCGACCTGTTCAGTCATCGCTTCAATAGTTTCTTCGTCAGGGTCATCAAGGACCGCAAAAATTGAGCCATTCCCGCGACTATCCGATTCGACAAAAATTGGTTTGTTTCCGTTTTGATAACTAAGTTTTATCCTTGCGAGCGATCCAATGAATTCTTCGACGTGACTCGCATCCGCTAATTGGGGAATCGCCGTCTCGACTACATTTACGCGTTGACCTTTAGAAACCAGATGACCTCGAATCGATGCCACGAACTCGAGCGCCCATTCGAATCGCTCGCTTTCGGGTTTGTCGCTTGAACTAGTTCTAAGTACATCGGTGTAGGAATTGCGCCTCGTGTCCAGGATTATCACTGCCTCAGCGTGGGAACGTTTGTCCTCCTCCCGCACCATAAGTTCTCCGTGGTGAGCGGTCGCTTTCCAATGAACTTTGCGCATAGCGTCACCCGGTCGATAATCACGAGTCATGATGTCGTGCTCACCGGCCAACGAGCGATGTTGGAATAAGCGGGCAGAACCCGTGTCCGCTGCAACATCCAATTCACTCTGATCGAGATCGAACACTCTAGGAGCAACAATCACTTGGTTTTGCTCGCCGAGCGCAAACTCACCTTTGACGAGTTTGAACGGATCATCAATCTTGATCACTAGTGGCCCAAGATTCACAACACCTCGCCTTGGGGGAATAAAGGAATACTGCAACGTCTCGGTCTCTCGCAAACCAATTGAAGCTAAGACCCTCGGGGCGGTTGATCCGGCACCCCAAGGTAGGTA
>JAHBSS010000059.1 GCA_019639015.1 Cryobacterium sp. | reverse complement strand
TGATAACGGCTCTGTAAATGTCGAAGGGAGGCGATCTGACACGGGGGCTCCTTAACGGTTCAAGGGAATAGTTCAACGCTATCCGCTTGTGACCCAGGCGTGCGGCCGACTTGCTCTATCGCTCCCCAATGGTGATCCATTTTGACGCCAGTTGCGATGCACCGATTCTATTCAAGTTGACCGACTTCTGCCAGAATTGACTCTAATTAGTTAAGACTCCTGACAAACTTCGAGGGCAATGATCCGTTCACGTTATTGGCTTCTTGTGGCGATTGGAATATTGGCAATCTCGGGTGTCGTCTTAGCAGTTATGATTCCCCTGGCCGTTACACCGTATGGAGCGAAAATGCAGTCTCAAACCCTTACCGTGACCCCGGAACCGGTGTCTCGCCTCGACGCACCAGGAAGCTGGATGCTACCCACTTCGCTCCGAATCAACGCCGCTTCCGGTTCGGAACAAGTGGCGCAATACCTGGCGGACACTTTGGATGCGCTAGGCGGCCTTCAAACAAGCCTCGCGAGCGCAGGAGAAATCTCGCTGAGCCTAGAACCCGGACAACCATCCGAAGGTTACTCACTCTCAATCGGGCAATCAGGTGTGAACCTTTCTGCGAGCACCGAATCCGGATTGTTTTGGGGCGTGCAAACCTTGCGCCAGCTACTCTCAGGCTCCAAGAGCGAAGGCTGGAGTCTGCCAAACACCAAAATCATCGACTACCCAAGATTCGCCTATCGAGGCGCAATGCTCGATGTCGCCCGCCACTTCTTCTCAGTCGACGTAGTCAAGAAATATATTGACGACATAGTGCTCCTCAAGTTGAATGCGCTGCACTTGCACTTGACCGATGATCAAGGCTGGCGAATCGCGATCAATGGTTGGCCAAACCTCACTGATTACGGAGCAAAAACCCAAGTCGATGGCGGTGGCGGTGGCTACTACTCTCAAGCGGACTACAAGGAAATAGTGGATTACGCAGCAAGCAGGTTCGTAACCATCGTTCCTGAAATTGACTTGCCTGGACATACCAACGCCGCATTGGCTTCCTACCCCGAACTAAATTGCGACGGGAAAGCCCCCGAACTATACGAAGGAATCAAGGTTGGTTTCTCAAGCCTGTGCGTTGACAAAGAGTTGACTTATGAGTTTCTTCAGGATGTGTTGAGCCAAATTGCAAAACTGACACCTGGCCCCTATTTGCACATTGGCGGTGACGAAGCACTCTCCACACCAGAAGCGGACTACCTAAAGTTCATCGCGCGGGTTAGCAAGATCGCAAGCGAGACTGGGAAGACCGTAATTGGTTGGCATGAAATGGGAAAGAGCAAGGAGTTACCGGAAGGCACAATCGGTCAGTACTGGAGCTTCACAACTCCAAGAGAGGATGCCGCAGAACTTGCCAGGCAGTTCATTAGCTCGGGTGGCAAGCTCATCCTCTCGCCGGCGAATGCAATCTATTTGGACATTAAGTATGACGAGTCTTCTCAACTGGGTCTTGTCTGGGCGGACGGTCCGACCAGTTTGCGACGTTCTTATGAATGGGAGCCCCTCGCGGTAGTACCTGGAATCGAAGAATCACAGATTCTAGGTGTCGAGGCGCCTCTTTGGACCGAAACTGTGAAAACGCTTTCGGACATCGAGACCATGGCGTTCCCGAGGATTGCGTCCGCAGCACAAAAAGCTTGGTCGCCAAAGGATCAGGCGTCGTTCGACGCGTTCGCAAAGCAGGTTGCGAATTTGGGAACTGTGCTCGAGCGACTTGGGATCAAATTCGAGAAAGCAGCTGGAGTCGATTGGCACTGAATTGCCGTCGCGCCTCGTAGGCTTGCTTGAACCGATAAGTTGAGTGCGGTCGAGTTTCGAGGTTCCACAAATGGCGTTTTTACACCGGATGGGTTGGTACGGCACTTTAGCCATCATCCTCGCTGGTGCGAGCACAGTTTCAACCACGACGGTCGCGGGTGTTCCATCGAATCCACCAGGCGAAAACGTGACAATGCGTTCCGTGATTCCGGCGCCAGTTGAGCGAATAAATCTCGATGGTTCATACCGCTTCAATTCCGACTCAGCGATAGCTGCCACGGGTGAGGCTCGAGGTGTCGGTGAGTATTTGGCGGGTATTCTTCGGGGCCAAACCGGTGAACTATTGCCATTCAACAATCTCGGGAACATCGTTCTGGTTGTCGAACCTGGGCATCCTCAGAACGGATACAGCCTCAGCATCAATTCGTCACGAATTTGGATCGCAGCAAATGACGCCGCTGGCCTATTTCTTGGTGTGCAAACGTTGCGTCAATTGCTCCCTCCACCAAACCCGAACACCCACAACTGGGCCGTGGCGGCAACCGAAATTACAGACTTCCCTAGATTCAGTTACCGCGGCGCAATGCTCGACGTCGCCAGACACTTTTTTGGCGTCGAAGACGTCAAGCGTTACATTGACGAAATAGCGATGTTGAAACTCAACGTATTGCACTTGCATTTGAGTGATGACCAAGGTTGGCGACTTCAAATCAACGGTTGGCCAAGACTCACCCAAGTTGGTGGCGCGAGCGAAGTCGGTGGCGGGGCTGGAGGTTTCTACACTCAGGCTCAATACAGCGAGATTGTGGCCTATGCCGCGTCAAGATACATCACAATTGTTCCCGAATTCGACATGCCTGGCCACACCAACGCCGCGCTCTCCTCTTACGCGGAACTTAACTGCAATAATCGTGCAACCCGGCCCTACCACGGCTACGGTGTTGGATTTAGCTCACTTTGCGTGCGCAAAGAATTGACCTATAAGTTCATTGCCGATGTCGTGAATCAAGTCGCTGCGCTAACGCCCGGACCATATTTCCATTTGGGTGGCGACGAATCCAGCGCAACTAGCCTTGGCGATTACAAGTATTTTGTCGACCGTGTAGCCAAGATCATCACGGATGCCGGAAAACTCCCAATGGGTTGGCATGACATTGGCTATGCTCCGAATCTTCCAAAGGGAACAGTTGGCGAGTACTGGGATTACACGACGCCAAGAGGAGCTTCGGCTTCGCTCATCGAGTGGCTTCTCGATGCTGGTGGAAAGCTCGTGATGGCACCTTCAAACGTTGCCTACGTTGACCAGAAGTATTCAAGTTCTGAGTCGATTGGTACGAATTGGGCGCAACCACCTCTTACGCTGAAAGAGTCTTACAGTTGGGATCCGACATCGGTGTTCCCAAGCTATCCGGAACAATCGTTTCTCGGCGTTGAGGCTCCACTTTGGACCGAAACCGTAAAGACCATGGCCGATATCGAATACATGGCATTTCCGAGAATCGCAGCGATAGCGGAGATCGGTTGGTCGAAACTAAACCCATCCCGCAGCTTCGAGGAATTTGTCATTCGGCTGGCAACATTCGGTGTATATATGGAGTCTGCTGGAATCAACTTCAAGAGAACGCCAGAGGTGCCTTGGCAGTGAGTTTAGACACTGACCCAATCGTCCGAATTGTGCGGCTAACGCTTGCGCCCCTTACCCGCACGCGAGTATTTCGTTGGCTCGGCCCGCGCACACTTCCTTTGTTTGAACGCATTCTCAAAGGTGTCAGCGCCAACCAAATACAAGTGAGTGGCTTGCTCGTGCATTCGCTGACCCTATTGAGCAAGGGGGCCCGCACCTCGGAGATTCGCGCGACGGAACTCATGTATACACCTGACGGGCTCGGACGGGCTATTGTTGCCGGAACCAGTTTTGCTCGCGAAAAACATCCCGGCTGGACCTGGAACCTCTTGGCGAACCCTGAGGCTGAAATCATCGTCCGCGGACGCCACCTTAAGGTTCAGGCAAGTCTGATTGCCGACGAACACCGCGACGCGGCCTGGACCAGAATTGAGTCGCAATGGCCTGGTTACCGAGCTTATGAGCGAAAATCCGGGCGAATTGTGAGGCTATTTCTGCTGAAGCCAACTGCAGAGTTGGGCCGAGTTGAACCGCCTACTCTAACCAGTTGAGTGTGCGATCTACCGCTTTTTTCCAGTTTCTAAATTCAGATTCGCGCTTGAGAGCAATCAATTGCGGTGAGACAGATCGATCTTCACACCAGTTCTTCTTCAACTCTTCCAAATCTCGCCAGAAACCTACCGCGAGACCTGCAGCATAGGCTGCACCGAGAGCAGTCGTTTCGAGCATTTTTGGCCGAACGACCCTGCAGTCAAGAATGTCCGCAAGTTGCTGCAAGAAAAGGTTGTTTGCGGCCATCCCCCCGTCAACACGAAGTTCAGTGAAATCTAAACCTGCGTCTTGCTTCATCGCCTCAACGAGTTCGCGGGTTTGCCAAGCAGAAGCTTCAAGTACCGCCCGAGCCAAGTGGGCTTTGGTCACATATGCAGTTAGTCCGGCAATCACTCCTCTTGCATCACTTCTCCAGTGCGGAGCGAAAAGCCCCGAGAAGGCCGGGACAATGTAGCAGCCCCCGTTGTCCGAAACGGATCCGGCCAATGCTTCGATTTCGGATGATTCTTTGATTAGACCCAACTGGTCCCTGAACCACTGCACCAAGGAGCCACTCACGCCAATCGAACCTTCAAGCGCAAATTTTGCTGGCTCGCCGGCCAATTTGTAGGCAACTGTTGAAACCAGCCCGTTGTTCGAGCGAATCGGTTGGCTACCAGTGTTTAGTAATAGGAACGCACCAGTTCCATAGGTACTCTTGAGCTCCCCTGCTTCGAAACAAGTCTGCCCAAATAGCGCGGCTTGCTGGTCTCCGATGGCACCAGAGATTGGAATCTCACCGAGTTCGGCAATTGTTTCACCGTAAATTTCGGATGATGAAGTAATCTCCGGCAGGATCTCACTTGGAACATCCATCACCTCGAGCAACTCGGAATCCCATTGCAAAGTTTCCAAATTCATGAGCATGGTACGGCTCGCATTCGTCACGTCGGTGACGTGACGCCCACCGCTTACCCCACCAGTGAGGTTCCAGATGAGCCAGGAGTCGATCGTGCCAAACGCCAATTCCCTGTTTTTGGCACGGTCTTTCAATGATTTGTCATTCGCAAAAAGCCAAGTCAGTTTTGGACCAGAAAAATAGGTTGCCGGCGGTAACCCCGTTCTCTCCCTAAACCAATTGGCACCGCGTTCCGATTCAAGGCGCTTGACAATCTGATCGGTGCGAGTGTCTTGCCAAACAATCACCGGAGCTACCGGGTTTCCGGTAACGCGGTCCCAAAGTACCGTCGTTTCGCGCTGATTAGTAATACCGATTGCGGCGATTTCTCCAGCTTTAACTCCTGCCTTCTGAATGGCACTCGTCACAACCTCAACGGTGTTCTGCCAGATCTCAAGTGCGTCGTGTTCCACCCAACCTGGTTTTGGGAAGTGCTGGGTATGTTCTTTTTGTGCAATCGAAATCAAGTTCGCGTCATGATCAAAGACGATGCAACGAGTTGAAGTCGTGCCTTGATCGATAGCGGCTACGAACTTTATAGACATCCCTTCTCCATCCGATTGAAGAATCTCTTAGCTTGAGCTACCACTCTGCGGCCATCTCTTCGCACTCAGCTGTTGAGATTCTTTCCGAAAGCCTCTGGGAGATCGGAACTTCCTCAAGTTGGGCGCTTTGGTCGTCTTGGTTTGTCGCCGAATTGAAGTCTGCAGCGAGTTGGCTGTTTTCAAGCAACGAAGTCATTACCGCCTCGATACCGGCTGGGCTAACATGTCGACGGTCGTCTTCGAAAAACACACCTTGAGATTGGGGACCGGTCACAATTTCGTAAGCCGGGAAGTACATCACGTTTTCAACCGAGTGGGCAACTTCCGATGCCGCTACCCGCAGCACCGACTTGGAATATGTGCTTGCCACCAGAACGTGCTCCCCAGTTGCAGTCGCAACCAGAGGCACCGGTGAAACCGTGAGAATGAATCGTACGCTTGGGTTGGTGATCCGCACTAAGCCGACCAACTCCTCAATGTCAGATTTAACTTCTGATGCAGACAAATTCAGAAAAACGTGCTTGGCAGGGTCGAAGGTACCGGCAATCGTGCCCGGGCAACTCGGGAATGCTGCACCATCGAGTGCAGAAACCCAGGTTTCGGTAAGCCCGAGAGTTAGGACGATCACAGTTGCTTGATCGAATGCCGCTTTAGTCGCTTCCAGGTGCTGTGCGGAAAGCAAATCAAATTCGCGATCAGAAGTCGCAGGATATTTCAGCCCAGGTCGGAAAGGATCCACGACTCGACCCTGCTCATGCCAGCGATCTTCGACTGGTTTGAACTCGCCTCGTGCGCGCTGAATCAGCTGAAGCATCTGCCGAGAGGAGTAAATGTTTCCGTACATGGCGCTGAAGTCTAGATAGCCAAGGTTTTCCGGCATATGGGCAAGGACGGGATGCGGGCGTTCCGTTCTCAGGTATTCGAGTCCTGCCTTCTCAAGCCAGGGCACCAGGTTCGACGCAAAGCAACTGCCAGCAGAAACAACTCGATCACCTTCAACAAAGTACGGTGCCGCTCCTTTGGCAACTTCTGAATTTTCGAACCGTTTTGAAACCGCCCTAGACCAGAATGCTCGAGCTGGTTGTTCACGATAAGGGTGAAGTTTCACTGCTCTTCTCTAATCCATTCTGAAATCAACGCCCGGATCAATAGCCCGTACTCGGCGTTTGCATGAGTCGCGTCGTTGTAGCAATACTCCCGCTTTAGCGCACCGTCTTGATCTCGAGCAGATTCTGGAGAAGGAATGAAAGGCACCATAGCGACTCTTGCAATATCAGCCAAGATCTCTTGAAGAATCTCCCAAAGTGCGACTCTGTTTGAAAGCCTCTCGACTGATATTTCTGAGGGGTCTCGTCCCGTCTCAATGGTGAAATTTCTGAAATAGCTCTCATTCGAAATCGCCTTCAGAACGAAGTCATCCCTCTTAGGCGGCGGCGTACCCACCACGACAACTTTCGAAAACCTAGATAAATCAAAGAGTGTCGAATCTAGGCCATCAAATGATGGAGTGAAAAAGTCCTTAAGCGCCGATCGGCTAATCCACTGACCATCTTGTTCTTTGGAACTCAACCCGTTCAGGCCCAGTACTTTAATAGGTGGGTTAGAACGAATTAGGAAGGCAGAATTGTGTTGGTTCCCTTTCCAAACCACAACGACACGCTTGTTTCGAGCGAAGTTTCGAACGTAATTCCAATACTCAGCATCCAGCGGAACAGCAGCCTCAGGATTCTTAGCAAAAACCCGAGCCGTCTTGAATTCGACATCGTTGGATTGCAGAGCCTCAGCCATCTGTAGTGCGCCACCATGTGAGTCGCCAGCAATTATTACGTCAGCATTTGGATCACCGTGAAGGGTCCATTCAGTGCGCGAAGTTACGAGAGGCATTCTTAATTCGCGTCCTTCGGTCGCGATTCAAGATAGGTGCGAATAACGGCCTTCGAATCTCCAACTTGCTTCAACGTTCCCGATTCCAATAAAGCAACTTGATCGCACATCGCACCGACTGTTTGCATCGCATGACTTACAAGAATCACGGTTTTGCCCGACTTCTTGAACTCAACAAACTTGCGCTCACATTTTTCTTGGAACTCGGCATCGCCAACCGCGAGTACCTCATCAACTAGAAGGATGTCGGGGTCCACATTGATTGCTATCGCAAAACCCAAGCGGACAAACATTCCAGACGAGTAGTTCTTGACTGGCTGATCGATAAAGTTCTCAACTCCGGAAAACTCGATGATTTCGTCTAGGCGTCTCTTTATCTCTTTGCTCGACATTCCAAGGATCGAGCCGTTCAAGAAGATGTTTTCGCGACCAGAGAGCTCTTGGTGAAATCCGGTACCGACTTCAAGCAGTGCGGCGACTCGGCCTTTCGACTTTATGGTTCCCGAATTCGGGCTATAGATCTTTGCAATACAGCGAAGCAGGGTCGACTTACCTGATCCATTTCGCCCAATCAATCCGAAGGTGGAACCAATAGGGATGCTAAAGCTCACATCGCGCAAGGCCCAAAAATCTTTGTGGACTGCATACCTGCCGCGCATAATCGTGGATTTTAGAGTCTGGTTTCGCTCTTGATATAACCGAAACTTCTTGCTTACTTGATTGATCGTTACGGCATCGGTAGTCGAGGAAGTATCTGTCATAGCATCTCCGCCAACTTGCTCTCGTTTCGTCTAAACACCAAGACACCAACAATGAATATTGCCAACGCCCAAATAGCGCAGATTAGCAGCTCATTAGGATCCGGCCAACGATTGTCATACATCAACGCTCTGAACACATTTACGAAATGAACCATTGGGTTCCACTGGTAAAAACCCAGTACCGTCAAATTCGTTCCGAGGATTCCGCCAAGACCGTTGGATGCGGCTTCAACGACTTCATTTGGATAAATAATCGGCGTCAAGTACATCCAAATTTGAAGCAGAATCCCAACAAAGTGTTCTGTATCGCGAAACACCACGTTCGCAACCGCAAGCATGAGCGAGAGTCCGATTGCGAACAACGCAAGCAACAGCATTACAAAGACGAGATATGGAATCCAGGGGAGCACGAAAGCTCCAAAAATGCTCAGCGCAATAATCAGCACGAACATTTCGAAAAGCCAAGTGAACCCCGCAGCGCCAGCTGCCGAAAGCGGAAGCACAATTCTTGAAAAATAGACCTTTTGAATCAAGTTCGCATTCAAAACGAGGGATTGCATTCCCTGACTAATCGTTGTCGCTAGAAACACCCACGGGATCAGCCCGCAAAGCAGCCAAAGCGCAAAAATATCTAAACCGCTCGGATCTCCGGGCTTAGGTGTCAACTTGAGAATGAACCCAAAAACAAATGTGTAGATGAGCATCGCCGCGAGCGGATTAAGGAGTGACCATAGTTGCCCTAGAAACGTCCGCTTATATCTTCCTTTGATTTCCTTCAGAGTCAGATAGGCGAGAAGCTCCCTAGATTGGAAGACCTCTTTCGCGTATTTCATCGTTCCCAACCAAGCGGTAAAAAGTTAACTAAGCCTACTGTTCCGGCTTGTTGCGTTGAGGCGTAACTGGATCTCTAAAGCCTATTTCGAGGTTTGGATACATCCGCAACTAGTACCAACATCAAACACAAAAGCGAAATTGCAACATCAACAAATGGCAAGAATGCGATTCCTACTCCGTCTAGTAGCAGCGAGCCGATGAAGGCTCCGCCCCCAATTCCGATGTTGAAAGCTGTGGTTACCAATGCGGCTGAGACATCCCGAATTCTGGCGGATGCGGTTTGAAGCACTCTGGTTTGAAACAACGCGGGAGCGCCACCGAATGCCGCGCCCCAGACTACGAGCACAACGATTACGACCGGTGGCAGTTGCGGCATCAATCCCATTGCAAGAACAGCGAGCGCGACAAGAAGAATGCTCG
>JAHBSS010000058.1 GCA_019639015.1 Cryobacterium sp. | reverse complement strand
TTGGGGTACGTTCCCGCGTTATCTCGCGCACTACGTCCGTGGCCTCGGAGTACTCGGTCTCGCCGAGTGTGTTCGGCACCTAACGTACAACCCGGCAAAACGGTTGGGTTTTCGCGATCGCGGGCTCGTGCGCGAAGGATATTTCGCTGACCTAGTGCTGTTCAACCCGGACCTCGTGCGCGACGAAGCCACGTTCGAAAACCCGCGCCAACCCGCCACGGGAATCGAAGCGGTTTTCGTCAACGGCGAACTAGCCTGGCAAGACGGCAAGCGCACCCCGGCTGTAAGCGGTCGAGTGCTGGGTGACCGCTTTTAGCTTGAAGAAGCAGCGCCTTTAGAGAGCGCAGGGACGAGTTCGTTCGAAATCCTTACGATCCAGTTGCCTACCTCCGGTTCGGGCAGGATCGAGTCGGAACTGTAGAGCACGCGCGAAGGATCGTTTGATTGCTTGACCGCTTTGCCGATGATCCGCTCTTGGAACATTGGGTCGTAGGCAACGAGTTGTGGAACAACAACCACCTGGTCGCTAACCTCAAGCATTGCGTTGATTGCGTCGATCGTTGGTTGCTTGTTGTATTCGACGAGGTGACCGCACCAAGCGTGAGTTGAGGCCGAAACGCCGAGATCTTCCTCGGCATGGAGTCGAGTTTGCTCGAAGAACGCATTCCATTCGTCGTCAAACTCTTGGCTGCCGTAGCCAATAAGAACAAGTCCGGTCTTTGCGTCGGGCTTTGCTCCGTGTCCAAGGATCTTGCCGACGCGGCGAGCAAGGTTCGTGCGAACGAGTCCCGAGAAGTCGAGCAACGGCGAAAACTGCACTCGCGCCTTCGGGCGATAAATCTCAATGCCTTCTTCGACGAGTTCGCGCATCTTGTGGTGGTCATCCGACTGGCCACAAATTGCAGGGATGTCATCAAAACTGTGATCGCTAATCGTGAGCAAGAGCGGCACAACAAGCACATCCGTGATTCCGGCTTCGTCGAAAGCCTTGAGTTGGCTCGCGATTGAAGGTTCCGTGTACTCCATGTAGCCGGTGCGAACTTGCCCGACATCCGGAATCGAAAGCAACTCGTCTGCGACCTGCGCGTGAACGTCGAGCAACATCCGACGCCAAATGATTGAGCGCGACCCGTGATTCACTAGCAGGATGCCGGTGCTGCCACCATTTGCCCCCACCGAAACCGCCGCGGCACTTTCAAGCGCGTCGCTCGGCAACTTCGACTGCGGAGTCGTTGCGTGAGCGTGCGGACATCCAGCAGCCGCCGCAGCAGCAGCAATGTGCGCTGGCATTTGCGGTCGAGTCGCAGTATCAGTCATCAAAACCCCTCACACGATTGCGCCCACCACTATTCGGCGAGCGCACTAAGTAAGGCTAGCCTAACTTAACTTTCTGCGCACGCTTTGGGCGCACGTCAATTAGTTTGAACACAGGGGATTTGCACTGGATTCGCGGACATTAGTGTTCAAGCCAAGTTGTCGAGCGAGAAATGTGGTCCATTGATCATCGGTTGCGCGAGGATGTGCTTCGTAAAGTCGCTCGGCGTGAAGACTCTCATCGCAATACGAGGTTAGCTCGGCAACGAGACCCGCAGTTCTTGCCGTTGTGACCGTTAGCGCCGTCGATTTGTAATTCACTGCGGGATCGAAACGCGAGGCGATAAATGAGGTGGGCACGTCATCCGGTCCGATCTGCGAAAGCACGCTGTCGTCCCAAGGAGGTATGGTTCCGGACGCGCCGATAACTGCTTGCGGTCTGGAGTCGGCAGCCGACAAGTTGTCACCATTGAAATAGGGAGAGTCGCCAACTTGATCCCAGCTGAATGCAGTTTCGTATGCGATCACGCCACCAGCCGAAAAACCACCAACGACAATCTTGTTCGGGTCAACACCGAGTTCACTCGCATGCGCGCGCACGTACCGGATTGCGGCCAATGCATCCTGCAAAGCCGCGTCGATATTGGAATTACAATGCGCTCTTCGTTCTAGATAGGTTGGATCACTTGCACTGCCGGTGAAGTCCTGTACCCATTGGCAGAGCGCGGTGCTCGATGAACCCTTTTCGACCAAGCTTGTGTCGATACGGTATTCAACCGAGATACTCACGTAGCCGCGCTTGGCGTAATCCTTTCCTGCGCCTTCGGCGAGGTTGTACATTGCGCCGAGACCCTTTGCAAAGCCCCCGCCATGGAACCACAAGATTGCAGGGCGGGCGGCGACGCTGTCGCGATTGCCTGGGTCTGCTATCCACATCCGCAATGGTTGTTTGCCGTCAACCAGTGCGGGTCGAGGGTCTTTGGATTCAATCTTCGTTCCCGGGTAAATTCGCCCACTTGGATCTGACATTTCGCCGTAGTTCTCATCGATGTTTTGCGCGTAGCCCCAAACGATCCCTTGGTCGCTAGGAGTAACGGTTGGTTGCAAGTTGGGTTGAGGTCGCAAGTACAGGGTGCTCGAAGAGGACTCGGAGTTGGCATTTTTGGAACTGCCCGATGACGAACTCGCCTCGGATGCTGGCCTCGTAGGCGCACACGCCGCAAGACCAAGGACGATCCCAACGGCAACGACCGAGACTAAAGACTTTCGCATAACTCGACTCCTGAACACGGGCTTAGGCAGGAGATCCCGTGCCTAATTTCAGCAAGTCTCTGTACCAAGTCAATGACCAAGCAATGTCTCGCCTATGGAAATGCTGTGGATCCGAAAACCAGTGAAAACACGTTTCGTAGTCAGTGAGCGCGTTCGACTAGCCAGGATTCTTGGTTGATTGTGAAACGGACCCGACTACCATTTCAAATTTGACCCCGAAGGTTTGCATTAGCAATTCGAGCGCACATTCGTCTCCGGAACTGCATTCCTCCACCATGCGCATCGCCAAGAGAGTATTGAAAAGCATTCCGCGAGCTAGGGTTTGGACGGCCTCTTCCGGGTCAAATTCTCCTTCATCGCGAAGCAATTGATACACCTCGAGAAAACAAGTGCGGGCAAACTCGGAGATTTTTGGCTCCTGGCCACTGATGAAGCCTTGCATTAGTGACAGCAGGATTCCTCGATCCGTAACCAGGTCAGCATAGGTGGACCCAATTCGGCGCCTGCGTTCCAAACCCTCCTCACCTAGGCGTTTTGATTCGGCAATTGCTTGACGGAATGCTTCGAAGAGTTTGTCGAACGCCCTCTTGAAAACCTCAATAAATAGGTTTTCCTTCGTGCCAAAGAGCCGCACAACGTATGGCTGACTGATTCCTGCGGCTCGCGCAACCTGATCAGTTGTTGCACCGACGTAACCGCGTTCCCCAAAAACTCGACTTGCCGCTTCGAGAATTTGCTCACGCCGTTCCGCTGCTGGAATTCGCTCTGCCTTCACACTTGACATGTTATCAGTCGATTACTACTATCGGTTTAGTTATCAGTCAATTACCACAAGGATTGACGCAAGTAGAGCGAAATAACCACCCCCGATTGGATTCACAAATGACAACAACAATCGATTCCCAGTCGAACCAAAAGACTCCAGTGAGGAGGTCTCCAACCTGGCTCGCAATCGCGGCAGCGAGTATTCCGATGTTCATGGCAACCCTCGACAACCTGGTTGTGACAAACGCGTTGCCAAAGATCGGCATGGACTTGCACGCCTCAATCGCGGATCTTCAATGGGTCATGAACGCCTACGCGCTCGCCTTCGCATCGTTCATTCTGTTCGCGGTCGCACTCGGCGACCGGTTCGGCAGGCGCACGGTGTTCGCGATCGGCGTCTTGGTTTTCACGCTCGCAAGTTTCGGTGCGGCGATTGCTGATTCGACATCCGTGTTGATTTTGTTCCGCGCCATTCAAGGGGTCGGAGCGGCCGCGATGATGCCGTTATCGCTGACCCTTCTCGCGGATTCAGTGAGCGAGCGGATGCGGCCAGCCGCGATCGGGATTTGGGGTGGCATCTCGGGGCTAGGCGTTGCACTCGGCCCGCTCATTGGTGGAGCCATCGTTCAAGGTTGGAACTGGCAAGCGATCTTCTGGCTAAACGTTCCCGTCGGAATCATCGCCCTGCCGCTGCTGCTCATCGCGTTACCGAACACTTTCGGTGAAAAAGTGAAGGCGGATATCTTGGGTGTTCTGCTCGTTGGCATCGGCGTTTACGCACTCGTGAACGGAATCGTGCGCGGCAATGACGCCGGTTGGGACAGCTTCGAGGTTCTGCTTTCGCTTATCGGTGGCGGTGCGCTAGTGCTCGGCTTCATCTGGTGGCAAACCCGTGCGAGCGCACCGCTCTTGCCAATGCGGTTATTTCGCAATAGGAGCTTCAGCGTTGCAAACATAGTCTCGGTAGCGTTCACGTTCGGGATCTTCGGTTCGGTATTTATCCTGATCCAGTTCTTGCAGGTGGTGCAGGGTTACAACGCACTCGAAGCCGGTGTAATCACGATGCCGTGGACGCTCGCGCCAATGGTCATTGCGCCGCTAGCTGGATCGTTGATCGTTCCACGTTTCGGCACACGACTGCCGATCCTGGTTGGGTTGATCTTCCAGTCGGTTGCGATGTTCTGGATGGCGCTAATCGTTCGCGCGGACACTTCGGTGCCAACCTTGATCCCGATCCTTCTGCTCGCCGGTGTCGGAATGGGCTTGGTCTTTGCGCCGATTTCAACAGCGGTTCTCGCCGGTTTTGGCTTAGAGGACAACGCGAAGGCGTCTGGTACTAGTTCAACGCTTCGCGAGATCGGCATCGCTCTCGGGATCGCGGTCCTCACTGCCGTATTCATCGGCGCTGGCGGCACGCTCACCCCAACCGGCTACGTTCACGCGGCCATCCCGGCACTTGTCGTCGGTGGCTCGGTGCTTGCTCTTGGAGCCATCCTCGCGCTCTTCTTGCCGGTTGGATTGCCAGAAGCCCAATCATCCTCAGCGCAGAAGAATTGATTCCTTCACCCGAAACGAAAACAGAAAGACAATCACCGTGACATACTTCATCATCGTTATCGCTCAAACGATCTTCTTACCGATCGCGAGCGCCGTGATCGAGCTCGTCGCTATTGGCGGCGACCCAATTCTGACGTTCGGAAAATGGTGGGTATTTTGGGGAGTTGGAACTCGCTTGCTTTTAGCCGGTGCCGCCCAAGTTTCCGGACTCGGCCCGACATCCGAAATCCTAGGTTCTGACAAATCGAGCGTTCAAGAAAAGCAGCTCGTCCGAGAACTTGGCACCGCAAACATCGGGATGGGCGTTGCCGGCCTACTCGCGCTGGTTCCCGGATGGGCGCTCCCCGCCGGACTTGCCGGAGGTATCTTCCTGCTAATTGCTGGCTTGCTTCACGTCGGCAAGAAAGGCAAGAACGCCCAAGAAACCCTCGCGACTTGGACCGACCTCCTAGTCGGTCTCGTCGTCGTTGTTCTTGGCGTCTACGTCGCGGTGCTCGCGATTTTTGGTTGAAGGTTGAGCGCGACGGCTTCACTCACGAGCGCCGCGATTGAATCTTGGTCGACGCTGTCGCTTTCGAAGAAATCGATCGCTCGCACCACTTTGCTGTCGAGCCGAGTGTTGAAGAGATCGTTGACGGTTATCCGCGCACCCTTAGAGAACGTCAGCCTCACCGCATTTTTGAGCACATTGATGAAGCAAATGTCGCCAGCGTGAACCCAAAACGCGACCCCTTCCGGCTGTGAAGGCTTCTTGTATTTGACCACCTCGACGGCGTCGGGATCACCCAAGCGGATTGCTGCGCGAAGCGAGGCGAACACGTCGTGCTTCCAACCGTTTGTCGCAGCGATGATGTCGTCGATTTGTTCAGAATCCGTCTTTTCGGTCACTCGACAACTTTGATGAATTGTGATTCAGAATGCAACCTCGCTTGCCGCAAGCTGGAATTTTCAAACGCTGTTCATGCTTCATCTTTTCGCATAGTCTTCTCTTACTTAATGAACCCCTTGATCGCAGGAAGTTTGGGTAGCGATAAACCCCGCCTAAAAATGTCAGAAAAACTCGATTTCAAGAAGTCCCTCGACAGTTACAAGGCCAAGCACGGCGAGTTTCGGATTCTCGATGTGCCGCCGATGAATTACCTAATGTGTGACGGCCACGGTGATCCAAATTCTTCACCCATGTATGCCGAGACGCTCTCCGCCCTCTACCCCGTTGCCTACAAATTGAAGTTCGCAAGTAAGCAAGAACTCGATCGCGACTACGCCGTGCCACCACTTGAAGGACTGTGGTGGGCAGAGGACATGACCTCGTTCACAACTGACCGCGATAAGTCCAAATGGGACTGGACGATGATGTTATTCGTTCCCGACTGGATTAGTCAGGAACACTTCGAAGCCGCAGTGAAGAAGGTTGGCGCAAAAACTCCGCCATCAAGACTTTCGGATGTCCGGCTCGAGTCGCTCTCCGAAGGTCGCTGCGTTCAAACCCTACACATTGGCTCGTTCGACAACGAAGCGCCTCTCTTGGCGCGGATGCACGAAGAGTTCATCCGGGGCAACGGCTTCAAAATGAACGGCAAGCACCACGAAATCTACTTCAGCGACTTCAGGAAAGTTGCCCAGGAGCAACTGCGCACCATGCTTAGGCAACCAATATCCTTGGCCACGACTTGAGGTTGACGGTCAATTACCTATGAGTCACGCCGTCTCGAATCGCCGCTTCTAGAGTGTCTAGATTGATGTCGGCCAGTTTCTTGAACTTGATGCAGTAACCGGTGACGTTCGCTTTCCCGATCGTTTTTCCGTAGGTGTCAGGTAAATAGGTTTTATCTTCGAGACCGAGGATGTAGACGGAGATACCGGAATTGTTTGCGCTCAACCCGATTTGGTAGAAGTCTTTGGTCTTACCGTCGGCGTAGTTTATGGTTCGCAAGCCATAACCGATGTTTGGGTTTGAAACTACTTTGCCTTCGGGGTTTCGGCCGTCAAGAAACCAGAGCTTGCATCCGGGGTTCAGACGGAGGATTACCTCATGCAACGTTTGCAAATCGTCGCGCTTTTGCGCGGGTTGGCTCGCGATGTAGTTCTCAATTTCGAGCGTGACATCCATTTCGACACCATACTCGCCGTGAGGACTTTCTCGCGACATCTGTATCACCGTGTCAAAGGAACGTGTTCTGGTCGTGGATCAGGAGCCAATCGTCGTCCTCACTCTTAGTGAAAACTAGACCCAGCAAGTAAGAATTCTGAGTGGGTGCACCGTTCTGGTCCACGTCGTGGTAATCGACATTGAGAACAACGGAAGCGAGGCCGTGCAACTCAATGCGGTGCAGAACCTCCGTTTTTAGGGACCAATCTGTGTCTGCGAACCAGCCTTTGTGAAGTTCAAGAATCGCAGTCAAACCCTGAATGATCGTCCCGTTGCCAAGGACGACTACCGCATCCGAATGAACCGTCTTCTCATACTCGGCCAAGTCGCGATTCTCGATCGCGGCAAGGTGCCTCGCCAAGGCATCATCAAACGACAAGTGTCACTCTCCTATCCCAAATTGCGCTAGTAATCCGTTGCTCCGCCGAAGAAGCCTAAAGGAACGTACGCCATCGGACAAAGTGAAAGCCCTTACGTGCGAACCAGAAGTTCAGCCTGCTTGTCAAGTTGGCGAGGAGTCACAACTCCTTCGCTCGAATTGTCACCAGAAACCGCATCATTTGATGCTATAATTGATGTGTGAGAACAACTGTCACGCTCGACGAAACTCTCCTGCAAAAAGCTATTGAGCTGAGCGGCACGACCGAGCGGTCGACACTCCTACGGCAAGGACTCGAAGCGCTCATTGAGAGAGAAAGCGCGAAGCGATTGGCCCGGCTGGGCGGAAGCGACACTAAAGCCACAGCTGCACCCCGGCAACGTAGCGTCGCCTGACTCGTGATCCTTGTAGACACTTCGGTGTGGATCGATCATTTGCATCGGTCAGTTGAGCACCTCGCCAGACTGCTTGATCGCTCGGATGTTGTGCAACATCCGTTCATCATCGGTGAACTGGCGCTCGGCACACTTCGCGATCGAGAGCTTGTGCTCGGCCTCCTACAGAATCTTCCCTCTGTTGCGACTGCCACCCACGAGGAAGTCATGTATCTGGTCAACCACGAGCAACTTTACGGACGCGGTTTGAGCCTGGTAGATGCGCATCTGCTCGCCTCGGCACTTCTTAGCCCAGGGATCAAAATCTGGACCAGAGATAGACGACTTCGCGATGCGGCACACCGGCTCGGGATCGAACACAGCGAGTAGTCAAGTCATCGCTATAGGACGCCGGCAACCGCCTAATGCGACTCGGCCAGTAAACCGTTCTGGTCGAATCGGAGCCAGTGTCCGCTCGAGACGACAACAGGCTCCAACGCGGGATCGCGCGCAACCAGCGCGGTATCGTCGTCGACGAACCAAACCGGCTGCTTACTTTTGGCGGCGCCACTTGCCGCTCGCTGTTCGGCGTTTGCTGGCATCCAATTGGCGTTGAGATGCCCCATGAAAAACCAATCGAACAGTGGTGCAGGGGATGTGACCACATCGAGTCCGAACATTTCGAGTTCTTCCTTGTCATCGAAGTCCTCCGGCCAGCGTTCAAGTTGGCGCGGGAAAATCATCGACCCAGCGCTCCAACCGACGTAAACCTTCTCAGCCAGAAGCTCAGCGAGAACCGGCGCAAGACCGGTCGCGGTCCAAGCGTGCGCAAGCCATAGATTGCTCCCGCCGTAGCCTAGGATTACATCGGCCGAGCGCAACCGCGACTCCACCAAACTTGGTGGCCCGGCAAAAAGAGAAACGATGTCTAACTCGGCCCAACCCATTGATTGCAGCCCACCGAGATGCTTGATCGTCGCTGAACTATCCCCCGGAAACCCCAAAATGGCATCAATCACCACCGCAACCCGAGACTCACTGATCGGCTTTTCGAGCAGGTCAAGAAGCGCGTCACGAATTAGTTCGTTCGAGATCCCATTAGGCGTCAGAAGCATCCGCATCGGGTAAGCATATTGCAGGGACTTAGCGGCACGGAACGGTTCCGAAACCCAGACATTGATCACTACCAAGAAGTCAACTGACGACCTGCGCCGCAAAAACTGGACGAACGTTCCGTCGAAAGCATCATCCGCGTGGAACAAAGCAATCAAGCTTGGCCCAGGACGGCATAATAACTGGGTGCGACTTAAGCTACTCTCAACCGAGCGAGTAATAGAAGCGCTCGGTTCGTTTCAGGGCAAGCAGCTGAACTTGCTCAGAGACGAGGTCCGATCGCGCCTGAACAGGCGCCCGGATGACAAACTCCGTCTCGCCTTCGCCGAACACTATAGGACTCAGGGAGTTCGCTCCGAAGCTGCTCGCTGGGGAATAACAGTGCCCGGCTGGTCGACACCGGAAGAAATTCTGAGTCTTAGGCATTGGCTTCTCGGTCGGTTTGAACATCACGACGAGATTCGGGAACGACTTTGCTTACCTTTTGACAAGCCACTCCCGCAAGAAGTGGCCGACCTCACTGATCCGGCATTTCGGGAGCGGGGCCAGACACCTGTTCCAGAAGCAAAAGGTGGTTGTGCAGCCCTTATTGTTATCGCTATTGCTTCGCTGTTTGCCTTCGCGAGTTTACTCACATCAGGCTACAAATGGATACCA
>JAHBSS010000057.1 GCA_019639015.1 Cryobacterium sp. | reverse complement strand
GCACTTTGCGCCCATAGCTCGCCAGTGCGGCGCCGAGGTTGATAGTCGTTGTGGTTTTTCCAACACCGCCCTTTTGATTGCACAGTGCAATAATTCGTGCAGGTCCATGGCCGCTCAGCTTCTTCGGGGTCGGAAAATCAGCCGTGGCACCCCCCACCGAGGACTCTGTTTCGGCTTCAAGGCCTTCGAGTGCTTGGGCAGCCTCATCCGGTCGACTAGTCACTCTGTGAGTCTACTTGGCGTCGATGCGATCGCGGATGCGACGTCAGGTATACCTCCCGAAGAGTGTCAGCAGTCACGAGAGTGTAAATCTGCGTTGTCGAAATCGAAGAATGCCCCAATAATTCTTGAACAACCTTGATGTCAGCTCCACCTTCAAGCATGTGTGTGGCGAACGAGTGTCTAAACGTGTGTGGTGACGCATGCACACCAATGTTCGACTGCGCAAATCGCGCCTGGATAATAAGCCAAATGCTCTGCCTCGATAACCTGCTACCGCGTTCACCTAAGAACAGTGCTGGGCCTGCTTTTCCTTTAACCGCAAGAGCTGGCCGGACCCGAACAAGATAACTATCAAGCGCCTCCCTCGCGAACCTACCAAGAGGAACCAGTCGTTGCTTTCCGCCTTTGCCAAAAAGTCGGACCACATCGGCAATGCCACTTCCAGTTCCGTCAAAAATGTCATCCACGTTTAGAGCAGCGGCTTCGCTAACCCGCGCTCCGGTTGCGTACATTAGTTCAAGCAAAGCCTTGTCGCGAAGTGAGACCCAATCATCGCCTTGAGTGGTTTCGAGCACTGTTGCCATTTGTGAAATCGAGATCGCCTTTGGCAGCAAGGAAGGTTGTTTCGGCGGCTTGAGGTCGGATGCTGGGTCCGTTTTGCTCGCGCCCTCATCGAGAAGAAACTTGTGAAATCCCCTTATCGACGAAATGGCCCTAGCCGTCGAGCTCGCAGCGAGTGGAACAGGTCCGGAACGAAGGGCCTGAAGATAAGACCGAATGTCGTTTTCCGTAACGGCGGAAACCCCGATCGATCGCTCGGTGTTTAGGTATTCAAGATAGGAGGTTAGGTCTCTTCGGTATGACTCAATTGTGTTCTTTGAGCGCCCTAACTCAATTGACAGGTTCCTCAAATATTGCTCGAGCAGCAAGTGACCTTCATCGCTACCTTCTGACATAAGCGCTCAGAACTCCGATTACCAAAACAGCATTTTGAATCCTGCCTTCGATAACTGCATTGACGGCGTGTTCTATTGGAACCCAACGCCGTTCAATATCTAACTCTTCTCCTTCCGGTGTGAAATCAGTCAAGACTTCTTGAACATCCTCGGCCAGGAATATTGTGATTTGTTCAGAACTACTGCCGGGAGATAACGCCCATTGCCCCAATTCGGTCCACTTGCTGGCTTGAATTCCGGCCTCTTCCGCAAGTTCGCGCTTTGCCGTCGCCTCTTTAGGCTCACCTGCAATGTCACGCAATCCCGCCGGCAATTCCCAGTCTCTCTTTGAGATCGGATGCCGGTACTGCTTGATGAGCAAGACCTCCCCTTGTCCGTTCATCGCCAATACGGCAACGGATCCCGGATGCTTCAAATAGTCGCGGTCAAACTCGATTTCGTCTAACTTGATTCGGTCACGAACCACATCCCAGATTCGCCCGGCGAAAACTGTCTGACTTGACTGGATCGACGCTAGATAACTTTCATCACGCAAGTCATCGTCTCGACCGTCAGGCATCCACCTTCTCGCCCTCTTGGACTTCGAAAAGCCTGCTCGCGCCTTGCCGATCGAGAGCCGCAGAAACTAGCCCACGAAATAGCGGATGAGCGTGGTTTGGTCTGGAGCGCAACTCCGGGTGCGCTTGAGTTCCAACGTAGAACGGATGAACGTCTCTTGGCAGTTCCACGTTTTCAACCAGATTTCGATCTGGCGAAATCCCAGAAATCACTAACCCTGCTTCAACCAATTGGTCGCGATATGAGTTATTAACCTCGTAGCGATGACGGTGACGCTCCGAGACTTGATCTTGACCGTATAGTTCTCGAACTAGCGAACCGGAAAGCAAGTCAGCCGGGTACAACCCAAGTCGCATGGTCCCACCCAAGTCACCACCGGCAATGATGTCGACTTGTTCAGCCATCGTTGCGATAACCGGGAACTTCGTGTCCGGGTCAAACTCTGAAGACGACGCCCCCTCCAAACCAAGCACATTTCTGGAGAACTCGATGACCATGCATTGAAGGCCGAGACACAGCCCCAGAACTGGAATACCGTTCTCGCGCGCGAATTTCAAAGCACCAAGTTTGCCTTCAATCCCGCGAACGCCGAATCCACCCGGAACGCAAATGCCGTCAAGTTCTGCGAGATTCTTCTCCGCACCTTCCGGAGTCGCGCACTCGTCTGAAGCTATCCATCGGATGTTGACTTTAGTCTTCTGCGCAAAACCGCCAGCTCTAAGCGCCTCGGTTACAGAAAGGTATGCGTCAGGTAGGTTAACGTATTTGCCCACAAGCCCGATCGTGACTTCAAACTTCGGCTCATGAACAGCTTCTAGCAGTTCATTCCAACCATCCCAATTAACCTCGTCAGCTTCCAAACCAAAATGTTCAATGATGTAACCGTCAAGGTTTTGAGCATGTAGCGTTCCAGGGATGTCGTAAATGCTTGGAGCATCCGGGCAATTGATTACCGCCTCAGGATCCACGTCGCACATGAGTGCGATCTTTCGGTTCATTGATTCCGGGACGGGCCGATCGCTTCTAAGTACGATCGCATCCGGTTGAATACCAATAGAGCGAAGCGCCGCGACCGAGTGCTGAGTCGGTTTAGTCTTTTGCTCTCCGGCCGCGTTCAAATATGGCACCAAAGAAACGTGCACAAAAAAGCAGTTGGAGCGACCGATTTCGTGTCGCACTTGACGCGCGGCTTCAAGAAATGGCTGAGACTCGATATCGCCGACCGTGCCCCCGATTTCGGTGATGATTACATCCGGCCGTGGTTCGGCGTGAGCCTGCAACCGCATTCTTCTCTTGATCTCATCCGTGATGTGCGGGATCACCTGAACGGTGTCGCCGAGGTATTCTCCCCTGCGTTCCTTTGCGATTACGTAAGAATAAATCTGTCCGGTCGTAACGTTGGCAGCCTGGTTCAAATTGATGTCAAGGAATCGTTCATAGTGACCGATGTCAAGGTCCGTCTCGGCTCCGTCATCCGTGACGAACACTTCACCGTGTTGAAAGGGATTCATGGTGCCCGGATCAACGTTCAAATACGGATCCAGTTTTTGCATCACGACTCGCAGGCCGCGCGCGGTGAGAAGGTTGCCGAGGCTTGCAGCGGTCAAGCCCTTACCTAGGCTCGAAACAACGCCACCAGTGACGAAAATGTGCTTAGTAGTCTCAATTTGATTTCTGATCGCCACGGATTTGCAGTTTATCACGAAGGCTTGCATCCGCTCGCGACTGGCCGATGCTAAGCGAACTCTTGCGCTGACTTCAGCAATTCTCGTGCGTGCGCAAGTCCAGACTCGGATTCGGTCAAACCTGACAGCATCCTCGTCAGTTCTTCTACGCGTTGTTCCTCATCGAGCTGTTGAATACTGCTCTCAGTGATTTCGCCTTCGGTCGACTTCAACACTCGTAAATGGTTGTTTGCAAAGGCGGCAACTTGAGGCAAGTGGGTCACGACAATTACTTGTGCAGACTTCGACAATCGGAAGAGCCTCTTGCCTATCTCAATAGCCGAGGCGCCCCCAACTCCAGCATCAACTTCATCAAAAATGAAAGTTGGGACTGGGTCGGTCGCCGCAATAACCACCTCGATCGCGAGCATGACTCTTGAAAGTTCCCCGCCGGAAGCACCTTTGCCCAACGGCCTCGGTTCAGCGCCTCGATGTGGTTTGAGCAAGAATGACACTTGATCGCCGCCAGAAACGGTGAAATCTTCTCCCGATTGAACCTCGATTTGCAATTCTGATTCGGCCATTGCGAGAGCCTTAAGTTCTTCCGTCACACGGCTAGAGAGTTCAGCCGCGAATTTGCGCCTCAAATCGCTTAGCTGGCGACCACTCTCTACCAACTGATTGCGATTCTCGGTCACTTCCTGATTGAGCTGTTCGATTCGATCCGAATCTTGATCTAATTCCATTAGCCGTCGACTGCCGACTGCTAAGAACTCAATCGCTTCTGCCAGTCCGCCAGGGTATTTTCGTGCAAGCGAGGAAAGCTCCGCCCTCCGTTCTTGAACTGCTTCGAGTTCGAGGCCACCGTCTGCGTCAAGCCCCGCCAAATAGCTTGCCAATTGTGCGGATGCGTCACTCACCGCAAACGATGCATTGTTTATTGCTTCCGCTATTACACCGAGGGAAGCATCATGAGTCGAAACTCGTTCGAGTGCACGTCTAGCAGTTTCCAGTAGCCCCAGTGCGTCTGGCACGTCCTCAGCAGACTGCGAAGACAACTGCTCGTGCGCGACCGCTGCGGCCATCCGCAAGTCTTCAAGGTTACCGAGCCGTTCAGCCCGCTCAGCCAGTGCGACATCCTCACCCTGAGACGGATTGAGTTTTTCGATTTCTTCAATAGCTGCTTTCAGTTCTTCCGCTTCTCGAATTCGCTCATCGCGCTGAGTAGTAAGCAGTTCCAATTCGGACTGGGTATCGGTCCAAGTTCTGAATCTTGATTGAAATTCTTCGACTTGGTTGGCGATTTCGGCTCCGCCAAAGCGATCGAGAGCATCCCTTTGAGCGGAAGCGGAACGCAATCGGATTTGATCTGACTGGCCGTGGACAACGACAAGGTCCTGACCAATTTCACCTAACACTCCGACCGGAGTTGATCGTCCACCGACAAACGCACGACTTCGACCCTCAGCATTCACCGAGCGCCCGATGACTAAAGCGGCTTTCCCAGCGCCCGCAGGGTCTAGTTCGCCACCCGCTTCGATTACGCGTGCTGCCACCGGGCCCCTCGAGTCAACGACCCAGTGTCCTTCAACAACTGCTGCGACACTTCCACGCCTTAGCGTCTGACCATCGGCTCGTTCCCCTAACAGCAAACCGAGTGCCGTAACAACCATTGTCTTTCCAGCACCGGTCTCACCAGTGAGTACGGTGAATCCCGCACCAAGAGGCAAGCTCGCCGCGCCGATTACCCCCAGGTCACGAATGACCAGTTCTTCAATCACGCTTAATTGCCGTCGCCCTCTAACGGTCCACGCCATCCTGAAACTGGCAGGCTGAACTTGTTTACGAGGCGATCCGTGAAAGGGCCACCGTGAAGTCGAGCGAGGCGTACCGAAGTCGGGGATTTGCTGACAAGAACTCTCGCACCTTTTGGCAATTCCCGAGTTCTTCGTCCGTCGCACCAAAGTACGCCGGTGCCTTGCGTCCGATCCAGGACTTCAACTGCGAACACCGATTCCGGCCCTACAACTAGTGGGCGCGCGAATAACGCATGAGCACTAAGCGGAACTAGCAACATAGCTTCAACGGTCGGCCAGACAATCGGCCCACCTGCCGAGAATGAATACGCTGTTGAACCGGTCGGTGTTGACATCACTATTCCATCGCAACCGAAACTCGATAAGGGTCTGCCGTCGACTTCGATAACCACTTCAAGCATTCGCTCCCGGCTTGCTTTTTCAACGGTGGCTTCGTTGAGTGCCCAAGTTTGGTACACAACTTCGCTTCCAACTTTGACTCTCACTTGCAGCGCCATGCGCTGTTCAATCTGATAATCCCGACCAAGCGCTCGGCGAATACTTGCTTCCAGCGAGTCTTTTTCGGCCTCGGCAAGGAATCCGACATGACCGAGGTTGATTCCAAGCATCGGCGCGTTTGAGTTTCGTGCGAGTTCTGCGGCCCTCAACAGGGTTCCATCGCCGCCAAGCACAATGACCAGTTCAAGGTCTGCAAGCGAAACCTCAGCCAAAGACTTCAATTGCAACTTCTTGTCGTGAGCGAGAATCGCATCCATGTCGTCGTGTGGGACCACCGGTGCAACGCCGCCCGCTCGAAGCATCGTACAAGCCGTTGCCGCTGCCTCCAACGCCTCAGATCGACCAGTGTGCGCAACAACCAGAATGTGCCGCTCTGCCATCTCGCTCCTCGACTTTCCAATCAAAAATTGGCTCAAACTTTAGTCAGCTTGAATCCTATGAACTCACAAGTTCAACTATGCGCTGTTCCCATTCTGTCGGATGTGATCCTTCATTTGGATTAAACCAAACCAAGAATTCCCTGTTGCCTTTCCCGCCAATTATTGGGGAGGAGGTGAGCGCCATTGTTGCTAGTCCAACTTCGAACGCCGAGTTTAGGA
This sequence comes from Cryobacterium sp., assembly GCA_019639015.1. GTDB lineage: Bacteria > Actinomycetota > Actinomycetes > Actinomycetales > Microbacteriaceae > Terrimesophilobacter. Next base: position 3,340 of record JAHBSS010000057.1, on the reverse strand, counting down.
CTCTTCGAATAGATTCGGCATGGGCGCTCGGCTCACTCACAACGCCTGCCTTCAATCGTCCCTTTCCGACTTCGAATTGTGGCTTGATTAGCGCCACGATGTCGGCCTGCGGATCAATCGATGAGGCAATGGGAGGCAAGATCAAAGTTAGCGAGATGAATGAAACGTCTATGACGCAAATTGTCGGCGACTCAAACTCCGGCGCAAGCTCCGAGAGGCTTGACCGATCTAAATTTCTTGCGTTGAAGCCTTCGACTACGCGTACCCTTGGGTCCGTTCGAATTTCTGCCGCAATCTGGCCGTGACCGACATCTAGAGCGACCACGGATTGCGCGCCTCGGCTAAGTAGCACTTGGGTAAAACCGCCGGTGGAGGCCCCGACATCAAGTGCCGCCTTCCCCGCGACATCTAAGTGGAATTCGACCAGAGCGTGTTCGAGTTTCAGTGCAGCACGCCCGACCCAAGTTGGATGTCCGCGCAATTCGATTTTTTGAGTCGAGTTAACCATTTGGGCAACTCGAGTACATGTTTGCCCATCAACCAATACGGTCCCATCTTCGATTGCGCGAGCCGCCTCTGATCGTGATCGAGACAAGCCTCGAACCACTAACTCACGATCAAGTCGTTGCACATCTTCGTTCAAAAACGCCACTCACAATGCGAAAATCTCATTGTTCAGCACTGCTAAGTTCATGCTCGAACTCTGTGGCAAGCAGATCAAACGCTTCAGCCCTGGACTCCAAGGGTTGCTCTGCAATGAGGTTAAGCCGACTAATCAGTGCGTTAGCTTGCGGTTCGGAAGCGTTTTGGGAACTCATGATTCAAGCGTAAATCTGTTGTGGAATTTCTAGACCGTAAATCGCCAAACCGCTCTCCCAAACCGCTGCGCAGGCAGCTCGCAAGAGATCCAATTTCGAACTTCCCGATTCAAGAATCTGGACTCGATTACCGAGCATTTGCACCGTCGAACCTTTGACGGAATAACGTTTTGAACCGTCGCCATCCGACTCTCTGTCGACTAACGGATACGGTTCAAACAACCCGCGGAGGTCTTGCAAAATATAGGTCGGACGCATTGACGGTTCCGCCGCGAGCACTTGCTTGGCTTGATCAACGCCAGTGAGAACCAGTGCCGATCGTAGGCCGGCCCGGCTTGCTCCAAGAATGTCGGTGTCAAGTCGATCGCCAATCATCAGAGCGTTGTTGGATACGAACCGTTCAAGCGCTACTTCAAATAAGGCGGTTTCGGGCTTGCCCGCGATGAGTGGCATCCGACCAGTCGCAAGGTGTACCGCTGAAACTAGAGTTCCGTTTCCGGGAGCGATACCGCGATCTGTTGGAAGAGTCCAATCACTATTAGTCGCAATCCACGGCCGCTCAGCGCCTGCGCCTTGGAGCGCGAAGGACGCTTCAGCCAGTTCTTCCCAACCAACGCTCTTTGCAAAACCTTGGACGACAGCGGATGGAGAATCACTTGCAGCGGCCGTAACAAGATAACCGGCATCCAGCAACTCTTGAATTAAGCCATCCCCACCAACTGCCAATACTTTCTCGCCCGGGCTAATTAGTGTTCTTAGCAGTCGAACGGCGGCTTGAGGAGAAGTCACAATATCCGTCGCCTTTGTACCAAGCCCAAGCGCGTTGAGTTGCCCGGCAACTGCCAACGGGGTTCTTGAAGCATTATTAGTCAAATATGCGACTTGGATGTTATCCGAAACTTTGTTGAGGGATTCGATGGCGAACGGGACCGCAGTGTCGCCTCGATAAACAACTCCGTCGAGGTCAGCGAGTAGTAGATCTATCCCGTCAAGAGGTGCGGCGTCAGGCATTATCATCGGAAAGTTCTTCCAAGACTTCAATTTCGATTTCGTCGTCGGTGTCCGAATCTTGCAAAGCTGCAGTTGCAGCATCCGATCTTGCGAACCAAGTCTCGGCTTCGGGTTTTCTACCCAAATCCTCCAAGACGGTAGCGTAAGCGTCGAACAATCCCGGACTCCACGAAAATGCCATGGTTGGATCAAGTTGCGGGATCTGCAGTTCAATTAGCGCTTGCTCAGTTTGCCCGAGATCCAGCCGGGCTCCCGACATCGCGATCGCAAGCTCTACCTGTGCACCGATTGGTAAGGTTTCCCGCTTAACTGATCGACCCAGCTCTAATGCGCGTTCCGGTCGCCCGAGCCCCCGCTCGCAGTCAACCATCATTGGTAGCAAGTCATCTTTGCCTGAAAGTCTGCGATTCGTGCGCAGTTCACGGAGTGCTAGGGCGAAGTCACCAATCATGTAGGCGGTAATCGCAAGCGTCTCTCGGACAACTGCTACGCGCCCTGCTCTTCGGCTCGCAGCCAACGCATGTTTGTGGGCTAAATCTGGATCTTCGTTTATGAGCCGTCCAGCCATGACCAAGTGCCTCGCGACCTCTTCGGCATTCTCTGCGCTAAGCGTCTTAAGTTCAGCGCGCGCAACGCGATCCAAATCACCGGGCTTTACCTCATCAGGAATTTCCGGTGCGTCAAATCTTGAGCGAACCGAACGTAAATCTGGGCCAATGCGTTCAACGTCCTGTTCGCGCTTATCCTCGCGGTCAATTCGCGGTCGTACCCGATCACGTGACTGGTTTCGTGACTGGTCTCTTGCCCGATCCCTTGACTGATCCCGTGCACCGTCTTGTGGTTGAGAATCGTTGCGCTTGCGATAGCCACTTTGATCGGTGCGATCTCGGCGGTTGAACGACGGACCGGACTTTGCGGGCTTTCCAGCATCCCGGCGGTTGCCGCTCGAAGGCTTCCCTGGCCGGCGCGAACTAGCACCCTTTGCGTCGCCGTCAAAATTCGCCACGACATGCCTCCCGTTCAAAATAGAACTTACTCCAACGAAAAATGGCCACCCGCTGAGTTTTTCAACCCAGTGGTGGCCATCTTTCGAATAAGTCCGGCGGTGTCCTACTCTCCCACAAGGTCGCCCTTGCAGTACCATCGGCGCAGAGAGCCTTAGCTTCCGGGTTCGGAATGTGACCGGGCGTTTCCCTCTCGCTATGGCCGCCGAAACACTATTGATTTATGAATCAGTCAAAGCCAAAGCCTTACGGCTTTGAGCAGTTCCCGACCGTAAATCGGGAACCACAAAGTGGACGCGAACAGTTACTCATTTTTCAATGAAAGTGTGTTATCAAGTTGTCGGCTTATTAGTACAGGTCAGCTGCACGAGTCTTTAGTCCTCGCTTCCACATCCTGCCTATCAACCCAGTAATCTAGCTGGGAGCCTCTCCCCCGAAGGGATGGAAATCTAATCTTGAAGCTGGCTTCCCGCTTAGATGCTTTCAGCGGTTATCCAATCCGAACGT
>JAHBSS010000056.1 GCA_019639015.1 Cryobacterium sp. | reverse complement strand
CTTTTTCCTTGAGTTCAATTGTTTCGATCTCGTCGCCAACTTGGATGTCGTTGAACTTGCCAAGGCCAATTCCACACTCGTATCCATCTTTGACTTCGGTAACGTCGTCTTTGAACCGACGCAGGCTCTCAATCGCAAGCCCGTCGGCTAGTACGACACCGTCGCGGATAACGCGAGCTTTCGCATTTCTTGTGATTGTGCCGCTTCGAACGATAACTCCTGCAATGTTTCCAAACTTGGATGAACGGAACACTTCTCTGATCTCAGCGAGCCCGGATTGAATTTCTTCAAACTCTGGCTTGAGCATTCCCTTGAGCGCATTTTCAACATCCTCAAGGGCAGAGTAAATCACCGAATAGAACCGGACATCGACTCCCTCAACGCTCGCTCTCTCACGGGCCTTTGAGTCTGGTCGCACGTTGAAGCCGATGATTATCGCGTTGTCAACCGTCGCCAAGTTGACGTCGCTTTCAGTGATCGCACCAACCCCTCTATGGATGATTCGCAATTGCACGGATTCATCGATGTCAATCTTGAGTAACGACTCCTCCAATGCTTCAACAGCACCGGAAACATCACCTTTGATAATGAGGTTTAGAGACTCGACCTTGCCCTCTTCGATCGCCTTTGTGAAGTCTTCAAGGCTAATTCGCTTTCGACTGCGCGCAAGTAGGGCATTTCGCTCTACTGCTTCACGCTTCTCAGCAATTTGGCGAGCTGTTCGATCATCGTCTGTGACAATGAACGTGTCACCGGCTCTCGGGACGGAAGTAAACCCAAGTACCGCTACAGGTCGCGCGGGTGTCGCCTCGTCAACAGGGTCTCCGTTTTCATCGAACATCGCGCGCACACGACCATAGGCAGTGCCCGCGACGATCGGATCCCCGACTTCGAGAGTCCCCGATTGGATTAGAACTGTCGCAACAGCACCACGCCCCTTATCGAGTTTGGCTTCAATGGCTACTCCCCGCGCGGAACGGTTAGGGTTTGCACGCAAATCCATTCCAGCGTCGGCGGTTAGAAGCACCGCGTCCAAAAGCTCGGTAATTCCAATGTTGTTTAGAGCGGACACGTCGACGAACATCGTCTCGCCGCCATACTCTTCTGCAACTAGGCCAAATTCGGTAAGTTGCTGACGCACCTTTGCCGGGTTGGCATCCGGCTTATCAATCTTGTTGACCGCCACGACGATCGGCACATTAGCCGCTTGAGCGTGGTTAAGTGCTTCAACGGTCTGAGGCATGATGCCGTCGTCTGCTGCGACCACAAGTATTGCGATGTCGGTGACTTGAGCACCTCTTGCACGCATGGCAGTGAACGCTTCGTGGCCAGGTGTGTCGATGAACGTGATTGTGCGTTCGTGGTCGTCATGCTCAACCTCAACTTGGTAAGCACCGATGTGCTGAGTGATGCCACCGGCTTCATCTTCGCGAACGTTCGCCTTGCGGATCGCGTCTAGAAGCCTTGTCTTTCCGTGATCAACGTGGCCCATTACAGTCACAACCGGCGGACGAGGAAGTCGATCCTCATTCGCTTCTTCTTCGTCTTCTTGGTCGAGGTCAATATCAAAGCCCTCAAGCAATTCGCGATCCTCGTCTTCAGGCGAAACGATCTGGATCTTGTAACCCAGTTCGGCACCAAGGACTTCAAAGGTCGCTTCGTCTAGCGATTCTGTGGCGGTTGCCATCTCACCCAAGTGAAACAACACCGTTACGAGATTCGCCGGACTTGCATCGATTTTGTCTGCGAAATCTGTGATTGAGGCACCACGACGAAGTCGAACGATCGTGCTGCCATCACCCTTTGGTACGGTAACGCCGCCAAGAGTAGGCGCATCTCTAAGTTCGAACTCTGTGCGCTTTGTGCGCTTTGATTTTCGGGCCTTGGATTTTCCAGTTCCACGACCGAACGCACCTGCTGCGCCTCCGCCTCGGCCGCGACCACCGGCACCTGGACGCGGTGGGCCGCCTATTCCAGCCGGAGCTTGACTTGGGGCACCAGATCGGAATCCACCGGAGCGTGGGGCACCTGAATTGCCGCCGCTGCCAGAACTATTTGGACGCGTGCCTGATTGCCCTGGTCGTGCCCCCGCACCTGTGCGTGGCGCTCCCCCTCTTTGGCCCGCCGGTCTAGGTGCGCCTGAGTTAGATCCGGGGCGCTGCATGCCTTGAGAACTTGCAAACGGATTGTTTCCCGGGCGCGGGCCGCCGGGTCTGGGCATTCCTTGACTCGAAGAGAACGGATTGTTCCCTGGGCGCGGGATGCCGGGTCGGGGAATAGGAGACGACTTTGATGTGTCGAAGCTTGATTGATTGGGCGCCGAGGCTGACGGGTTGACAGGGCGAGGTGAACTTGGCCTGTTTGCTGAAAGCTCTGGCGCGTCGGCTGAAGGAGCTGATTCCGCAGTCCTTTGTTCTGTATCTGCTTTTGCCCGTGCACCCGATCCCGCAGTGTTCGGCCGGGCATCTTTCGGTTCAACGTGTGAATGCTCTGGTTTTCTGGCTGTGTTGGGATTTGATTCCGCCACTTTCGGTGCGGTAATTCCCTCAGCTTCAAGAGCTGCTCTAACTTTTCGAGCAACCGGAGGCTCGATGCTAGATGACGGTCCTTTTACGAACTCGCCCATTTCCTTGAGTTTTTCAAGGACCTTCTTGCTGTCAATGCCAAGATCCGATGCGATCTCGTGCACGCGTGGTTTCGCCACAATTCTCCTGTCTCGGGACTGCCCCGGGCAGGAGCAGACCTTTAGCTAAGCGACGGTCTCATTTCGAGCCGCTCATCATTTGCCCATAGCTCTTTCAGCCTGTTCTTTACTTGTCGCTTTCGCGGCTTTGATATGACTCAAAACTGCTTCGGTTTGTAGTGACCCGTCCACGCGTAGCGCTCTTGCGAAAGCTTTTCTGGCTATCGCGTTTTGCACGCAACTTTCGGCTGGGTGAACCCACGCACCTCTTCCCGGCATGGTTGCGGTTTGATCCACTTCCACCTTGTTAGCTACGGCGACCACTCTCAATAACGAGGATTGACCAACACGTTGCCGACAACCGAGGCAAGTTCTGACGGATTCCAGTGTAGCGCCTACCCTTCAAGGATGCTGTCAGGTTGGATATCGATCCTCGCCCCGGTCAATTTGGCTGCGAGTCGAGCGTTTTGGCCTTCCTTACCGATAGCGAGTGACAACTGATAGTCAGGCACAAGTGCGCGAACAGCTTTGAGGGATTCATCAATCACGAATGAACTCGACACCTTTGCTGGCGAAAGCGCGTTGGCAACAAACGTCGCTAGGTCAGCGCTGAAATCCACGATGTCGATCTTCTCGTTATTCAACTCCGCGGTCACGGCACGGACACGTTGACCCATTTCGCCAATGCAAGCACCTTTGGCGTTAATTCCCGCTTCGTTTGCTTTGACGGCAATTTTTGTGCGATGTCCAGCCTCTCTCGCAAGAGAAACTATTTCGACAGTGCCGCTGGCAATTTCTGGAACCTCCAGCGCAAACAACTTGCGAACTAAAGAGGGATGCGTACGCGAGACCGTGATCGAAGGGCCCTTTAGTCCTTTTGTAACGCTCGTAACATAAACCCGAATTCTTGAACCGTGCTTGTACTCCTCGCCGGGCACCTGTTCTTCAGGAGGCAAGATTGCTTCGACAGAGCCAAGATCTATATGGATCATTCGGGGGTTTGGTCCTTGTTGAATTACGCCGGCGACGATATCCCCCTCGCGACCCCTGAACTCCCCCAAAACATGATCATCGGCAATATCGCGAAGCCTTTGATTAATTACTTGCTTCGCTGCGAATGCACCGATTCGGCCGAAATCTTCGGGATTGTCCTCGACTTCGCCGATGATTGCACCGCTTTCGTCGAACTCTGGAACGAAAATTACGATCTTTCCGGTCTTACGGTTGAGTTCAACTCTTGCCGTCGCACGAGAATCTTTCGAATCCAACTTTCCCGTGTGGCGAAGGTATGCGGTCAAAACTGCCTGCTCAATTATCGAGGCGAGTTCTTCAAACGGAATATCACGTTCGCGTTCCATGCCGCGAAGGACACTTAGGTCTATTTCCACTGTGACCTCCACTATTCACTTCTGCTGAAACGAAATTCTATAAAGAACTAAGTTACCGGAGTTCGGCCACCAATCGCTTTGCAACTTCTGAGAGAGCGATTGCTTCACGCAATCCGGACCGCCTGTCCCAAAACTCGGCGAGCCCTTCCGCCGCGCCACGCCCGACAATAATGATGAATGGCACTCCAATAAGTTCGGCATCCGCGAATTTCACGCCTGGGGAAACCTTCTCGCGGTCATCAAAGAGCACATCGAACCCCGAGTCCTCAAGTTGCGCAAGCACACTCTCGGATGCTTGATAGACAGTCTCGTCCTTAGTCGCGGCGATCAAGTGAACGTCAAAAGGACTAACTTCTTTTGGCCAAATTAGTCCTCGCTCGTCATTATTAGCTTCTGCAATCACTGCAAGGATGCGGGTGACTCCGATGCCGTATGAGCCCATCGTTACGGTAACGAGCTTTCCGTTTTCGTCTAACACTTGCAGGCCAAGAGCTTCAGCATATTTTCTACCAAGCTGAAATACGTGTCCGATTTCCATGCCTCTGGCGATTTCTACCCGCCCTGAGCCGTCCGGAGCCAAGTCGCCGTCTCGGACTTCTGCGGCTTCGATAAGACCGTCGGCGTCGAAATCGCGTCCTGCCGTTAACCAGAACACATGCTTCTCGGATTGATTGGCACCGGTGATCCATTGAGTTCCGACTGCAACTCGCGGGTCAAGCAAATAACGAATACCGGTAGCGGATTCAGTCCCGAGAATGCTACCTGTCGGGGACCAAGGCCCAATGTAGCCCTTGACGAGCCCCGGATTGGCCTCAAAATCTGCTTCCGTTGCTGGCTCGACTTCTGCAGGTGCGAACGCGACTTCAATGCGCTTGAGATCAACCTCTCGATCCCCCGGCAAACCGACCACAACTATCTCGCGTCGTCCATCAAGGTGCTTGAGCGCAAGTACAACATTCTTGAGAGTGTCCTCCGCCCGCCATTCTCGATCGGGTCTCGCCACTTGGGCGTTAGCCAGCGCAACGAGGGTGGCAATCGTGGGCGTCCCAGGGGAGTCATGAATCTCGGCAGGCCGCAACCCTTCGAGTGCAACTGGTTGCGGCGCACTGGTTTTGAATGCTTCGACATTTGCCGCATAACCACCAGCGGACCGAACGAAAGAATCTTCTCCGATTGGAGTTGGATGCAAGAACTCTTCAGAGCGAGAGCCACCCATTGCGCCAGCATCGGCTTGCACGATTACATATTCAAGTCCGAATCTCTTGAAAATTCGTTCATAAGCATCTCGCTGAGCTTGATAGGAAGCGTCTAAACCGGCATCCGTGTAATCGAACGAGTAAGCGTCTTTCATCGTGAATTCGCGCCCGCGCAACAGGCCCGCTCTTGGTCGAGCCTCATCCCGATATTTGTCTTGAATCTGATAAATCGACAGGGGCAAGTCCTTGTAACTTGAGTACAAGTCCTTCACAAGTAACGTAAACACCTCTTCATGAGTCGGAGCAAGCAAGTAGTCGACTTCTTTTCGATCCTTGAGCCTGAAAATTCCGTTGCCGTACTCCGTCCAACGGCCCGTCATTTCATATGGTTCCCTTGGAAGTAAAGCTGGAAAGTGTACTTCTTGGGCCCCCGCCCGCTCCATCTCGTCACGGATGACGTTCTCGATTTTGGCCTTGACTTTGAGTCCTAGAGGCAGCCAGGCAAATATTCCCGGTGCTTGACGGCGAATGTATCCTGCCCGAACTAGAAGGCGATGACTAGTGACCTCAGCGTCTGATGGGTCTTCGCGCAGAGTCCTTACAAATAGCTTAGAAAGGCGGGCCGTCACAGTCACTGAGTCTACCGAACTGATTTTTCCCGATGGCAGTACGCTGGGGTACAACCGCGAGCAAGGAGGGTTGTGGGTGACGAAGCCGCGCATCGATGAAATAGATCGACGCATCATCTCAGAACTGGGCAGGGATGCACGATTGTCGATTCGGGCACTTGCCGAACTCGTGCACATTTCTAGGACCTCAGCACACATTCGATTGCAGCGACTTTTGGACGAGGGAGTAATCACGGGCTTCGCGGCAATAGTCAATCGCGAAGCTCTCGGATTGGCGATTTCTGCGATTGTAATTGTCAAGGTTGAATCGGACTGGTCTACGGTTTCCGAGGCGCTAGCGACATTGCCTTTCGTCGAGAAGGTTCAGGCTTTAGCCGGAGATATTGACATTCTGTTAACGGTGAGTGCACCTGACCACGACACGCTTTCAGAAACGATTCTGCGAAAAATTCGCAGTATGCCCGGAGTTGCCTCAACAAGGTCTTACGTAATTCTTGAAGAGCGAGAGGGAACCGCGCCTGAACAGGTCCTGGACATTTGGCACAAGACGTGACCTGTGTGAATCATTTCGTCCCAGCTTTGGCAATTTGAAGCGCAACCAGTAGCGTTTCGCAAAATCTGCCGACGAAAGGCAGCAAACTCAGAGCAACATTGACGAATGAGCACGATCCTGGCGACGCCTTTGCCCATTGAACTACCCGACGTCGAGCCATTGCGTCTAATTGGCGATACAGGGAAAGCAGTGCCCGCGAAGCAACGCCACGGGTTCGAGATTCCAGAATTGGCTACCTTGTTGGGTATTTACCGCAGCATGGTTGTGGCCAGGCGGTGGGACACCCAAGTAACTGCACTAACACGGCAAGGCAGACTTTCTACATACCCTTCCGCTAGGGGGCAAGAAGCCAGCGAGATCGGAACCGTTTCAGCGATGAGTCCAAGTGATTGGCTATTCCCAACGTATCGAGACAGCATCGCGGTGTTGACTCGCGGTGTCCCCACCGCCGAAATCCTCACTGGATTTAGAGGTGACTGGCACTGCGGTTGGAATCCTCACGAACATGCAACCGCCCCGCAAGCAACTCCGCTAGCAACTCAAGTTCTGCACGCGGTCGGTTTCGCGACCGCGGCAAAGCTAAAGAACGATCCAATCGCTACAGTCGCCTTCATTGGTGACGGCGCTACAAGCGAAGGTGACGCTCACGAAGGGTTCAATTTTGCTGGAGTTTGGCAGGCTCCGACCGTATTTGTGATCCAAAACAATCAGTTTGCAATTAGCGTGCCCTATTCAAAACAGACTAGGGCGAGGATGCTCGCCGACCGTGCAATAGGGTACGGAATCCCGGGATTCCATGTCGACGGCAATGATGCGGCGGCAGTCTACGCAGTTGTTACTGCCGCACTGGATCGCGCAAGACGAGGAGACGGCCCGACAATTATCGAATGCCTAACCTATCGGGTCGAGCCGCACACAAACTCTGACGATCCAAGTAGATACCGTGACGCGTCAGAAGTTGAAAAATGGAGAGCTAAGGACCCAATCGAGAGGCTTGAACGCTACTTGGTTTCTGAAGGTGCTCTAAACCAATCCGTGCGTGACGAGATTTCAGAGGCAGCAGAAGCCACCGCAAAGGCCATGCGCGAGGCATTGAATCAGGAACCGAAGCTTGACCCGATGGAATTATTTGAAAACGTCTATGTGACTAAGCGCGCGTCGCTTCAAGCCCAACAAGCAGCACTGCAAACCGAACTCGATTTGGACGGGGATTCAAAGAAATGAATCCGCAACAATCAACAAAATCGAAGACCCAAAGCGAAGCAAAGCCTCTGACAATGGCTGCTGCTCTTAACCGCGCCATGCGCGACGCGCTAACCGAAAACGAAAACGTTGTGATTTTTGGCGAAGACGTTGGTCCCCTCGGTGGTGTATTCAGAATCACTGACGGATTGAATCGAGATTTTGGAGAGAATCGCGTTTGGGATTCGCCACTTGCAGAATCCGGGATTATCGGAACGGCAATCGGAATGGCAATGTATGGATTGAGGCCAGTTGTCGAGATGCAATTCGATGCATTCAGTTATCCAGCATTCGAACAAATCGTTTCCCACGTCGCGAAAGCTCACAATCGCACCAGGGGCGCCGTTCGCTTACCGATGGTAATTCGTATTCCCACATCCGGTGGAATTGGTGGAGTGGAGCACCACTCAGACTCGTCAGAGGCATACTGGACTCACACCCCGGGGCTTACGGTGGTAACGCCGTCCAACCCGACGGATGCGTACTCAATGTTGCTTGAATCGATCCGTTCAGACGACCCAATCATTTTTCTTGAACCAAAGAGCCACTATTGGACTAAAGAACCAGAAGCGACCGAACTCGAGGAACTTCCAATGAACAAGGCACGAGTGGTCAGGGAAGGCGACGATGTGACTCTAATCTCCTACGGTCCAACAGTCGCCTTAGCTCTCAAAACGGCTGAGCTCGGTGCCGCAGAAGGGCTCTCGGTCGAAGTAATTGACTTGCGCTCTTTATCTCCGTTCGACGATGAGACGGTTGGAGCCTCAGTTCGGAAGACGCATCGAGCTGCTGTGCTTCACGAAGCAGCGCAGTTCGGCGGTTATGGTGCGGAAGTGGCTGCTCGAGTCACTGAACGCGAGTTCTACCACTTGGCTTCGCCAATCCTTCGAATAACGGGCGCCGACATTCCCTTCCCTGCACCGTTGCTTGAAAAGTTCTATCTACCTAACCCTGAGCGAATCTTGACCGCTCTCAATAGTTGGAACTGGGAAGACTGAAATGGCTTCGAAACAATTCATCCTTCCTGATCTCGGCGAAGGCCTCACTGAAGCTGAAATCGTGAATTGGCTTGTCGCTGAAGGTGACAAAGTTGAAATCGACCAACCAATCATCGAAGTCGAGTCAGCAAAATCAATTGTTGATCTACCTAGCCCCTTTGAGGGTACAGTCGAGAAACTGCACTTTGCGGTTGGGGACACGATTCACACGGGTCAAGCAATAATCTCCGTAACAGTCAGCGATGAATTGGCCGACGTTGCGCCGGTTTCTGGAGCCGATAGCGTTCCGGGAACCGCGCTGCGTGGCGACCCGGCAGCGGCCGCACTCGGTGCAGATTCTGGTGTACTAGCAGGTTATGGTGCATTATCGGCGCAAGGTGCCAAGTCTCGGTCTGGTCGATTTGGCAAAGGTGCCTCCACCCGGACTCCAACTCCGACACTCGAAACGAAAGCAACTCGCAATGCCGTAGGAGCTTCACCTGTTGTTTCGCCAATCGTGCGAAAACTCGCTCGAGACAATGGTCTTGAGGCACACGAATTAGTAGGTAGCGGGGAAAACGGTTTGGTCTTGCGGCGGGATGTTGAACTAGCGATGAAAGCCTCCGCCAATGCTGGATCAAGAGTTTCGAGCCGACTGGACGGCGACGTGCGGATTCCAATTAGCGGACTCCGAAAGGTTGTCGCCGAGAGAATGGCGGCTTCAAGGCGTGAAGTACCGGAAGCAACTATTTGGCTGGATGTTGACGCAACCAATTTGCTTCTCGCAAAGAATGAACTAGAGGCATCAACTGGGCAACGTTGGAGTTCGACGGCGTTGGTTGCGAAATTTGTTGTTGAAGGTCTAAAGCGCAACCCGATCTTGAACTCAAGCGTTGATATGAGTGCTGGGGAAATCATTCAACACTCGCAAATCAATTTGGGAATTGCTGCTCAGACCGCTAGGGGCCTGATGGTTCCCGTGATTCACAACGCTCAAGACATGACAACGACACAGCTACGAGATGCCTTCGTGCAGATTGTTGAGACATCCAAGACGGGGGCGTTTGCAAATGACCAACTTCGCGGTGGTACGTTCACGCTCAACAATTACGGAGGATACGGTACCGACGGTTCCGCCCCGATTATCAATCAGCCGGAAGTGGGAATGTTAGGACTCGGTCGAGTATTGGATCGACCTTGGG
>JAHBSS010000055.1 GCA_019639015.1 Cryobacterium sp. | reverse complement strand
ACCAGAGGTCTTCCCTTCACCACCACCGTGCGGGTGGTCAACCGGGTTCATTGCGACACCGCGAACGGTCGGGCGCACACCCTTCCAACGCATTCTGCCTGCCTTACCCCAGTTGATGTTTGATTGCTCGGCATTGCCGACCTCTCCGATGGTTGCTCTGCAACGGGCATCAACATTGCGAATTTCCCCAGACGGCATGCGTAGTTGCGCATACGGTCCATCCTTTGCGACAAGTCGAACACTCGCACCGGCTGAACGCGCAAGCTTTGCGCCACCTCCGGGTTTTAGCTCGATCGCGTGAATGACAGTTCCAACCGGGATGTTGCGAAGAGGCAAGTTGTTGCCCGGCTTAATGTCCGCGGAGGCACCCGACTCGATGATGTCGCCTTGCTTTAGTTTGTCTGGCGCGATGATGTAACGCTTCGTGCCATCTACGAAGTGCAGCAACGCGATGCGGGCGGTGCGGTTCGGGTCGTATTCGATGTGAGCGACCTTGGCGTTGACGCCGTCTTTGTCATTGCGCTTGAAGTCGATCAGACGATACTGGCGCTTGTGGCCACCACCAATGTGACGAGTCGTCACTCGACCGGCACTGTTACGTCCACCGGTCTTCGGGAGCGGCTTTAGTAGCGACTTTTCGGGGGTTGAACGCGTAATTTCAGCGAAATCAGCGACGGATGAACCGCGACGACCCGGTGTCGTTGGCTTATATTTGCGAATTGACATTCTCTCTCTCCTCGCCTTAACCGACCGACGTAAAGATGTCGATTGAGCCGGACTTGAGGGTAATGATTGCCCGCTTAGTGTTCTTGCGGTGACCGATACCAAATCTTGTGCGGCGGGCTTTTCCTTGCTTGTTCAAAGTGTTGATCGACGCGACCTTTACACCAAAGATCTTCTCAACCGCGAGCTTGATCTCAGTCTTGCTCGACCGAGGGTCAACCTCGAAGGTGTACTTGCCTTGATCGATGAGCCCGTAACTTTTCTCGGAAACAACCGGGGCAATGATCACATCGCGTGGGTCCTTGCTTATTGTGCTCACTTGGCAACCTCCTGCGCTTCAGCTTTGTTCTTTGAAGCTACGAACGCCTCAAGTGCACTCTTTGTGAAGACCACATCATCGCTGAGCACGACGTCGTAAGCGTTTAGCTGGTCGACAGCTAGAACGTGAACGCCAGCAAGATTGCGGACACTCTTCAAACCGTTCTCATCGGAACGATCGAGCACAATCAAAACTCTGCGACCCGGTGCCAATTCGGCGATTTGAGTGGCTGCTGTCTTGGTTGAAGGCGCATCCGCACCCCCGACAGCCTCGACGACGTGGATGCGTCCACCTCTAGCGCGATCCGACAACACACCGAGAAGTGCGGCGGCAATCATCTTCTTTGGTGTCCGCTGTGAATAATCACGCGGTTGCGGTCCGTGGACAACTCCACCACCAGTCATTTGAGGTGCACGGATCGAGCCTTGACGTGCGCGACCTGTGCCCTTTTGCTTGAACGGCTTCTTTCCGGACCCGGAAACTTCCCCGCGACCGAGAACGCTGTGGGTTCCCTGGCGAGCAGCTGCACGCTGGGCGGTTACAACCTGGTGAATTAGTGGAACATTGGTCTGAACATCAAAGAGTTCGCCTGGAAGCTCTACTGAGCCCGACTTGCTTCCCTTTGCGTTGAGTACATCAACGGTTTCGGTGGTCGACATCGGCTATGCCTCCTTCACTGAACTGCGTACGAACACGAGGCGTCCACGAGCTCCGGGCACGGCGCCTTTGACAAGCAGCAAGCCTTTCTCAGCGTCTACCGCGTGAACTGTGAGGCCGAGCACCGTGACTCGCTCTCCACCCATGCGTCCGGCCATTCTCATGCCCTTGAACACTCGACTCGGAGTTGACGAAGCGCCAATTGATCCGGGCTTGCGGTGGTTACGGTGCGAACCGTGGCTGGCACTTACACCTTGAAAATTGTGGCGCTTCATTCCGCCGGCAAAGCCTTTACCTTTGCTCGTACCAACGACATCCACTCGCTTGCCAGCCTCGAACAGTTCAACGGTCAACTCTTGACCGAGGCTGTACTGTGCTGCATCGTCGGTGCGTAGTTCGGTCAGGTGGCGCCTTGGGGTAACTCCAGCCTTCGTGAAATGGCCGGTGGCTGGCTTGTTGACCCTGCGCGGGTCAATACCGCCATAGGCGATTTGGACGGCACTGTAGCCGTCAACTTCTGGGGTGCGTATTTGCGTCACGACATTCGGGGAGATCTCGATAACCGTAACTGGCACAAGTTTGTTGGCTGAATCCCACACTTGGGTCATGCCCAGCTTTGTGCCGAGCAACCCCTTCGTGGTTGTCTTCGCAGTCATAATTCCTCGCTGAGTTCTTTCTCGACCGTTAGAGCTTGATCTCGATGTTGACATCCGCTGGCAAGTCAAGTCGCATCAACGAGTCCACGGCCTTCGGGGTCGGGTCGATGATGTCGATGAGTCGCTTGTGGGTGCGCTTTTCGAAATGTTCTCTACTGTCCTTGTACTTGTGAGGTGAACGGATAACAACGATCACGTTCTTCTCAGTCGGTAGTGGAACTGGTCCAACTACACTCGCTCCGGCACGGGTGACTGTGTCGACGATCTTGCGTGCCGAACTGTCGATGACCTCATGGTCGTATGACTTCAGTCGGATGCGGATCTTTTGTCCCGCCATAGCCTGACTCTCTTCCTGTACTCACTCGCCCAAGCGTGCGCTCAGGCTTGTTTCGATTGCATTTCTGCTCTCGCACCACTGTTTTTGTTTCATATGCCCATTGCTAAACGGACACTACGTTCTGGTTTTCGCCAGCCCTCAGGGTTTTCAATCGCGATACACACTTGTGCGATGTGAAATTAGCTGAGGGTTTGCACGCCGGAAAATGATTTCTCTATTCGAGCGCATGTTCTGCTGCCTGCCGCCTATAACTCCGACCTCATCGAGTCTGAGTCCTATGCACTGCCTGACAGTGATTCGCCTCTAGATCGAAGCGAAATATTGAACTACAAGAGTCTGCCACATCCCGGCATTTGCTGCAACCCGGGCGTGTCGCTCTATTTGCGCTTGCCACGCTTGATTCTGGCTTCTTTCGACTTCTTGGGGGCTGTTGGATGTTTTGATTCCGCATCTTTGCGGGAATGTTCTGAGTCAAGGATCTTTGATTCTGCCAGATACGGGTTATTGGGCCGCTTGCCGGAGTACCAGACATATGTTGCCAATACCAAGAACACTGCGATCAAGATCAGTAACCACCACGGGAATCCGGGAATTGTCGGGGGTTTGCCGGCCGCGGCCAAATCTTTCGCCGGTGTCGGCTCGATCCTTTCGCCCGTAACCAAGATTCGGTGGCTGTTGACACCGAGAGGTGTGCAGGTAACGAGTGTGACCAGGTCCAAGTCCGGGATCGGATAGAGAGCTCTTGAATCGCTTGGTTCAACGACCTCAGTCGTCTTGACTTTATAGGTCAATACTTCGCCAAAAACCTCGATCGTGAACGTGTCACCAATTTTGACTTGGTCCAAATGCGTGAATAGCACCGACGTCGCTAATCCCCGGTGAGCTGTGATTACTGATCTGGTGCCAACGCCACCAACGGGCAACGCAGTGCCCTCCAGATGACCAGCACCGATCTTCAACGTCTCTTCGCTCGTACCGTGGTAAATCGGAAGGTCTACCCCGATTGCCGGGATTCGAATCCGGCCCATAAGGCCACGTGAATCAGCCTTCAACAAATCGCTGTATTCCAGGTGTGAAGCTCGCGCAATCGTGCTCTCCGAAAGCGGGATTCGTTCATTGGCGGCGACCAGCGCACCGCCGGTCAGTGTTGTGTTGTAGAGCTGAGCATCGGCAATCTCCTGTCGCAAGGCGATGGCGCTGAAATCCCGCACTTCGCTGTTCAGGGTGTCGAGCTCTTTAGCCTGATCTACCTCGGAGTACCAGTTAGCTATGGTTGGCAGCAACGTGATTATCGTGCCGATCATGAAGATAATTGCGGTTCCTAGGCTTAGCCAAGAGACTTTGAACCTGGCAGGCTTTGGCACTGCCTTGTGGCGAGGTAGAGCCGGCTTTGATCTCTTCATTATCTGCTCATGCTAATGGCGGAGGCGTCTTGCGACACCCCCGCCATTTCGCGTGTATAGGTCAGGCCTTTGCCTGTGCCTTGCGGCGACGGAAGGCAACGAATGCCAATCCGAAGGCTAGAGCCATCATGCCGCCACCTAAGAGGCTGAACATGAGTACCCCGTTACCACCGGTGAATGGCAGTAGCCACGGTGGTACTTGGCTGTTCGAAACCTCAATGTAGTTTGTGGAGCCGGTGACCGAAGGGCCAGCAACTACCGTGACTGCGTGAGGGGTCGAGTTCAATTGGTAACCAACTGGTGCGACAGTCTCAACGAGAAGGTACGCGCCCGGCTTCAACGCTGGGATGTCAACCAAGCCCGACGCAAGAGTCGTGAAGGTAGTTGCCCCACCGGAGGTCACTAGCTCTCCAGCATCGGCAACACCATCGGTGTCAGCATCGTGGTAGATCTGGAACGTAGCGCCAGCAAGTGGAGTCTTGGTAGCTGGGGTAGTGTCGCCAGGACCATTCACTAAGGCGAACTTGTAAACGCGAAGCTGACCGAGGTCGGTGTCGGTGTTGTAGGTCAAGTGACCGCTGTTGACATACGAATCGGTCTGGTTCTCAACAGTTCCATCGGCTGGTACAGCTACCACCGTAGTTGGAACGGTGAACTTGATTGTTCCACCTTCTGCGAGCGTTCCAAGCTTGCTTCTACCGGTCGAGGTGAAGCTTAGGGTCTGAGTGTCTAGGCCAACGTTGATGGCATAGGTGTAATCCGTACCTGGAGTGAAGCTCGCACTTACATCAACGTTTGAAGCGTTGGTGATGACAACTCCTCTTGGTGAGATTCCTGCCGGTACAACTCCGGTGTAGAAGCTCAACTGAGTAATGTCGATGGTGTCAGTTACGTCGTAAACCGTGAAGTCCGCCGCGTTGTTAGTCAGAACCGGAATATTCGAAGTAATTGTCCAGCTGATGAACGAACCCTGAGTATGGAACGCCGAGTCAGAGCTGTCGACAACCTTCGTGAGCCCCGTTACACCGTTCTTCGGGTAAACGTAGACGTTGTACAACCACTCATTAGGGTTGGTCACATTGGTTGGCCCGGTCGGGAAAGGCACCGTTACCAAGAACGGCAAAGCCGGGTCGGTTACATTGCTTGGCGCCGAGACTTCCTTGATCAGGTACAGGCCGTAATGAAGGCTACCGAACGTTGCAATACCTCCACCTGCCGTGGTCTGGTTTGTAGCCGCTGTGAGCTTGTAACCCGCAAGCAATGTGTTGGGTGAAGCTGGTGACCAAGCGGTTTCCACGGCGTTTGCTTCGTTCCACCCACCATTGGTAAGAAGGTCGATTGAAGTGTTCGAGGGGTCGTGAATTACTTCCTGGATCGAGAACACAACACCATCGATCGTGGTACCGAGTCCGGTCTG
This sequence comes from Cryobacterium sp., assembly GCA_019639015.1. Lineage (GTDB taxonomy): Bacteria > Actinomycetota > Actinomycetes > Actinomycetales > Microbacteriaceae > Terrimesophilobacter. Next base: position 4,376 of record JAHBSS010000055.1, on the reverse strand, counting down.
AGGGGTACCGTTTCCGCCGGTGGTTCCGTTGGTTGGGGACTTCTCATACTTGGTGATGATGATGGAGCCGTTTCCGGCATCCGGGTTGTCAATGTTGCCAATGTCTCCAATTGGATCGGCACTGGCAACACTCGAAAGGCCGACTAGACCGAAAGCACTCAAGGCGAGCGCTACGACGGCAGCCCCGAGCTTTCGGCCATGACGGGTTGCAGAGTTGATAGTCATGAGTCTCTCTCTTGATTCGGGTCAATTCGGGTCAAAATGTCACGCGACTTTGCGCAGGCACAAAGTCATGCAGGAATGCTGTTGTGACGTCAAATATTCTACGGGTATTTCTCAAGCAATTTTTGCCCCCAATTGTGGCTACAGGTTCGATAATCGCTCAAGGACGGTTGAAAGCATGAACGCCTTACACTTGAGTCGTGCGACGGAACTTGAGCCTAGTTTTAGTGTCAATCGTGCTTGCGTCGATACTGACCGGTTGCGAACCCGCCGCTCCAACTTTGATGAGCGAAGTCCAAGTGCCAAGGGATGCAAAGACGCTCTCGGAGGCAATGTCTCTTGTCGCCCCGGGTGGAGTAATTTCCATTGCTCCCGGCAACTACAAGGAGCAGCTTGAGGTCACCAAGCCGAATATCACGATTCGCGGTGAAGACCGGAACTTGACGATTATCGATGGTGGCGGAACTCGACCATACGGGATTGTCGTAACCGCTGACGGGGTTCGGGTTGAGAACCTGACAATCACCGGTGCAACGTTCTATGGCCTGCTGATCACGGGAATGCACGACGAGAGTGGAGTGAAGCCACCCGGCACAAGCGGTTACACGAATTGGGATCCGAGCAAGTATCCACCACTGCAGCGTTACCTTGTTGACCATGTGACCGCATACAACAACGGGCTATACGGAATTTACGCGCTGAATTCGCAGCACGGGGTAATTCGAGATTCGTATACTTCGGGTTCAGCAGACAGCGGCATTTATGTTGGTCAATGCGAGAACTGCGACGTGCTAATCACAGGCAATGTCGCTGAGCGAAACGCCGTCGGCTTTGAGAACGCAAACGCGAGCGATTCCGTCGTAATTGTCGGAAACCGTTTCTCAAGCAATCGGATAGGACTGACTTTACTTTCAAGCTATCGGGAGGCGTTCACACCCCAGCGCGGCAACAAGGTAGTTGGAAACGTTATTTCGAACAATGTCGAGGCGGACTCCCCATCACAAGCGGAAGGCGCATTTGGGATCGGTATCGGCATTTCGGGCGGTCAGTCGAACTTAATTCTTCGTAACTTGCTAACCGGGAATCCGAAAGCGGGAATTGTCATTACTAATACTGAAGACATCCCGTCAATAAATAATGAGTTTGAAAGTAACCAATTCGACCCAGGCGTGAGTATCGCAAATCTCTCAACGACTAGGGCCGCAGCGAAAGCAAACTGCTGGAGTGAGGCCAGCGCAACGATTCCAACTAGCTTCGCAAGTGACTTGATCGCGGCCTGCTCTGGATCGAGTGCAGCTCAATCGTATGCCGAGAGTTTGACCGGCCCCGCCGCACCTCCAGGGGTCAGCTTCTTGAAGGTCGCACCTCCTAAAGATCAACCCCAATTGCCTCGCGCCGCAAAATACGACCCGCTACCGAACGCCATTTCTTTCCCGGACCTGGATTCGGTGCTGTTACCCGATTCAGCTCTTCTTGCAGAACTATCCGGTTCGAAGTGATGAAGCCTAAGCGCGTGCGACTATTCGCAATTCTCACAATTGCCGCGGCGGTGTTGGCCGGATGTACGGCTCAAACTGTGAGCCCAACCGCCCATGTTGTCACGTCGAAAGAATCCGAGTTACTTGCGATTTCTAGGTTCGCGAATTTCAATGCCGGTACACGGACCATTAGTACAGTCCTGAACCAGTCGGGCACCGAACTCAAGCTGCTCGGTTGGGTTGACTACGCCAATGGTGCAGGCTATGTCGAAGTCACGGGCGCATTTGAATCGCAAGCACTACTTTGGACTTCCAGTACTGTCGGAATAATCGCGAGTTCACCCGATTCCGACGGTTTCCCGAAGTTGCCAATACCCGATCTGGATGATCAGAACTGGCAAAGCAGACCGCTTGATACATCATCATCGGCGCTTGACACGTTGCTTGCCGCCATTGGAAATCTCGGTCAGGATCGACCCGATAACCCGCTGCTACTTCAGCAGTCCGGTGCAATGTGGCTGAAGACAGACAAAGTTGGCGGTGTTCCGGTCACGGTGTTCGCAGCACCCGCGAGTGACGAACCACTCCCGGACGGCAAAGTGCCACAAGCGGGTTCGGAATCCCTACGGCTTTGGGTCACCAAAGATGGGCTTATCCTCAGGGCCGAACTCAATTTGAATGGCTCGTGGGTGACCGTTGATTTTTCAGCCAAGCCCGCCCCTTCGCTTCAGATTCCTGGGGAGTGAAATGAGTGACGCCCTGCCTCCTGATGCAGGCCGAGTGTCAAGGCGAGGTTTATTTGCCGGCTTTGGAGCCGCAGGAGTCATGGGGCTCGGTGCCGTTGCCCTGGCGCAAGCTTCCCGTTCCTACAAGGAATCAAACCCCCTCAGTCATATTTCTCCGTTTGGCTTGCATCAGGCTGGGGTGTCGAGGCCCAATATTCCGCAACAGCATTGCCTGATTTGTGTTGTCGACATTCAATCTGGCGATCCGACTGCGTGGCTGGGTTCGCTCAGTCAAGAAATTGCATCCCTGACTGCGGCTCCCAGCGGAAATTCACTAGTCACTCCCGATGGCGTTGGCGATCTCACAATCACTGTCGGACTCGGCGCACGGCCATTGTCTCACTCGAGGCATCCTGAGTTCGCCAATCAATTGCGACTGCCGCTGTTCAAAGGTGATAGCGATCTTGATCCTGGATTTATTGGGGGTGACGTATTTATCTCAGTGAATGCAAGTGACCCGATCGTACTTGCGCCAACCCTGGCTCGGGTTATCGGGCATCTGCCGTCACCCACCGTGAGATGGCAGGAGTTTGGATTTCGGGGCCAGCCGGTTCGAGGGGTGGTTCGAAACTCTCTCGGCTACTTCGACGGGATCATCGAACCACGAACCGAGACCGAGCTCGATGACAACGTCTGGATTGGTTCCGGTCCACTAAAGGGCGGGACCATTTGTGTGATTCGAAAGTTCGCTCTAGACGCAGTAAGTTTCCGCAAGCTTGACCAAGCGCAACGCGACAAGGTGTTCGGTCGCCGGCAACTCACGGGGGCGCCACTGTCAGGTGGGAACCGCGATGACGAAATCAATCTCGATGCTAAAGAACCGGATGGGACCCTCAAGGTTCCCGAACATTCTCACGCGCGAGCAGCGCACCCTTCCTTCACGGGTAGCGGCGTGATGCTTAGGCGCGGCTACAGTTTCAGATCCGAGCCGGCCGAAACAGGCCACTTGTTTGTCTCGTTCCAAAATGATGTCTCAACTTTTGTAAAGACCCAATTGAGACTCGACGAAGGCGACTCGCTCAGTGAATTCGCAACCCCGCTCGCAACTGCGGCTTTCGTCGTGTTGCCGGGGTTTAACGAGGGTCGCCCGCTAGGCTCCACGTTGTTCTAAGCGCGGTGTGCTGCTACTCTACGACGCTTGCGGCGGAACACAACTGTCCACAAGTGCCAACCACCAAATCCAACTCCAAGCAGCAGCACCAGCCCGCCACCGTAAGTAAACAGGTAGTCGCCGATACCGCCTGAGAACGGCAGTGCCGGGAACTCTATCGACTTGTTTGTGACCGTAATTTCAACCGGTGTAGTACTAGAGAAGTTCGAGAGAGTCACCCAGCCGTTGACGTCTTGAGTGAGAGTTGTTACCCCTTGCGTCCAGATTGGTGACGTCCAAATATAGCCACCCCACGAATAAGGTCCGACCAGCGGTTCGCGAATCTTCACGGTTGCACCAAGCGGAATGCCGGTAATAGTTAGCTCATTGCCGGACCCAGGAGTGACCTCCGTCGTAACGATCGGATCGGTTCCAATCTGATATTCGATCGGGAACGTAGTCCCGGGTGGCAAGGTGACGACCGGGTCGAGAATCTTAGTCACTTCAAGTTGGGTATAACTGTTCGTCGCCGTCACTTTGACTCCGCCCGGAGTCAAAGTGGGCGTGATCACCAAGAATCCGTGGTCGTCGTCTCCGCCTAGTGGGGGCGAGAACGCCACCGAAGCGCCGGAAATTCCGGCTTCTTCAAACGTGAGCTTGTAGCCATACGGAATTTGCTCCGTTGACGTAATTGTCTGGCCGGAGTTGAGTGTGTAGCTGATGGTGTCAACAATCGGAGGAGTGTCCGGTCCACCAGATCCGAGCCTGTTGTCGCCCCGGAAGTTTGTCGCTGCAGTTATG
>JAHBSS010000054.1 GCA_019639015.1 Cryobacterium sp. | reverse complement strand
GGGACTCCACTCGGGATGCCGAAACCAACCCGAGCGATTACGTCAACTTGGTTCTCGGAAATATCGCAACAGAAACCGAAAGCACAACGATTCGCACATCCCTCACCCAATTGCTTCAAGTTGCCAGGCAGTACGTCAATCCTTCGTTGCGCAAGTCAACAATTGAGAAGGTGGGAGACGCTCTTCTTGTTCTCGCCAAGAATGCAACTGCCGGTTCTGATGCCCAGTTCCAGTTCGTGAAGTTCTTCGCAAACATCGCCTCGACTGATGCACACGTGAACACATTGAAGGCGCTTAGGGACGGTTCTCTTACACTTTCGGGACTAACGATCGACACCGATCTGGATTGGGAGCTACTCGAAGGCTTGGTACTGAACTCCGCAGCGGGTGAAACGGAGATCGAAGCTGCGCTTGCAAAAGACAAGACTGCAACCGGGCAGCAAGCCGCCGCGCGCGCAAGAGCTACCGTTCCAACATCCGAAGCCAAGCTTGCGGCTTTCGCTTCGCTAGTTGACTCAGACGAACAGCCGAACCTCATCGTGCGAAACACCGCGCTTGGCTATCAGCATGTGAATGATCCGGTCTCTCTTGAAGTGGCTGTACCAAAGTACTTCGCTTCGCTAAAGGATATTTGGACGAGTCGCAGTTACCACATCGCCGAGACGCTCATTGTCGGGCTTTACCCAGCACCATTGGCCTCGCAGTCCCTCGTGGACGCGACGCGAGCCTGGTTGGATGCTAACCCTGACACTCCTGCGTTGCGTCGACTTGTACTTGAGAACCTCGCGGGTGTTGAGCGGGCGATTAAGGTACAAGCGGTTTGAGCGCGAACTAAGCGGTTCGACTTCTTGATTTCAGCTTGCGATATTGAGCTGGCGATATTTCAAATTGTTTGCTAAATACGCGACTGAAATGAGTTCGATCGACGAAGCCCCATCGGTAGGCGATCGCTTCGACCGTTAGATCCGAGTTCTCAAGATCAACCTTCGCCGCCTCCAACCTTCTTGTGACGAGCCAGCGATGCACGGTAAACCCGCGTTCGGCAAATAGTTTTTCCAAAGTGCGCCTCGAGACATTCACGGATGCTGCCAAGGCTTCCACATTCAAATCTGCGTCACCGAGCCGTTTCATCGCTTCATCCATCGCCAGTTGCCTCACAAGGCCTGGAGCAAATTTGTTGCCATTTGGTTTTGCTCCAAAACTTGCAACCACCAAGTCGACCAGCTGGGCAGCGAGCAAACTCGATTCGTAGTTTGCAAAGTCGCTCGTCCTTGCAAAAAGGTGGGCTGTTCGCCTCGCGAGCAGTGCGGGAACCTCCCCCTGAACCATTCGGGCATTCTGAACGTCAGCCAATCGGTCCAAGACAAGTTCGGCCTTGAGTCCAACTATCAATTGCCCAAAATTCGAATCCGAGCTAACGCTCGCAGGTTGGCCGCTTGGAATCATCCCAACCCAGCCTTGGTCGAGGGTAAGAATACTTTGGCGTTGCCTGCCGACGAGACGACCCAGGGTCGGGACGCTCACATAAACCATTCCCGTCTGATCTTTTTTCGCCATTTCTGCGTTTCGCTCGGCTCTGTGCGCTTGTGCTTCGAGTGACCACATAGTTAGGGGCCCAAGTTTGGTCTCAACGAGGTTCATTCGAAATGCACCTTCAAACGCTCGGGAAACTCGAATTGGTCCGTACACTTCTGAAATCTTCTCGGCCCAATACCCGAACTGTTCGCTCTCGGGCAAGCCATCACTGGACCAACTCTGGTAACTAGAAGTCGTCCCGAAATCGAACTTTTCCTCGGAAATGGGCATGAAAGATAATATGACGAAAAGTTATATTCGCAAACAGACACAAATCGATGCGCTATTTGAAACCACGGACACTGGCCCTGAAATTAGTGTGAATCTTCGCACTAAAGAATCGAGTGCGAATGCACTTTACAAACAAGGATCCAGAATGTTCAAACCTCGCTCCACCCGATACTCAATTGCAGGACTAATCGCCTCGACTGCTCTCGTACTTTCTTGCGCGGCTTGCGCTCCAGCCATTCCCGGAGTGAGCGGTTCAGGCGGCTCCGGTGGGTCGGGAAAATCAGACAGCGGTAGCAGTTCCTCAAGCGGTAGTTCTTCTTCAGGGGACAACTCCGATCTTGCAGCCAAGTTTGGAAACACCGGCGGTTCGGTAGACGGAATGTGCAAGGCGTTCACCGATAGTTCCCTCTTAGACACAAGCTTGAGCAAGTACTGGACCGCGGTCGCGAAAGCGGCGCCTGGAGACATTCAAGCCGAAGTCTTCCTAGTGGCGGACGCCGCCATCAAGGCTGACTCCGGCAATGTTTCTGGAATCAATGACAACTTCTCCCAAGACATGGCCAAGATCGAGGACTGGGTAAAAACCAACTGCAGCTAACCCTCCTCCTCCCCGAGTTGCCTTCTTCGGCCCGTTTTTCTTCGAAAAACTGGGCCGAAGAAGGCAACTCGGGGGCAGATTAGACTTGGGGGGTTATGTTGCATACTGCTAACGAACCCTCGAGCGTTTGGGATCAGTTCCTTGGTTTCTTCGCGTTTGCCTACAACCAGTACCACACGTTGTTCTTGATCGTTGCGATAGTTCTCGGGGCCTTTGTTTTGCGTTGGCTCTTAGGTGCCTTACTTAACCATTCGGTGCAGCGAGTAATCACCAAGGTTAAGAAAACCCACGATGTCGACGAGACTCAGGAATTGGCATCCGCGCCAGTAACGGCGGCCCGAATAGTGCAACGCTCTAGAACGCTCGGCACTGTGATCAATAGCATGCTCACCGTAATCGTGTTCGGGGCTGCGCTTGTTGTCATCCTGGATGTCCTCAACGTTCCAATTCTTGGCTTGCTTGGTGCGGCTGGTGTCATCGCCGCGGGGCTCGCGTTCGGCGCTCAAAGTCTCGTCAAGGATGTGCTCAACGGAATGTTTATGGTGTTCGAAGACCAATTTGGGGTTGGCGACGTCATCGATGTTGGGGTTGCATCCGGCACCGTTGAATCTGTCGGAATTCGGGCCACGAGCATTAGAAGCGTCGACGGAACGTTGTGGCATATACCGAACGGCGAAATCCTGAAAGTCGGAAACATGTCGCAGGGTTGGGCCCGCGTGATTTTGGACCTGCCGATCCCCTACGACTCAGACATCGAAAAGCTCAAGCAGACGATGCTTGGCGCCGCAAATGAACTCGCGAAAAACCCCGAATTTCGTCGCAAGATAATTGAGGCGCCGGAAATTTGGGGGGTCGAATCCGTCAGTTTTGAGGCACTCGTTGTGAGGTTGGTCGTCAAGACGAGAACAGCAGATCAGTGGGAAGTTGCGAGAGCGCTCCGAGCAAAAGTGAAGCTCGCGCTAGACGCGATCGGCGTTACAGTTCCGTCCCTTAATCGCACGATTCTCGAGGATCGCAGAACTAGCAAAACTCCCGCGATTGAGCCGAGCCCGAAACGCTCCGGCCGAACGAACCCGAGTTCGAAAAAATAGTGTCCGGGCTAGAAAACGATTCGGGTCCTGAACTGCCCATCGTCGGGTCACCAGTGGTTGAGCCAATTCGTCCGTCGCGAGAAGGGCTGTACTACGAAATTGGAGGAACCGAAACCTTCGATCGACTGGTGACTCGCTTCTATGAGGGCATTCAAACCGATCCGGTCCTTTGGCCGATGTATCCGCAAGGCGACCTCGCCGGTTCGATCCACAGGCTGAGCACGTTCTTGCAACAGTATTGGGGCGGACCGGACACTTACAGTCAAGAGCGCGGACATCCCAGACTGCAAATGCGGCATCGAGCATTCAAAGTCAACCCGGATGCGAGAGACCGTTGGCTCTCTCACATGCGGGTTGCGTTAGATTCGCTCGAGTTGCCTCCCCTGCAACACGAAACGTTCTGGGCCTACCTCGACCGCGCAGCCCACTCGCTCGTAAATACGTTTGAGGACTAGTTCAAGCTGATATCACTTGGCGAACCAGCGAAACACCGGGGCGATAGGCAAAGTGCACATAACTTGGAGCGTTAAGGATCACGAGATCGGCTCGTTGACCAACCGATAGCCCACCGATGTCTTCGCGTTGCAAAGCTCTGGCACCACCAGCGGTTGCGGCCCAGAGCGCTTCGAACGGGCTGAAGTGCATGTCGCGAACCGCGACGGCAATGCAAAACGGCATCGATGACGTGAAACTTGAGCCGGGATTGCAGTCGCAGGCGAGCGCGACGGTTGCTCCCGCATCGATCAGGCGGCGGGCATCCGGGTATGGCTGGCGGGTCGAAAACTCGACACCGGGAAGCAGGGTCGCAACAGTGTTCGAGTTCGCGAGCGCATCAACATCTGCGTCGGTCAAGAACGTGCAGTGATCTACGGATGCTGCGCCCAACTCGACCGCGAGCTGCACAGCACCAGAAGGCGCAAGTTGCGCTCCGTGCAAGCGTGCGCCGAGCCCCCTGGTTTTGCCAGCAGTCAGAATGGCGCGAGCTTGGTCCTCGTCGAACGCGCCGCGATCGCAAAACACGTCGATCCATTTCGCGTGCGGAGCGCAAGCTTCAAGCATTTCGCCCGTGACGAGTTCGACGTAGCCTGCCGGGTCATCCGCGAACTCGGTTGGAACAACGTGGGCACCTAGGTACGTGGTCTCGGGTGTGAGGCTCGCGGCAATTTTCAAAGCACGCGCCTCATCCTTGACGGTCAGACCGTAACCGCTCTTGATCTCAATCGTTGTTGTGCCTTGGGCTCTCGCCTCGCCGATTAGCCGTTCGGCGTTACGGCGGAGTGCCTCATCGCTAGCCTCGCGCGTGAGCCGAACCGTGCGCCGAATCCCACCAGCCTCGTATTTCTGCCCGATCATCCGAGCTTCGAACTCGTCGGAGCGATCGCCAGCGAAAATCAGATGACTGTGACTGTCTACGAAACCCGGGATGACACACGAACCTTGAGCGTCGATCTGCGAGTCGGTCGCGGGTGCTTTGCTCGAATCACCAACCCATGCGACTAAATCGTTTTCGATCACTAGGGCCGCGTCTTGCCGCTCCAAACGTTCGGGCTCGTTCGTGACGAGCAGGCCGATGTTTGAGATCAGAGTGCTCACGATCGCGACCGCAACCCGGCAGCAGCCTCGAGAACGCAAAGCGCGACGAGGCGGACTGTTCTGGCATCCGGGGTATCAGCTGTCGCGTCGACCTCAACTAGGTCGATCGAAGTAACTTGCGGATGTGCGCCAGCGACTCTCGCTGCAGTCCTTAGTTCATGCGCCGAGATACCACCGGGGACTGATGCCGGGCAAGCAGGTGCGACAGAACGGTCACAAACATCCACGTCAAGGTCAACGTGAATTGGCCCACGCGCGCTGCCAGCGATTTCAAGGGCTCGCGCCATGACTTTGTTGATTGGGGTTGAAAGTAGCTCGTCGCGAAGGATGACAGTGATCCCGAGTTCTCGAGCGCGTGCAGCATACTCTGCCGAGTTTGCGAAGTCGGAGATCCCGATCTGCACGATCCGTTTGCCGTCGAGCCCCGCCTCAACTAACTGCCTTACCGGCGAGCCGTTCGAAACACCGTCACGCAAGTCGTAGTGAGCGTCGACGGTGACTAACCCGGCGGTGTTCAGCGCAGTGCCGAAACGACCGAGCGCGACGGGGACGGTCGCGGAGTTGTCTCCGCCGAGAGCTACGAGAAGGTCCGCGTCGATTGCTGAAATTGCGGAAATCGCTCCGGTCTCATCCGTGTCAGGGTCAGCGAGGTTGCCGTAGTCCGCAAAACTCAACTCGCGACCACCGGCGTGCGAGAACTCGCTGTAGCGCGGAATCATCGCTCGCACGGCATCCGGTGTTTGGTTTGCGTTGGTCTTCGAAATGGAACGCGAGAACGTCGGAACACCGACGAGTGCGAAATCTGCGTGACCGCTCGGCGGGGGCCAGTTTCCGGCACGAGGCCAAAGCGGGTCAACCGGTAGAGACATCGCTAATTACCTTCGCGCATCGGAATTCGAACGTGCAAGCGATCGGCGACTTCGATCGCTTCGTCGTAACCAGCATCCACGTGACGGATGACTCCCATTCCGGGATCGTTCGTTAGCACGCGAGCGAGTTTTTGAGCCGCGAGTTCGGTGCCGTCCGCAACCGTGACTTGGCCAGCGTGGATCGAGCGCCCGATTCCAACGCCGCCGCCGTGGTGAATTGAGACCCAGGTCGCGCCGCTCGAAGTATTCACGAGCGCGTTCAAGAGTGGCCAGTCAGCAATCGCGTCCGAGCCATCCTTCATCGACTCCGTCTCGCGGTACGGCGAAGCGACCGAACCCGAGTCGAGGTGGTCGCGACCGATCACGATTGGGGCGCTGATCTCACCGGATGCGACCAGCTCGTTGAACCGCAAACCAGCCTTGTCACGCTCGCCATAGCCGAGCCAACAAATCCGCGCTGGCAAACCCTGGTAGTGCACCCGCTCCCCAGCCATATTGATCTACCGCGCTAGCGACTCGTTTTCTGGGAACAACTCGAGCACGGCGCGGTCGGTAACGGCAATGTCCTTCGGGTCGCCGGAGAGCGCGGCCCAACGGAACGGGCCCTTGCCTTCACCAAACAGCGGGCGGATGTAGGCGGGCACGAACCCGGGGAAAGCAAAAGCATCCGCGAAACCCGCCGCTTTCGCTTCGGTTCGGATGTTGTTGCCGTAGTCGAACACCTCGGCGCCGTGCTTTTGAAAGCCAACCATCGCCTCGACTTGCTTCGCCATTGAGTGCCTTGCGGCATCCGCGAAACCGATCGGGTCGGCTTTTCGCGCGGCATCCCACTCGTCGAAGCTGTACTCGATCGGCAAGTACGCCAGCGGATCGTGCGCGCTCGTTTGGTCGGTGACGATGTCAATTTCTGCACCGCGAGCAAGCAAGTCGGGGAATACCACGGCGGCGTTTCCGAGAAGGCCAATGCTCAACGGTTTCTTGGCGTCGCGAGCGTTGTAGGCGAGTTGCAGCGCTTCATCGATCGACTTTGCTTCGACATCAAGGTATTTGTGTTCGAGGCGGCGAGCGATGCGACTCGGGTCAACCTCGACGCAAATTGCGACACCGTCGTTCATCGTTACCGCGAGTGGTTGGGCGCCGCCCATTCCGCCGAGACCGCCGGTGAGCGTAATCGTCCCAGCAAGTGAGCCTTTACTGTGCTGGTCGCTCCCGCCCTTGCGGGCGGCGAGCTTAGCCGCAACCGCCGCAAACGTCTCGTAAGTGCCCTGAAGGATGCCCTGAGTTCCGATGTAAATCCAAGAGCCGGCAGTCATTTGGCCGTACATAATTAGGCCAAGTTTTTCGAGGCGACGGAACTCGTCCCAGTTCGCCCAGTCTCCGACGAGGTTCGAGTTTGCAAGCAAGACGCGCGGAGCCCACTCGTGTGTTTGAAGCACACCAACGGGCTTGCCGGATTGAACGAGTAGCGTCTCGTCGCCCTTGAGGGTCGTGAGGGTGCGGGTGATCGCATCAAATGCTGCCCAACTTCGCGCGGCGCGACCCGTGCCACCGTAAACAACTAGGTCATCCGGATGCTCGGCGACCTCTGGATCGAGGTTGTTCTGCAGCATCCTCAAGGCGGCCTCTTGCGGCCAGCCGAGAGTGTGCAATTCTGTTCCGCGGTATGCCCGCACCGGTCTTGCTCCGATCATTTGAGTTCCCCTCCTGACTTCGCGACCGCGGCCCTCGCCGCCGCCAAAAACACTCCATCGGTTACCATCGTTCGCGCCGCCTCAATCTCTGGCGCCAGATACCGGTCGGTTGCTGGACCGGCTACTTCTTCACGCAAGGCCTCCCGCACTGCATTTGAAACCGCACCGGGTTCGGTCTCGCGCATGTCCATAGCCCTCGTCGAAGTCAGAATCTCGATAGCGAGCACCCGGCTTAGCCCGTCTATGGCTCTGCGCAGTTTTCTCGCGGCCGCCCAACCCATTGAAACGTGATCCTCTTGCATTGCGGAGGACGGAATCGAATCGACGGATGCCGGAACCGCCAGTCGCTTCAACTCGCTTACGATCCCGGCTTGAGTGTATTGCGCGATCATGTGGCCGGAATCCACGCCGGGATCATCGGCGAGGAAGGCGTTGAGCCCGTGGCTTCTAGCTACATCCAAGAACCTATCGGTGCGACGCTCGCTCATCGAAGCGAGATCGGCGGTCGCGATCGCCAGAAAATCGAGCACGTAACCGACCGGTGCGCCGTGGAAGTTACCGTTCGATTCGAGCCTGCCGTCAAGCGTCACAACCGGGTTGTCGATCGCGCTAGCAAGCTCGCGTTCGGCAACGCTCGTTGCGTGCGCGAGCGTGTCTCGCGCGGCGCCGTGAACTTGGGGGGCGCACCTTAGGGAATATGCGTCTTGCACTCTCGTGAAGCGTTCGGGCTTGCTCAACATCGGCGAGCCATTTAGAACCGCGCGCATGTTCGCGGCAGAAACAGCCTGACCCGGATGCGGTCGAAGCGCCTGAATGTCTTCCGCGAAAACAGCATCCGTGCCTTGAAGTCCCTCAACGCTCATTGCGGCAGACAGGTCGGCGGTTGTTGCGAGCGCCTCGAGGTCGGATAGGGCGAGAACGAGCATTCCGAGCATCCCGTCGGTGCCGTTGATTAGCGCAAGGCCCTCTTTTTCGCGCAACTCGATCGGCTGGATGCCTGCAGCCGCGAGCGCCTCGGCAGCCGTCACGAGGATGCCAGCGCTGTCGCGAACCGTACCCTCACCCATTAGTGCGAGCGCACAATGCGCGAGTGGAGCGAGATCGCCGGAGCAGCCGAGGCTTCCAAATTCTCCGACCACGGGAGTGATGCCAGCGTTCAAAAGTTTTACGTATGTTTCTGCAACCACTGGGCGAACGCCGGTGCGGCCGGTCGCAAGCGTCGAGAGTCGGAGGAACATGGTTGCGCGTACAACTTCACGCTCAACTTCCGGCCCGCTACTCGCGGCGTGACTCAGCACGAGAGAACGCTGAAGTTGAGCGCGACGATCCGGCGGAATCTGCTTGCTTGCAAGAGCACCAAAGCCGGTTGAAACACCATAGTGCGGCAGCGTGTCGGATGCGAGTGCATCAATCACGGCACGGCTCTTCACAATTTCGTCTAGTGCTTCTTTCGTTAGCTCAACCTTTGCGTCGAATCGGGCAACATCGACAACGTCTTGCCTAGTCGGAGCTCCGATTCCAAGTTTGACCGTCTCCGGTTGGGTGCTTTTGATTCGCGAACTTTCGATTCCCGCGTTTGGGTCAACTTTGGCCATGCCCCAATTAGAACTTGAATTGCTCCTGGAAGACACCACCGTGAGCGATAAACTATCTGGTATATCAGACAATCTAGAAAAACCTAAGAAACCTACCGAAGTCCCGGCCGCACGCGGTGCTTTGAGGATCATCCGCTATCTCGCCGCGCACAATGGACCGGTGCGCGCAGCAACGATGGCTCGCGAACTCGGACTGCCAAGGTCGAGCATTTACCAACTGCTCACGGTTTTGCGCGATGAGGGTTTTGTTGTGCACTCCCCCGAACACCAAGGATTTGCGCTTGGCCCGCTTGTTGGTGAGATCGGGTCTTCGGTTCTCGCGTCTGACGCTCTCGCTAGATTAGCTGGGCCGGTGCTTGAGCGATTGGTCGCCGAGACGAAACTGCCGGTAGTCGCGCACTTGGGTTTGTTGCAACATACGGATGTTTTGTATGCCGACAAGGTCGCCGCAACTCGAGCTCCCACGGTCGTGACGAGTATCGGAGTTCGGTTGCCTGCTCATTTGACTGCTACCGGAAGGGCAATGCTCGCCGCGCTAACGGCCAGTCAGTTCAAGGCACTCTATGCGACGGCACGCGAAGGTGGCACTGACGAACTTGCGCTTCGCACGAACAAGGGCCCCACAAATCTTGTCGAACTCGGTGAATTGCTAAACCAAACTCGCGAACGCGGCTGG
>JAHBSS010000053.1 GCA_019639015.1 Cryobacterium sp. | reverse complement strand
CCAATTCCAAGTTGAGTTCCCGGGACCGCGCTAATCGGCTGGCAATCTACAAGGCCAAGTCGTTTCGCGAGCTCTGAGGAAGTTCCCGTCTCAACCACGTCAGCGTTTGTGTGCGCACAATAGAGAGCGCAAGACGCCCGAATCAGTTGACTCAGCACCGCACCCTTGAATCGATCCTCTGCCACCGTCGTCACTCCCCTTAGCAACAGTGGGTGATGAACCAGTAGTACTTGCGCGCCGAATGCTATTGCCTCACTTGCAACTTCTGGAACCGCGTCAACTGCCAGATGAATTCCTGTAACCGCTTGCTTCAAGTTGCCAGAAATTAAGCCAACAGCATCCCAAGGCTCGGCCCCTGAGAGTGGCCATAATCCTTCAGCGACCCGAACTATTTCCTCGACAGTGAGTTCGGTATTCGACATCCCACCAGTTTAGTTGGGGACTAACGCTTGGGTGCTTTTGGTGCTTTCTGCGCCTTAGCAGGCTTCGGAGCTTTGCCAGCTCTTGCGGGGCTAGGCGAAGCAGTTGCCGGAGTTGCACTCTTAGCGACTGCGAGTTCTTGTTTACGAATACCGGGGATTCTGGTAGCGATCGGGATTAGTAGCCCGATCAACAACGAAACAATTACGCCAACGTTGGTTTGGTCAAGCCCGTCGAACCCACCTAGATACTTGAACAAGTAGCCTTGCCACTCGAGCCCGGTTTCGCTCGCAGAAGTGAGTCCGAATCCGACTGCACTCGCGATCAACAGCCCAAGCAAATTGCTCCAAACCACATTCGGATACCTGCCGCCTCTCTTGACCAGCGACTCAGAATCGAAATGCTTACTTCTGATCATCATTTCGGAACCGAAGATTCCGGACCAAGCGGCTACGGGCACCGCAAGTGTTGTTGCAACATCCTTTAGCAACGAGCCAAAATCGGTGCCGGAAACTGCGACGAACGCCGCTGTCGCACCGAGCAATATCGCGACGAGCACGGTCGCGAGCGGCCTACGTAGCGGAACTCCTGTGGCTTGGAGTGCGAAACCTCCCGAATACATCGACAAAGCCACACCAGAAATCAAACTAAGCGCGAGTAACAACAACAATGGCACCGGATACCAAATTGGAATCATTAGCGCGATTGTGTCTAGCGGTGTGGTTACAAGCCCCTTAGCAACCGCCGGTTCTGATGCAGCCAATAATGCGCCATAGGCGATGAGCACAAACGCGGGAATCGTCGCTCCAAACGTTGACCAGAGCATCGTAGTTGCACCACTGCTTGCAGCTCGCTGATACCTCGCCAAGTCAGAACTACTTACCGCCCACGCGAGCCCAACGAAACTGAATACCAACACCGAACCAGCAATGACCAATGTCCAAGGGCCGTCTTCAACGGTTAGCGCTTTTGAAAGATTCACAGAAGGCCAAGTGATGACGATCAAACCGACAATCAGTATCGAAGCCAATATCGTCACAACCATTTGCAGTTTCGCAAGTAGGCCATAACCGAAAGTCGCAACAATGATCGCGATCAAGAACCCTAGGGCGATACCAACCAACGTCAGCATGCTTTCACTAAGGCCAAAGCCAAGTTCGGCCCCAACAAGAATTCGAGCGATCCCTGCCGCGAGGAACCATAACAGTAGTGCTCCGCAAAACACCCGAACCAGCAAGGCGACGAGCGAAGGAAGCACATTACCAATGTGACCAAAACTCGCCCTGGAAACCACCATGGTCGGTTGGTTGCTCCACTTTCCTGCGAGAGTGCCTAATCCGAGCGGAAGGAACGAAAGCGCGGTTCCAATGAGAGTTGCCATCAAAGCTTGCCGAAGGCTCATTCCTAGGGCGAGAATCACGCCGCCAGCTGCGACCGAAATTACCGAAGAATTCAGCGCAAACCACAACCAGAATTGCCGGGATGCCCGTCCAGCCCGTTGCTCCAACGGAGTCGGTTCTATTCCAACTTGCTCAATTGCGAATGCTTTGGGGGAACGCATTGATGCAACCGCGAGCTTCTCGGCTGTTCCTGCTTTAGGGTTGGTTGGCGTTGGCAAGTCGAGAAGCGTCTCGCCTTGCTCCTCTGCGGATGTTTCCCAGCCGGTGAACTCCGGCTGGGTGGCAGCAACCGGCTCCTCTGGTTTCAGCAAGTCTTCGAAACTAAATGGCGCTTGACCGGTAGCTGCATCCGGCGCCGGTTGAACTAGATCCGGAATCAACGGGTCTGACTGCTGATTCTGTGGAGTAGGTGGCGGTGGAACGTCAGAAACCGGAGCTGTCATTGGTGCCGGCATGTTCAATAGCCGACTGTCAAGAACATCATCGGTGCGAAAAGTATGTGTCGTTGACAGCTCACTTGAAGGTCGAGGTGCGGACGGAACTGCAGTTGGCCCCGGTTCCAAAATATCTTGGAATTCGGCTCTAGCTTTGGTCACTTCTGCAATAGCACCCGCGTCGCCGCTCGCCATGACCGAGTCCTGCCAGGCCGTAAAAGCATCCGCATCTTTCTTTCTGAGCTGCAATTGTTCTTCAAGTTTTTGAAGCGCGTCAATCGTGCTGAGTCCGCCAGTAACACCAAGTTCTGCATTGATCTCTTCGACCGGAAGCGATTGCCGATGCGGTCGAGTTGGCGGACTCGTAACAACGGGTTCCTCGGTAACCGTCGGTTCTGAGGGTGCGACTGGTTCCGAAACAAACACTGGTGCTTCTTGCGGAGTTGAAGTAGCAGGTGGTCTAGTGAACGTCGGTGGTGGCAAATCCGGGAAACCCTCGGAAACAGGAGGTGCCGACCCAAAGACCCCTGGAGCCACGAACGGTTCTTGACCGGAGTGATCGTCAAGAGACCAAACCGTCGAAGGTGGTGGCGGTGGTGGCCCTGCAAATACGTCAGGCTCGAACAAATCCTCAATTGGGGTGGTTTCTTTGATTGTTTCGGTGACCTCTGGCTTGTCATCATCTTCTGACTGAGTTGGTATCTGGATAGCACCGGAGTGGGCAAGCTTCTCAAAATCCGCGAAGAGCGCGTCAGCCAGTTCGTCGTCACTCATCTGCTGACCATTTTCGTGCGAGGTCGACGAAGGGGGCGTGAACGTCGCGCGCCTAAGCCCGGATGATTCGCTCTCGCTACCCGTATTCCCCCCGGGCTCCAAGCCGTCCTCGGCAAGGTTGTCGTCATCAACCATGTGGCAAGAATAAGGGTAAATACGCCAATATGACTGTCGGCAAGCCGTTCTACCCCGCCAAATCTCCCGCAAATATTGAGATTAGGTCGAAAGTTGTGCCTTGAAGTGGGGCCTGCCGGGTTCGAACCGACGACATCCACGGTGTAAACGTGGCGCTCTACCAACTGAGCTAAAGCCCCGCGCCCAATACTTTGGGAGCGAGATTCAATCGTAGCGGTCGAACCCGCATCGTTCCATTCGGGCTTTCAAATCGCGACCAAAATCAGCCACCAAGTCGCCTAGAATTGCCGTGCTCGTGAACTGAATGCAATGCTAGGCAGAAACATCGAGCGCAACCATTGAGGCGTTGTCTCCTCAGCCAAGAACCAAGTGAGGTAAATCGTGTCGGTCAATGATCAGGATCCATTCTCAAAATCTGACCTTGACACAGATCCAGAAGAGACAGCTGAATGGCAAGAGTCCCTCGACGCCCTCGTCGCTTCTCAAGGTCGCGAGCGCGGTCGTCAAATAATGCTGAGCCTGCTTAAGCGGTCAGAAGACCTTCAACTTGGCGTACCCATGGTTCCGACCACTGACTACATCAACACGATCGCGCCAGAGAATGAACCCGAGTTTCCCGGTGACGAAGAAGTCGAACGGCGATACCGAGCATGGTTGCGATGGAATGCGGCAATGATCGTGCACCGCGCTCAGCGTCCCGGTATCGGTGTTGGCGGACATATTTCAACTTACGCGTCGTCAGCAACGCTCTATGAGGTCGGCCATAATCACTTCTTTCACGGTCACGATCATCCCGGCGGCGCTGACCAGGTTTTCTATCAGGGTCACGCTTCACCTGGCATGTACGCGAGAGCATTCTTGGAAGGTCGACTGACTGAAGACCAATTAGACGGTTTCCGTCAAGAAAAGTCGCATTCGAGCGGCGGACTTTCCTCTTATCCGCACCCGCAACTCATGCCGGAATTCTGGGAGTTCCCAACCGTATCAATGGGCCTCGGTCCTTTGAATGCGATTTGGCAAGCCGTCACCAACAAGTATTTGACTGACCGCGGCATCCACTCATTGCCAGATTCCCGCGTTTGGGCTTTTCTCGGCGACGGCGAAATGGATGAGGTGGAAAGTCGCGGAGCACTCCAGTGGGCCGCAAATTTCAAGCTTGACAATTTGACTTTCGTGATCAATTGCAACTTGCAACGCCTCGACGGCCCGGTCAGAGGGAACGGCAAGATTATCCAAGAACTCGAAAGCAACTTCCGTGGCGCTGGCTGGAACGTAATAAAGGTCATTTGGGGTCGCGAGTGGGACTCCCTATTGGCGCGAGACACTGACGGCGCACTTGTGAACCTCATGAATCGCACCCCTGACGGTGATTACCAGACATATAAGGCCGAAAACGGTGCGTATGTTCGAGAGCACTTCTTCGGTCGGGATCCAATTGTTGCGAAGCTCGTAAGTGATTACACCGACGATCAACTTTGGGGGCTAAAGCGTGGCGGCCATGATTACCGCAAGGTGTTTGCTGCCTTCAAGGCCGCCACTGAACACACTGGTGCGCCAACCGTAATTCTCGTTAAAACAATCAAGGGTTACGGTCTTGGCCCATCGTTCGAGGGCCGAAACGCAACACACCAAATGAAGAAGCTCTCGCTTGAGAACCTCAAGGATTTCCGTGATGCGATGCAAATCCCAATCTCTGATGCGGTGCTTGAGGCAGACCCGTACCGGCCTCCGTTCTATCATCCTGGAGCTAACGACCCGGCGATTCAGTACCTACTCGAACGGCGAAAAGCGCTTGGCGGCTTTGTCCCTGAGCGCCGGAGTCGTTACACGCAAATTCCGATTCCAGAAGATAGCGCTTATGACGTAGTTCGACGCGGTTCGGGAAAGCAAGAAATTGCTACGACGATGGCGTTTGCAAGGCTACTCAAGGACCTACTGCGTGTTGAGGGATTTGGGCATCGAATTGTCCCAATAATTCCGGATGAAGCGCGAACGTTCGGCATGGACGCTTATTTTCCGACGGCAAAGATCTACAACCCGAATGGGATGAATTACACCTCGGTTGACCGTGATCTGCTCCTTGCCTACAAGGAAGCCAAGGACGGGCAGATAATGCACGTCGGAATCAACGAAGCCGGGGCGATTTCCGCATTCACGGCTGTGGGAAGTAGCTATGCAACTCACGGTGAGCCACTTATTCCTGTGTACGTGTTCTACTCAATGTTCGGTTTTCAACGCACGGGAGACGGGATTTGGGCGGCCGGCGACCAAATGGCTCGCGGTTTCATCATCGGCGCTACTGCCGGTCGGACGACACTGACCGGTGAGGGACTTCAACACGCTGATGGCCACTCACCGCTATTGGCTTCCACGAATCCGTCTGTTGTGAGTTACGACCCGGCATACGGCTACGAGTTGGGCCACATTGTTAAAGCCGGAATTGGGCGGATGTACGGTGGGGCACATCCGAAACCAAACGTCATGTACTACTTGACGGTCTACAACGAACCACTCTTGCAACCTGCTGAACCCGAAAACCTCGACGTTTCAGGTCTACTTCAAGGAATCTACTTGCTCGCAAAGGGAAGCATCGAGGGACCGAAAGCAAACATTTTGGCATCCGGAGTTGCCATTCCGTGGGCGTTGGAAGCGCAAGGCTTGCTCTCCAAAGATTGGGGTGTTTCTGCGGATGTCTGGTCCGTGACTTCATGGTCAGAACTTCGTCGAGAAGGACTCGAAGCCGAGGAGTGGAACTTCTTGCACCCGAATGAAGGCGGTCGGTTGCCTTACCTCACTCAAAAGCTTGGTCACGCTGAGGGGCCGTTTATAGGCGTAAGCGACTTCATGCACGCCGTTCCTGATCAAATCCGCCAATTCGTGCCCGGAGACTACTTCACCTTGGGAGCGGATGGCTTTGGATTCTCAGACACTCGCGCAGCCGCAAGAAGATTCTTCAAAATTGATGGCCCATCATTGGTCGTTCGGACTCTTGAGGCGCTGGCTCGCCAGGGTCGCGTTGATCCAGGACTCGCGCAACAAGCGATCGAGAAGTACAGACTTCACGACGTAAATGCGGGAACAACGGGATCGGCCGGCGGTGAAAGCTAGGGCGAACTGACATGACAGTCTCACCGCAAATTGACCCCAAGAAGAAGGCACAAACTCTTACTTGGTTGAAAACCATCTCGGGCGAGCTCGCAACCGCGACACTCAAGCGACTTGAGGATACGCTCCCGTGGTACCGAGAGATGCCACCTGGGCGCAGATCCGCGGTCGGAATGGTCGCTCAAGCAGGTATTTCTTCATTCATCCAGTGGTATGACGACCCCGAATCAACAGCCTGGATTGCTGCCGACGTGTTTGGGGTCGCACCTCGCGAACTCTTGCGATCGGTCAGCCTGACCCAGACCCTGCAACTCATCAAGGTGACAGTTGAAGTCGTAGAAGATCGTGTAAAAGGGCGGGATGAAAGCTTGCGGGAGGCGATCCTGCATTATTCCCGTGAAATCGCGTTCGGGGCGGCGGATGTGTATGCTCGCGCAGCTGAAGCTCGCGGGCTTTGGGATGCGCGGCTTGAAGCACTTGTTGTCGACAGCATCCTTAGCGGTGAATATGATGATGAACTCCCGAGCAGAATCGCCGCTCTGGGCTGGCACGGGCACGGCGAAGTTGCTGTGCTCGTCGGCACGGCACCACGTCAATTAGACGTCGACATGATTCGACGCACCGCAAGGCACTTAGAGTCCGATGTGCTCATCGGCGTGCAAGGATCAAGGCTTGTCGTCGTCATCGGCCGGGCTTTGACACCTGATCGGGTTGAGAACCTCGAACAGCGATCTTTTCTAGAAATCGCGAAAGCCCTTGAACCAAGTTATGGCGAAGGCCCGCTAGTGCTTGGACACGCTGTTCCAACCTTGGTTGAAGCGAACCGCAGCGCAAAGGCAGCATTGGCCGGATTCGCGGTTGTGCGTGCTTGGAGGAACGCACCGAGACCAACGCTCTCCGACGATTTGCTACCGGAACGAGCTTTGGCTGGGGATGGCCAAGCCAGAGCCGCACTTATCACCAGGATTTATCGACCCCTTCAAACGCACGCTGGAGAATTGCTTCCTACACTTTGGTCCTATCTCGACAACGGGCACTCACTTGAGGCAACAGCTCGAGAATTGTTTGTGCACCCAAACACGGTGCGCTATCGGCTAAAACGAGTAACCGATTTGATTGGCTACGACGCTACGGGGCCGCGAGAAGCGTTTGTGCTTCAGGCTGCACTCATCGCTGGATCAATCGCAGACTCCGACCATAGCCAGCGAAGACGCTAGCAAACCGTTTATCGATTTCGCACAATGTTCTGTGCAATTCTTGGTGTATTCGTGACAGCGAATGCTCTCGACTGGAAAGGGAAACTGGATTAGTGATTGTTGTCGTCTGCCCTGGTCAAGGGTCCCAGACCCCGGGGTTTCTGTCCCCGTGGCTCGAGATTCCTGGATTTGATGCGCGATTGGCAAAGTATTCCGAGGCGGCGGGCGTCGATCTGGCACTACATGGCACAGTTTCAGATGCCGACACCATTCGAGACACGGCGATCGCGCAACCGCTCATAGTTGCAGCAGGGCTACTGACGCTAGAAGCACTACTTGAGGATCGCGATGGGGCCCTTCAAGCCGTTGCTGGGCATTCGGTAGGTGAATTTACTGCAGCGGTCGCTGCTGGAGTGCTTCAGGATACCGAAGGGATCGCATTAGTTTCGGCCCGCGGTCGTGCAATGGCCGAAGCTGCTTCTCTGGTCCCGACCGGGATGAGTGCGGTTATCGGTGCCGATGAACAAGAACTCCTAAGTCGCCTCAATGAACTGGGACTGGAGCCCGCGAATTTCAATGGAGCCGGACAAGTCGTTGTCGCAGGTGCTCTAGACGCACTCGCGAAGCTCTCAGAGAATCCCCCAGCATCCGCTCGTGTAATCCCGCTACAGGTTGCCGGCGCGTTTCACACCAAATACATGCAACCGGCTGTGAGCGCACTTTCGAAAGCGGCATCCGAACTTCAAGCCAGTGATCCGGACGTCACGCTTTGGACAAATCGCGACGGGCACAAAGTTTCTTCTGGTTCAGAGTTCTTGGACCTGCTTGTCCAACAAGTCGCCTCGCCAGTGCGCTGGGACAAGTGCATGAACGCTTTCGAAGAATCTGGGGTCACGGGAATTATCGAGCTGGCTCCCGCTGGAGCGCTTGTGGGTCTTGCCAAGAGAGCTTTGAAAGGTGTGCCAACTGTGGCAGTAAAAACTCCCGATGATCTAACCGCCGCTATCGAGATGCTGGAGAACGCATGACAAGGCCAACCCTGAATCAATCCTCTGGCCCAAAATACACACGGCTCTACGGATTCGGAGCCTCTCGTGGTGACCGAATCGTTCCAAACAGCGACCTCGTTGGTCCGATTGATTCGAGTGATGAGTGGATTCGCCAGCGCACCGGAATAATCACGAGAACCCGCGCATCCGAGGGAATTCTCGCAGTTGACCTTGCTACGGATGCGGCGAAAGAGGCAATTGAGGTTTCGGGAATTGAACCATCCCAAGTCGACTTGGTGATCGTTGCAACCATCAGCAACGTTCAGCAGACCCCGTCAATGGCGGCAATCGTGGCGGAACGAATTGGTGCTAAACCAGCGGCCGCCTATGACTCGAACGCAGCTTGTGCTGGATATTCGTACGGGTTAACTCAAGCCGATGCGCTCATTAAGGCTGGCGCGGCGCATTACGCCGTGGTTATCGGGGCAGAAAAACTTTCAGACATCGTCGACCCATCGGATCGATCAATTTCGTTCCTTCTCGGTGATGGGGCTGGGGCCGCTGTAGTTGGACCGAGCGACTATACAGGTATTTCTCCAGTTGTGTGGGGTTCTGACGGTTCCAAAGCCGCTGCGGTTGGAATGAACGCAACACTCATCGATTTTCGGGATGGTGACGCAAATTGGCCAACGTTGCGCCAAGAAGGTCAAACTGTATTCCGCTGGGCTGTTTGGGACATGGCTAAAGCAGCGAAACGAGCGTTAGAAGTAGCAGGCATTACTGCCGATCAGCTCGCAGCATTCATTCCTCACCAAGCAAATATGAGAATCATTGACGAGTTCGCCAAACAGCTTGGGCTGCCTGAATCAGTAGTGATCGCAAGGGATATTGAGACGACTGGTAACACTTCAGCGGCTTCGATTCCGCTTGCAACTCATCGACTGCTAAAAGAGCATCCAGAACTTAGCGGCGGTCTCGCGCTACAGATCGGCTTCGGAGCCGGACTTGTCTATGGCGCGCAAGTCGTCATACTGCCCTAAAATAAACCCCGGTCACCTTCCAACCCCAAGGAGAAACAAAAATGGCATTGTCCACCGAAGAAGTACTAGTAGGCCTAGCCGAAATCATCAACGATGAAACCGGTATCGCCACCGACACGATCGAGTTGGACAAGTCGTTCACCGACGACCTCGACATCGACTCGATCTCAATGATGACGATTGTCGTCAACGCGGAAGAGAAGTTCGATGTAAAGATTCCGGATGACGAAGTCAAGAACTTGAAGACCGTCGCCGACGCAGTCAACTACATCGTCAAGGCGCAAAACTAGATTCGAATTGTTGCGCGGTTAGAAAACTGACCGCGCAACAATTTATTCTTCACTCGACTATCGAAAGAGCATCCTAGATGTCACCAAAGAAGATCGTCGTAACCGGAATTGGTGCGACATCTCCGCTCGGCGGCACCGCCGCTGATTCATGGAAAAACCTGCTAGCCGGGCAATCCGGTGCAAGCACGATTGAAGCTGACTGGGTCGCAGAACTTGAACTTCCCGTCACATTTGCCGCTCAGGCAAGCGTCAAGGCCGAAGAAGTGCTTGATCGCGTGGTACTAAAGCGACTTGACCCTTCAAGCCAGTTTGCGCTCATTGCTGGCCGCGAAGCCTGGGAAGACGCCGGCTCACCGGTTGTCGAACCGGAACGCTTCGCGATCGACTGGGCAACTGGAATTGGCGGAGTGTGGACTCTCCTTGATGCCTGGGACACGCTAAAAGAAAAAGGTCCCCGTCGCGTCCTACCCATGACAGTTCCCATGCTCATGCCAAATGCTCCCGGAGCCGCGATCGGCATGGATCTGCACGCACGAGCGGGAATCCGTACGGTGGTTTCGGCTTGCGCTTCTAGCACCGAATCTGTTGCCAACGCATTCGAGCACCTGCAGGCGGGCCTCGCCGACATCGTGATTGCCGGTGGCTCTGAAGCTGCGATTCATCCGCTACCAATTGCGGCGTTCGCAAACATGCAAGCACTTTCAAAAAGAAATGATTCACCAGCTACCGCGTCGAGACCGTACGACGTTACTAGAGA
>JAHBSS010000052.1 GCA_019639015.1 Cryobacterium sp. | reverse complement strand
CGAGGCGGTCAAAGTGTTACGCGCGGTTTTGCCGGATGCGACTCTGAACGTGACCGAGTACCCGTTCGGAGCAAGCAACTACCTCGCGACAGGCAAGATTCTTGAAGACTCAGATCTCGCCGATCTCGCCAAGCATCAAGCGATTCTGCTGGGCGCTGTCGGGGGCGACCCGAGGGATGAACGGTTGGCTGGCGGGATCATTGAGCGAGGCTTGCTATTGAAGTTGCGGTTCGCGTTCGACCACTACGTGAACCTTCGGCCGTCGGTGATCTTGCCTGGAGTGAACAGCCCTTTGCGAGATCCTGGGGCGGTGGACTTCGTGGTGGTTCGGGAGGGGACCGAGGGGCCGTATGCGGGAACTGGCGGTAGCATCCGCACCGGTACTGAGCACGAAATCGCAACCGAAGTCAGCGTCAACACCGCGTTCGGAGTCGAGCGTGTCGTGCGGTTCGCATTCGATCTTGCCGAAAAGCGACGCAAGAAACTGACTCTTGTCCATAAGACAAATGTGCTTAGTTTCGCGGGTGCGCTTTGGCAACGGACCGTGAACGCGGTTGCGAGCGAGCATCCGAATATCGAGGTCGGTTACCAACACGTGGATGCCGCGACAATTCACATGGTTACAAATCCGAGTCGGTTCGATGTGATCGTCACCGACAATTTGTTTGGGGACATAATTACCGATCTTGCTGCAGCTATTAGCGGTGGAATTGGTCTTGCGGCATCCGGAAATATCAACCCAGAAGGCAAGTTTCCGAGCATGTTTGAACCGGTTCACGGTTCGGCTCCCGACATTGCCGGTAAGGGTCTGGCTGATCCGACCGCTGCGATCCTTTCGGTTGCGTTACTACTGGATCAACAAGGTTTCGCAAGCGAAGCGGCGCGGGTTGAGGCGGCAGCGAAAGCTGACCTTGCACAGCGTGGAGCAGCGGATCGGTCCACTAGCCAAATCGGCGACGCAATCATTGCAAGCCTTTAGGCCGATCTCGTTGGTCGCGTCGCGGGCGGGCGGACTGTAACTTAAATAGTGACTTCTAAGAATAGGGAATCGAAATGGCAAACTCTCAAACGCTTAACTGGACTGTGAGCGCAAACCCTGCGCCTAAGAGCAAGTCCGAGCGGGATGCGATTCTTGCGACCCCCGGCTTCGGCGTGTACTTCACGGACCACATGGTTGGCATCGATTGGTCGAAGTCTGACGGTTGGCATAATGCTCGAGTCGAGCCGTATGGTCCGTTGAGTCTCGATCCAGCAACCGCGGTACTTCACTACGCTCAAGAAATTTTTGAGGGAATGAAGGCGTACCGTCACGCGGACAACTCGATTTGGACGTTCCGTCCACAAGCTAATGCTGCACGGATGCAGCGTTCAGCAGTTCGACTTGCCTTGCCGGAACTCCCCGAGGCGGACTTCATCGAGTCCTTGCGTCGACTGATTTCGGCGGACGCTGACTGGGTGCCTTCCGCCCCCGAAACGAGCTTGTATTTGCGACCCTTCATGTTCGCCCGCGAATCCTTCCTGGGGGTGCGCGCCTCCGAAGACGTTGCCTATTACGTAATCGGTAGTCCTGCAGGTGCCTACTTCAAGAGTGGGGTAGCGCCGGTATCAATTTGGCTTTCGACAAAGTATGCGCGGGCTGGCAAGGGCGGGACCGGCGCCGCAAAGACCGGAGGCAACTACGCTTCCTCGCTTGTTGCGCAAGCCGAGGCGTATGAGAACGGTTGCCAACAAGTTGTGTTCCTCGATTCATCCGAAGGCAAATATCTTGAGGAACTCGGCGGCATGAATATTGTGTTGGTGTACTCGGATGGGCACATTGTTACTCCCGACTCCGACAGTATTTTGCAGGGTGTGACGAGGGACTCCATTTTGCAATTGGCCGAGGATCGCGGTCACAAAGTCGAACGGCGGCATATCACGATCGACGAATGGCGGGATGGTGTCGCATCCGGAGACATCGTCGAAATGTTCGCTTGCGGAACGGCTGCCGTTGTCACTCCGATTGCCCAATTGAAGGCGGCAGATTTCACGATCGGGTCGGCGGATGCGAAAGCCGGTGCGCTCACAATGGAGTTGCGTGAGCAATTGACCGACATCCAATATGGCCGTACGGAAGACAAGCACGGCTGGCTAACTCGGTTGGACGCTTGACGTCCTCTGAAAGTTAGGTCCGGGTCAGGGTTGAGGTCGAATTGAAAATAGCGCGGTTTAGCGTTGCGGGCGCCGACCCGAGGTTCGGGATTGTTGATGACGACGAGCTTGTTTTGCTCGTTGGTGACCCGATGGTTAGCGGGTTTGACACGACGGGGGAGCGACTGCCTCTGAAGGATGTTCGCTTGCTTGCACCGGTCATCCCGAGATCGAAAGTTGTTTGTGTTGGCATGAACTATGCGGCGCACATGGCTGATATGCATGCGACAGAGTTGGCAAACCCGTTGATCTTTCTGAAACCGAACACTGCGGTTTGCGGGCCAGGTGATGCGATTCAGATACCACCGGTCGATGGGCGAATCGTGCACGAAGGTGAGCTTGCGGTAGTGATTGGTCGCGTTGCGAAACTCGTCTCTGCGGAGAACGCTCTCGATTACGTGTTCGGCTACACGATCGCAAACGACGTCTCCGCCCGCGACATGATGTTTGCCGACGGCCAGTGGGCCCGCGCGAAAGGCTACGACACGTTTTGCCCGCTGGGGCCGTGGATTGAAACCGAACTGGACACTTCAAGCCTCGAAATTCAAACCTTCGTTTCCGGCGAGCCGCGTCGCCACGGCAACACCTCGGAAATGATCCACAAGGTTCCCGAAATCATCGAGTTCGCCTCAAGCGTTTGGACCCTGCTTCCAGGGGACGTGATTTGCACCGGCACACCAGCAGGTCTCGGCGGTTTCGTTGACGGTGACACGGTTGAAATTCATATCGACGGGATCGGAACGCTATCGAATCCCGCACGGAATCGCGACACTGCCCGACCTCTCCCAGAAGGCACGCAGTTCGATTAGTTCGGCGTAATTACACTGACCGCGTCGAATCTGCGAAAATCGCGATCGAAAGTTGCAATCTTGGATGCGTAAGAGAGAGCAACCGCGGCAAGGTAAGCATCCGGAATTAGATTGCCCCAAGCATCCGAAGCCAAGACAAGTTGCTTAAGCTTCTCAAATCCTGACCCGAGACCCGGAATGGAAACATAAGTCGGTGCAGAACAAACGGCTTCGATGAACTCGAACGCTTCCGCAGGTGTCGACGGGACATCAAAAACGTGTGAATTTGTTACGAGCCGCAAGAAGCCGACCCAGACCAAGTCCGGGACTCCAAAGCTTTCAGGTGAATCTAGTAGCTTGTCGAGCCAACCCTTTGCGACAGTGTGGTGAGCGTGATCGCCACGGTATGCCGCCAATACGACGTTGACATCCAACAAAATCACTTGAGGTCGCCACTCGCATCGAGTGCGTCGTAAAGCGCCCGGTTTGAGGAAGGGTTCAGACCTTTTCGCATTCCAGTCCCTTTAGTAAATACGGGAAGCTTGACTTTCACGGCACTCTGGGCGTGCACAAGATCACGTTGAATCGCGGATTCCACGTATTGCCCCAGGGTCTGCCCGAGCTCTTGAGCTTTGTGTTTTGCTCTGTCCAAGAGCGAATCATCGATCGAGATAGTGGTGCGCATGATGCAAGATTACTGCATCACGAGCATCACCCGTGCACTCAGCCTAGGATTGATGCGATGACTGCCACGATTTCACCCGGGTTTTCTACGGCGACCGGCGCCGACATCCGATTGCGGTTTTGCCCATCGCCAACCGGCACCCCGCACGTTGGGCTGATCCGTACCGCGCTGTTCAATTGGGCTTGGGCGAGGCACACCGGCGGCAAGCTGATTTTCAGGATCGAAGACACGGATGCCGAGCGCGACAGCGAAGAAAGCTACCTGCAATTGCTCGACGGCCTCGGTTGGCTCGGTATCAATTGGGATGAGGGTGAAGGGGTTGGCGGGCCACACGGACCCTACCGCCAGTCACAGCGCGGAGAGATCTACGCCGAGATGATCGAGCGGCTCAAGGCATCCGGCCACTTGTATGAGAGTTTCGTGACCGGCGAAGAAATGGATGCTAGAAACCGAGCGAACGGGCGCGATCCCCAGCAAGGCTACGACAATTTCGAGCGTGACTTAACCGACGCGGACCGCGCAGCGCTTCGGGCGGAGGGACGCGAGCCAGCGCTTCGGCTCCGCGTTCCGGACACCGACTTGAGTTTCGTCGACCTGGTTAGGGGCGAGATCACCTTCCCGGCCGGCAGCTTCACCGATTTCGTGGTTGTGCGACCAAACGGCAAACCCCTCTACACGTTCGTGAATCCCGTCGACGATGCGCTCATGGGCGTCACCCATGTGCTTCGCGGAGAGGATTTGCTCCCGAGCACCCCGCGTCAGATTGCGCTCTACCACGCGCTAATCGAGATCGGCGTTGCAAAGGCGATCCCGCAATTCGGTCACTTGCCTTACGTAATGGGCGAGGGCAACAAGAAACTTTCAAAGCGCGACCCAGAGTCGAGCTTGTTCCACCACCGCGACCGCGGTTTTCTGCCGGAGGGCTTGCTCAACTATCTTGCTCTGCTTGGTTGGTCACTCAGCGCCGACCGCGATGTGTTTTCGATCGACGAAATGGTTGCCGCGTTCGAGGTGACCGACGTCAACCCGAACCCGGCCCGGTTCGACCTGAAGAAGGCGGAGTCGATAAACGGCGACCACATCCGCATGCTTTCCGTTTCGGATTTCGCAACCCGACTTGAGCCGTACCTCACCGACTACGTGAAGACGGATGCCGACCGGGCTTTGCTGCGCCGCGCCGCACCGTTAGTTCAAGAACGCATGCAATTGCTAGGTGAGGCGTCCGGCCTGCTCGCGTTCCTGTTCACGCCGGATAACGAAATCGAGTACGAAGCGGATGCGATCCCCGGCCCAGACGATGGCGCTTCGATGGCGCTCGCGGTAGCAATCAACGCGCTCGACGAGTTGAAGGAATGGACCGCGACCGACATTGAAGCCGCGTTACGTGGATCACTAGTCGATCAGTTGGGTTTAAAGCCGCGCCTGGCGTTCGGCCCGGTGCGCACCGCAATTTCCGGCCGCCGAATCAGCCCACCGCTGTTTGAGTCGATGGAACTGCTCGGCCGCGACTCGTCGATCGCGCGACTTCGTCGGTTCGCGGAGCGGATGTAGCGGTTCGCGTTACGTCAGTAGCACACCCCATGGCCTCGCGATCGTAGTGCTCAGTCGGATTTTCTGGCGTTTGGATAACTGCCTCGCGTAGATGGCTAGCCGACTGAATACGGTAAAGTAGTCTCTCGGTGTCGACCTCGGTCGGCCCAATGGGGTGTGGTGTAATTGGCAACACAGCGGTTTCTGGTACCGCCATTCTTGGTTCGAGTCCAGGCACCCCAGCCACATCGAATGATAAAATCGTTTTATGACCTTGCTCATGGAGTACGAGAAAGCGACTCGTCAAGCCGAGCTTGCGCGACTGCGACGCGTGCTCGCGGTTCGCGCGATGCTGCTTGAGGGGGAATCGCAACGAGATATTGCGGTGCGGTTTGGGCTTACGCAACCCGCGATTAGCTACCAAGTATCACGAGAGCGCACGGATGGTGTCCGACCAAGCGAGCTTATTGCGGCGGGGAAGGGCGTACTTCGCCATGTGGCTGAAGCGCGTGGCTTTGCCGATCTAGCCGTTTTCGGTTCAGTGGCCCGTGGCGAGGATCAGCCAAATTCCGACCTGGATCTTCTCGTTCAACCACCGAACGACGCGGATCTTTTCGATTTGCAAAGACTTGAAGACACATTCGAAGCGATCATTGGTCGAAAGGTGGATGTGGTTAGCTATCGGGGGCTCGACCCTCGTTTGGACAGCGACATTCTGCGCGAAAAGGTGCTTTTGTGATGGAAATTCGGATAGCTAAGGAACTGCTTCATATACAGCACTGGCTCGAGATCGCCGCATCAATAGTTGCAAGAGGTAAGGATTCCTATCTTGCCGACGAAGTTGCGCAGGAGGCTGGCGATGCTTTGATGATGAAGATCGGCGAAGCGGCCAAAACGCTCAGCGCTCGTGGTTTGGACGCGCCGGACGGATTGAACTGGAGTGATGCGGCGAAGAATCGTGAGAAATTAGCACACCATTATTCGATCATCGACCGTGAAGTGACTTGGCAAACTCTTTCAGCTTCCCTTCCTCGGTGGGGTGAAGCGCTCTCGTCCCTTTTTGTTCAGGCTGCCGTGACCATTGATCGAGACTACGATCCCGGCAAACTGCCCGAGCCAAAACTTAGCGACTTTGGGGATTGAAGGCGTCCTTAGAAGGCGCCAAAGTCGGTCAACTGAACGAATGTCGCCGCCTCCCACTATCATGTAATCACGTTCAAGAGTTGCGTCCGTAGGTACCTGGCCGGGCGCGCGACAACCCGAATCCATCGATTCCGGGTGTCCCAGGGGAAGAACGGGCACACGGCAAATCGTGGTGCAAGAGTCGATGGGGGGAACCCCGGAGAGGGGTCAATCCCCATGCCCAAGAAGGCAAATTCATCTGGCTCGGCATTTGATCCAGCGGTCAACGGTCGTGCGTCCACCGAAACCGGCGCACCTCGCGAGCTTGAGTGGTGGCAACGCCTCGGGCTCAGCGCGTTCGATCCCGCTTTCAACAGCGTCAACGATGAGCGCGCCCTGGATGCGAAATTGGGTGTGCTGAACTCGCACATCCCGGTACTTTTTGCTGTCTCATCTGATGGCGGCCAGACCGTGCAGAAAACACTAGACGGGGTCGTCGCCGCGCTCGATCGCGCCGAAAAGGATGTCGCTTCGCAAATTGAAGACGCCGCGCGCGCTCGCGAGCAGAGAGGTCGCGAGGCAACGGCATCCGCCTACGCTGCCACGGATGCAGACGAGATTATTGCGGAAGGTGATTGGGTCGGGTTCACCCGGGCGAATGCGATCGCTTGGTGTTGGAACCTGTACCAATACGAACCGCAAGGTTTCGTGCTACCAAATTCGATTCTCCGTGAGCAGCGAGTGCGCAAACTCGAGTCCGGCGGCATCCCCGACGGTTTCGGTTACGCCGACCGAGCCCGCGAACTCGAGGCCGCCGGCACCACCGCGAAGGAATATCGCACCATGAAAGAAGCCCAAGGAGCGCCAACGTTCAGCGCCGACGATGTGCGGTTTAGTAGCCGGAAGGTAGAGGGCGGAAAAATCTGGGGTTTGTAGCGAACAAAGAGATCGACACAAAATTCGCCGAATAGTTCCCAGTCCCAAACTTGAGATTCCAGGAAGGTTGCGGTCACCCCCGCACGTATAACTCCGCGGGTTTGCCGCGTGCGCCTTTGCGCCATTGGCCGGTTGGTTTAAGGTGGTCGATCATGGTGCGGCGGAAGACATCGGGGTTTTGCTTCTTATCGGCGATTGCGTCGTGCAACATTCGTAAATCTCTCATGACGAAAGAGTGTTTCGGTTCTCCGATGATCGGGTCGGGGAGTAGGTCGAGCGGATCCGGGGTGTTGTGGTAGCGCCCGCGAATGGTGTCGACAGCAAAGGCGACAATCTTGGAGTGGTCATATTTGAGGTGCGGCACGTTGTTCACCGGAAAAAGCTTCGAGTGCTCGTTTAGGTGTAGGCGGTCGACTCGAGTTGCGGCGAGATGCGCGACTGAAAGCACCCGGCCACGGTCGTCGCGCTTCGGATCGTCGAAAACGTGTAATTGAACCGGATCGAGATTGCGGATGCCGGTTCGATCTTCGAGGGAGCGCCTGACCGCATCCGCCAGGGTTTCGCCCACGTGCAGGAAAGTTCCGGGGAGTTGCCAATCGTGAGCGGGAGTAGTCGCCGCGCTGTCCTTGATAGTCAATAACACCTTCAATTCGCCGCCGTCGACCGTCAAGACTGCGGTGTCTACTGCAACCGAAGGTCGCGGATAGTCCTCCAAGCGTTTTCCGGAGGAATCGCGGTACTTGGAATCGCTGGAAGCCATGAGAACAGTTTAGGCGGAAACACGCCTAATGTCGTCGGGTTGTGTCATACTCGATTTGTAAGCGAATTAGACGGGAAGCGAGTAAAAGATGAAGCAGTTTTCAAAGAGGGCGAGTGCAGCGACAAAGAAGGGGAGTGTAGCAATGGTTCAGCCGGGTTATTACAAAGGGAAAGAGCTTTACGGCAGTTTTGATTACTACTACGTCGTGGACTTCGAGGGCGATGACGAGCACATGTGGGGGAATTACACCGGCCCGCGCTCGCTGTATTGGGGCTTCAATCTTTCGGCTGGCTACTGGGTTGAAGCGGGTGAACTGTTCGTCGATGACATGTTTCACGCCTCGCCACGGCACATCGGCAAAGGCGCGCACGACGGAGTGCCACCCTTCCACGGCGACCTCATCGCTAGTGAAAGCGATCAAGAACGGATGTTCAAAGAAGTGATCGACAAGGCCGCAACGGAGCATCCCGAATTTTTCGCGGATGAATCGTCGTTCCGACCAAAAGGCAAGAGCAAGAAAGTAAAGGAGTAGAAAAATGACATCGAACGCAGAACTACAAAGGGTGCTCAACGACATCCCGGTACCGAAAATCGAGGAAGGTTCCGACAACGCCGCGGTCTGGGAATACTTGCGCCGACTGGAGGCTGCGCTCTCGAACTCGACGAGTGCGAGCCACGAGTGCGAGTGCATGGTTTGCGACCTGCCTCTCGAGGTCAAGCACGAGAAGGTGCAGTGGAGCGTGACTGTGTGGTTCCCCGGGCCTTACCCGAAAGCCGGTGAAACCGAAATGCTGCTTTGCGATCACTGCAAGAACGATTGGGTCGACGGTGAGTGGGATGAGGTCAACGGGAACTACATCGTTGTCGGAGTGAGCAAGATAGAGGAGGGGAACTGATGAATCTCGAAGCAAGACAAATGGATCGCGCGGTCGGCGCAATCGTCGGCGGGGCAATCGGTGACGCGCTCGGCGCACAATACGAGTTCGGCCCGGCACATCCAGACGATTTCATACCGCAATTCGGAAGAGGCCACTTCGGTCACGGTGTTGGCGAGTGGACGGATGACACCGAAATGTCGATCCCGATCCTGAGACAGGCAGCGGGTGAACTTGGCGCAGGCACGAGCGTTCTCGAACCTGCAGGTCAAACGGCGATTTTGAAAGAATGGATCACCTGGTCGCACTCGGCGAAGGATGTCGGTAATCAAACTCGTGCTGTGCTTCGTGCGATCGAGGCTCAAATGGCTCACGCTGAAGGCGCCGTTTTGAATGAGATCGCACTTCAGGCATCCGAGAGGCAGCACGAACAGGCGGGCAAGAGCGCCGGAAACGGTTCCCTCATGCGCACGGGGCCAATTGGTCTGATCGGCATCGCGCTTTCGGCAAGCAGCGAGCCGGCACGCAGCGAGTCTGCAAGCAACGAGCCAGCATCCGAAAAGACAGCATTGGCAGCCGGCCAGATTGCGCAACTCACCCACTGGGAGTCAGACAATGTTGACGCTTGCGTGCTCTGGTCGCTCGCAATTGAACACGCGATCTTGACTGGCGAAATCGACGTTCGGCGCGGGTTGCACTTCGTGCCAGAAGGGCAGCGGCGCGAGAGGTGGAGTGGCTACATCAACGAAGCAATAGCTCCGGATGCTCACCCGCGCGACTTCATGAACGGCAACGGATGGGTCGTCCAGGCTTTCAAGGCGGCGCTTTCGGCTGTGGCGGGTGCGGAGTCCTTTGAGGATGCGGTTTATCGGGCGATTCGCGGTGGTGGCGATACCGACACCGTCGCGGCTATCGCCGGGAATCTCGCTGGGGCAAAGTTCGGGCTGAGCGGCATCCCACTTTCGCTACAACTTCCCGTGCACGGGTATCCGGGTCTCGACGTGAACGCGCTCGTTCGGCTCGCGGCGCTTGCTGTTCGCGGAGGCAAACCCGACAAACAGGGGTGGCCCTCGGCGACGAGTATGCTCAACCCGAGTTGGCGGCGCACTGAGCCGGTGCAGCATCCGTTTGATGCCGGCGTTTGGCTCGGCTCCCAGTCATCCCTCTCGCACTTGCCCGAGTCAGTTGGCGCAGTCGTATCGCTTAGCCGGCTCGGTACTAAAGAAATTCCCGCCGGAATCCAGTCAGTTCGAGTCTGGCTAGTCGACACGGCAGGCGAAAACAACAACTTGGACTTCACGCTCACCGAAGCGGGGGATGTGATTGCTCTGCTTCGCAAACAAGGAAAGCAAGTGTTCGTTCACTGTGCCGAAGCGAGATCCCGCACATCGGCAGCCGCCGCACTTTACGCCGTGCGCCACCGTGGCGCAAGCCTCAATGAAGCGTGGTCGAGGCTTAACGGTAGGGCTGGCAGCGGCGCCCTACCGCACTACGATCCGGCTCCGTTCCTTCGTGAGGCCGTCGAGCGAATCGTTACCTCGGCTGCGCGGTGACCATATCTCTCGGTGAGCCGAACACAATGAAATCGAGCCTCGTTCAGTTTTCCGCGCGTCCTCGGCGTAGCATCGAAACTAGGGGAAACCTGAAGGAGTTGATTGGAAAATGTCGGCGCAAAGAATGTCGATAAAGGATGTCGATCCGGCCGCGTACACGGCGGTTTTGGCGTTGCAAAAGTATGTGAACAATGGGGGACTGGACAAGAAGTTGGTGGCGCTAGTCGACATCCGAGCTTCCCAAATCAACCATTGCGCTTGGTGCCTCGATATGCACGTTGCCGAGGCGCGCGAAGCCGGCGCTACGCAGCGGCAGGTCGATTTGGTTGCGGCTTGGCACGAAGCGCCTGAGCTTTACACGGAGCGGGAGC
>JAHBSS010000051.1 GCA_019639015.1 Cryobacterium sp. | reverse complement strand
AGTTAGCAAGTGTACGAAGGGATTGTTCAAGACCTCATCGACGAATTGGGAAGACTCCCAGGGATCGGTCCCAAATCAGCGCAAAGGATCGCGTTTCACATTTTGCAAACAAGATCCTTCGATGTATCGCGATTGGCGCAAGTGCTATCCGAAGTGCGTGAAAAGGCGCGATTTTGTGAAGTATGCGGGAATGTGACCGACCAGGAGCGTTGCATCGTCTGTAGAGATCCGCGGCGTAATCAGTCGATTATTTGCGTAGTAGAAGAGGCGAAGGATGTCGCAGCTATTGAACGCACACGGGAGTTCAAGGGGTTGTATCACGTTCTCGAGGGGGCAATCAACCCCATGGCGGGCAAAGGTGTAGACGATTTACGAATAAAGCAATTGGTACAACGACTTGCCGATTCCACGATTTCTGAAGTAATACTCGCAACCAATCCCAGCTTGGAAGGCGAAGCCACGGCAACATATTTGAGTCGACTGTTGGCGCAACCAAATCTAAAAATAACCAGACTCGCATTGGGATTACCGGTAGGTGGCGATCTCGAATACGCGGATGAAGTAACACTTGGTCGGGCGTTCGAAGGGCGGCGCGTAGTACAACTTTGAAGGCGGGTAGAATTCATATTCCGACAACTATCGCCCCCGGAGAATCATGGCCCTTATCGTGCAGAAATACGGGGGCTCTTCCGTTGCCGATGCGCCGAGCATCCGTAGAGTAGCGCAACGAATTGTTGACACCCATAAAGCCGGCAATGAAGTCGTAGTGGTGGTGTCAGCTATGGGCGATACAACTGACGAACTAGTGGACTTGGCCAAACAAGTAGTGCCGCTACCCGCTGGCCGCGAACTTGACATGCTGTTGACCGCAGGAGAGCGGATCTCGATGTCGCTCTTGGCGATGGCGATTCGAGAACTTGGATTTGAAGCTCGTTCGTACACGGGTAGCCAAGCTGGAATGGCCACGGATGCTCGACATGGAAGTGCACGAATTGTTGAGGTCAATCCAACGCGGATTCGTGAGGCGATCGATTCCGGAGCAATCGCTATCGTTGCTGGGTTTCAAGGATTTAATCGCGGTACCGGCGACATAACAACACTTGGCCGCGGCGGCTCCGACACGACAGCAGTTGCACTTGCCGCAGCGCTCGGCGCCGAGGTTTGTGAAATCTACACGGACGTTGATGGTGTCTACACCGCCGACCCGAGAATCGTACCTTCAGCGAAGAAGCTTTCGGTCATTACGAGTGAAGAAATGCTCGAACTTGCCGCGGCAGGCGCGAAAGTCCTTTATATTCGCGCCGTGGAATATGCCAGGCGTCACGGAGTCACGATACACGTGCGGTCATCCTTCAATTCGAATGAAGGCACTCTTGTTATTAACGACGATGGTGAGGGGAACATGGAAGAAGCAATGATTTCCGGAGTCGCTGTGGATCTCAGCGAAGGAAAGATAACGGTAGTTGGAGTGCCAGACGTTCCCGGCAAGGCGGCCGAGATATTCACCCATGTCGCCGACACTGAGACAAATATTGACATGATCGTGCAAAACGTTTCGACTGTTGAGACCGGGCTCACAGACATTTCCTTCACTCTTCCAAAAGCGGACGGCGAGAAGGTAATGAGTGCACTGTTGGCCAAGCAGGACCAAATCGGATTTGAGTCGTTATTGTTTGACGGAGAAATTGCGAAGATCGCTCTCGTCGGTGCCGGCATGAGAACTAGTTCTGGAATCTCGGCGAAGTTGTTCACGGCACTTTTCGAGGCGGGCGTGAACATTGAGATGATCTCCACGAGTGAAATTCGCATCTCCGTTGTCACGAGGGCGGAGTTTGCAAAAACAGCGGCTCGGGCAATTCACACTGCGTTCGGGTTAGATGGAGATGAATTAGCAGTCGTACACGCTGGGACGGGAAGATGACGGGAATCGCAATTGGTGTTGTTGGCGCAACTGGACAAGTAGGCGCGGTCGTTCGAAAGTTGCTGGAAGAGCGCGAATTTCCAGTGCGAGAAATACGCTACTTCGCCTCCGCTCGCTCTGCCGGAACCACCTTGCCCTGGAAGGGCCAACAAGTTGTAGTTGAAGATGCAGCAACTGCAGATCCGACCGGTCTGGATGTTGCGATATTTTCTGCTGGCGCAACAACATCCAGAGCACAAGCTCCGAGATTCGCAGAAGCGGGCGTAACGGTGATCGATAATTCATCTGCTTGGCGCATGGATCCAGATGTGCCGCTAGTTGTTAGCGAAGTAAACCCGGAACACTTGAATCAGGTGCCGAAAGGAATCATCGCAAACCCAAACTGCACAACGATGGCGGCAATGCCTGTCCTGAAAGTTCTACACGAAGAGGCCGGCCTCAAGCGGTTAATTGTTAGCACCTATCAAGCTGTTTCAGGGGCTGGGCTAGCCGGCGGAGAAGAACTAATCAGCCAAGCAGAAACCGCCCTATCGCAAGACCCGGCGCAACTTGTTCACGACGGTGAGTCCGTTGTGTTTCCAGAAGCGAAAGTGTTCCCAAGACCCATTGCGTTTGATGTGATTCCATTTGCTGGAAACATGGTCGATGACGGCCTCGGGGAAACCGACGAGGAAAAGAAGCTGCGCAACGAAAGTCGCAAGATTCTGGATCTTCCAAATCTCTTGGTGAGTGGGCTTTGCGTACGTGTTCCTGTGCTCACCGGTCACTCACTTTCAATCAATGCTGAGTTTGATCGCGAAATCTCGCCAGAGCGCGCCCGTGAATTACTCTCTGAGGCAGAAGGCGTGAGTCTGACCGACATTCCAACTCCGCTATTGGCCGCTGGCAAGGACCCGAGTTTTGTCGGCCGGATCAGACAAGATGAAGGGGTTCCAGCAGGTAAGGGTCTCGCGTTCTTCATAAGCAACGACAATTTGAGAAAAGGTGCAGCACTTAACGCGGTTCAGCTTGCCGAACTCGTCGCAAAGCGTGTACTGATAAACGCAACCAACTAACCGTCTCCCTTCGATCTGGCGCCAAACGCGGGGCTACCTTGCGGTGGATAGACTTAAACCGTGAATCAATCTGCAACGGTGGATGTTGCTTTAATCGGCGGCGGCATCATGAGTGCAACACTGGGAACACTTCTAAAAGAGCTCGAACCGAAATGGCGGATCCGCGTATTTGAGGCTCTCCCCGAAGTTGCGCTAGAGAGTTCAAATCCTTGGAACAACGCGGGAACTGGTCACTCCGCTTTGTGCGAACTCAACTACACAAAGGAGCAGCCTGACGGCTCGGTTGATATTTCGAGTGCCGTGAAAATCAACGAGCAGTTCCAAATCACGAGACAATTCTGGTCTTATCTTGTTGGCAAGAAGGTGCTTCCGGACCCCAAGAGTTTCATCAACCCAGTACCGCACATGAGTTTCGTTTGGGGAGAAGACAACGTCAAGTTTTTGAAGCGCCGGTTTGAAGCCCTGAGTAAACATCCTTTGTTCGTCGGCATGGAGTACAGCGAAGACCCAAAGGTCATCTACCAGTGGGCACCGCTATTGCTACCCGGCCGTCAGAAGAATCAGAAGATCGCTGCTACGCGATTCGTTGGTGGCACCGACGTTGACTTTGGTTCACTTACGCGAGAACTTTTCGCCCACCTCGAAGCCAATGGCGTGGATTTGAGTACCGATGAGAAAGTTGTGGGGCTTCGCCGAAGCCCAGAAGAGTCCTGGGAGCTAAAGCTGAAACGGACAATCGGTGGTTCAAGGTCTAGGGTTCGCGCGAAGTTCGTGTTTGTCGGCGCAGGTGGCGGTGCGTTACAACTACTTCAGAAGTCTGGGATTGCCGAGGCGAAGGGTTACGGAGGCTTTCCGGTGTCAGGCAAATTCTTGCGGACCGATGACCTGGCGCTAGCTGCGAAGCATCATGCGAAGATTTACGGTAAGGCATCGGTCGGAGCTCCTCCGATGTCGGTTCCGCATTTAGACACGCGAATTATTGACGGCAAAGCTAGCCTCATGTTTGGACCGTACGCGGGTTTCACACCTAAGTTTCTGCAACGGGGAACCTGGTTCGATTTACCGTTCTCGATCCGGTTCGGCAACATCATTCCAATGCTTGCCGTCGCGAAAGACAATTTGGACTTGGTTTGGTATTTGATCACTCAGGTTCTGGCCACAAAGCGCAAGAAGTTCAGTGCGCTTCAAGAATTCTTTCCAGACGCCGATCCAAAAGATTGGCGCCAAATTACCGCTGGTCAAAGAGTTCAAGTCATTAAGAAGGATCCAAAGCGAGGCGGGGTCTTGCAGTTTGGCACCGAGTTGGTCTGCTCTGCGGATGGTTCAATCGCTGGACTACTCGGTGCGTCCCCTGGAGCCTCAACTGCAGTTCCGATCATGCTCGATCTGCTGGCACATTGCTTTCCTGACAAAGCCAAAGGTTGGGAGTCGACGATGAAGAAGATGATTCCAAGTTTTGGTAGATCGATTTCCGATTCCGCCGAATTGACGAAAAACACGTTGAGCTCGACTTCGAAAGAACTAGCGATAGCTTGACCCCATTTGTGGGCAGAACTAATGCGTAATTTCGATTTGCGGTAGACAATTTAAGTGAATCCGGGGGGAAGGTTCACGAGGATGTCCGCGATTGATACGTCAAGCTACCAGTATTAGGAACCCAAGTGACTCTTGGTCTTCCGTCTCACCTAGCACCGAATGTTATTCGGCGAGCATTCGTCGCAGCACAGCACACATTTGCGGCCACACTGCTTGGAATTGCGCTAGTTACGGTGCTCGTAATGCAGGCAGCAGACACACAGTGGGCAATTTGGCCAGCCGCAATTCTGATATTGCCTGGGCTCGTTCTGCTGTTTGTGTCAGATCGGGACGAATCGATTCTGTGGTCCATCTTTTATGTAGTTGTCGGGGGCCTAGGAACTTTTGCTTCGGGCTTGGTGCTCTCAAGGTTTGACCAAGACTTACAAATTGGAACGAACACAGTCCTGAGTTGCACTGCAATTTCAGTCCTAATGGTTGCCGGGCCACCCCGTGGACTCTTGTCTTTATTGGCTTGGACGGTTATTGGATTTTTGGTCGGCGGAGGTGCAATACTTCTTGGCAACTTGGTTGTCGGTGTCTCCCTTACGCCAGCACTTGTCACGCTCGCAGCGTTCATCGGGACCGTGCTCGTTGTACCACTGCTTAGTCACGTAAATCGGCTGCATCATCTAGCCCAACCGAGCCTTCAGCGAGCCGCAAATGAAGTTCAAATGGCGCAGTTACGTTCGGCGCTTGAACTCAAGTCGGCTGCAATTATGCACGACACGGTGCTAAATCATCTCGCAGTGATTGCGAATTGGAAGTCCGAAATTGTGGATCCGGGACTACGAGAGGAATTGAGACGAGATCTTGATGCAATGACAAGCGATGATTGGCTCT
Source organism: Cryobacterium sp. (assembly GCA_019639015.1). Taxonomy (GTDB): domain Bacteria; phylum Actinomycetota; class Actinomycetes; order Actinomycetales; family Microbacteriaceae; genus Terrimesophilobacter. The sequence continues at coordinate 5,450 of JAHBSS010000051.1, read as the reverse complement.
TGGATCTTGATTCGGGAATCGATGCACACAAGCCCCTCGATTGGCGAAGTAGCCCATTAGCTCTAGCAATTCGTGATGCCGCCGCGATGGGCCTCGATATTGAAATAACTGGGGACATGTCTGCGTGTTTAAGACTTGATCATGAATGTGCCACCGCACTTGGCCTTGCAGTCAAACAGTGCCTAGTCAATGTGCTGCGACATTCAGGAACAACCCGCGCTGAGGTCAGTGCGTTTGCTTCGCCCACCGAGATTTCGGTAATGGTTTCTGACGAAGGAAACGGATTCAACGTAGCCGAGAATGGCGGAGATCGGCTAGGACTTCGGGCCTCGGTCATCAAACGAATTCAAGCCGTCGACGGTGTCGCGAGAGTCTGGTCGTTGCCCGGGGAGGGCACGTCGATTCTGTTGACTCTCCCAATTCAGAGCAAGAAACCGGTCATTGCAAAACGTTCTCGGGATGACGAACCTCGAGGCGGTGAAACTTGAATTCAAGAACCCCTATTCATGACGCCGAATCCACTCTGCAACGACTTGATCCAATTGCCGCTCTTGGAGATCGGATTCTGGTTCTATTGCTTGCTTCCGGTGGATTCGGGTACTTTCTGATCTCGATACTCAAGTTGTACCAAGGGCAGTGGAGTGAAGGAACTCTGCTGGTTTCGGTGCTCGTAGCGGCAGCCGCCTCAATTTTTGTAATCGTCGGATCAAGTCAGAAATTCTCGCCGTTTCGCCAAGGAACGCACTATATGATTCACTTATCCGTCTTGGCTTCGGTGGTAATTCTCGTCTTTTGGCAAAATTGGCACGCAGGTGTTGGAGTTTCCGACGCTGGGTCGGTGTTTTTGGGGGTTCTCCTCTTGGCGCTTGGTCCATATCGGCCAGCGATCGAAATCGCAGCGCTGGGATCCGTTTCAGGCGTATTCATAGGCTTCATAGCATTGATAGAAGCCGAGCGCGCAACTGTGCACACTCCGCTCGCCGTATACACTTTGACGGCGATGGCGCCGTGTGTCGCGTTTGCACTCGCCTCGGCGAAGTTTTCTGGTCAATTGGTTGAGGCGCAAGAACGTTGGCGAAGTCAGGTAATTCGGTTGAGAGACGAGAATCTGGCGAAAGTTCAAGCTGGGCTAAGTCGCAGCGTCCGCAAAGACAGATTACAAATTCTGGAAGTTGAGGCCTTCCCGTTTCTCAACGAAGTAATTAGGAGCGGAACAATTGGTCCGGAAGATCGGTCTAGGGCTCTTCGAATTTCAAACTCGATTCGCGAAATCATGGTAACTGAGTCGGATCGTACCTGGCTTGAAGTCGCGGCATCCGATGACGGTGTAGAACCTTCAAGGTTGAAGCTTGCGGTGGCTGATCCGCAAAGTGCAGCATCCTTCATGACGACTGATCAGCGCACCGCAATTCGGGCGATGATTTGGGAGATACTTTCCGAACCCGCATTCAAGCCTGGTTCACTAAGAATCGAGTTGGCAACTTCCGAAGGGAACTGCATTGGTACAATCAGAGCTCACTTCAGCAACCCTGATCCAATTTCCAAAGGTCGGTTGGCGCCGTACCTTGCCGTTATGCGGGTGCTGTTCTCCGACGTCACTTCTCAATCGAACTCAAATGGGCTACTAATAGGATTCGGTTATGCCAAGCGAGACCGCCGAAACTACTAGCGCCGTTGAGCCTGGTCTGACGTCACGCAAAATTAGGCTCGCGATCCTGGATGATCACGAGTTGCTATTGGATAGTTTCGCGACTTGGGTAAATGCGAACGCACCCGACTTTGATCTCGCGGTAGTGGCAAACACTTGGCTGGACTTGGTGCAAGATCAGAACTTTCCGACCGACCTAATACTGATGGATTTTCAACTCAATGAGCCGGTTTCAATCGAAGCTCGCATTCGCACGTGTCGAGCCGCTGGAGCAAAGGTCGTGATAATTAGCGGACTTGACACAAGCGTCGCCCGTGAGCGCTCTCTGAATGCGGGAGCCATCTCATTCTTAAGCAAAGTGCTTCCGATTGCGGACGTAATGCAGGAGGCCCGCCGTCTCATGGGGCACGAAACGCAAGCGGCCAGTGAGCCAAATTGGCGTCCCTTACCCATCGGTGCGAGGCAAGTCGAGCGCGTGAAGCTAAGCGAAAGCGAGATTACAGCTCTGAAGCTGTATGTGTCGGGCCTCTCAACTTCCGAAGTGGCTGAAAGAATGGATGTGCATTACGAAACCGCGAAGACCTTCTTGCGGCGAGTACGACAAAAGTATTCGCGAGTTGGACGGTCCGCGAGTCGAAAAACGGATCTGTTGCTTCGGGCGGCAGAAGATGGGTATTTGGAATAGTGGCCAAACTTTACTTTCGCTACGGTGCAATGAATAGCGGCAAGAGCACAAACTTACTTCAGGCCGCATTCAACTACGAAGAGCGCGGACAACAAGTACTTTTGGCCAAGCCGCTTATCGACACAAAAGGCAATACGGACATCGTTTCCCGGCTCGGTGTGACCCGTCCAGTTGATTTCGTTGTTGGACATGACGAGAGCTTCTTTGAAGTGTTCAACCGAGAGCGAAACGCGTTGGAGCTTCGAACTGGAAAGCCATTGAGTTGTTTGCTCGTGGATGAGGCTCAATTCTTGACAGAATCCCAAGTTGATGACTTGCTACGAATTGCAATTATCGAAAACATTCCCGTGCTCGCGTATGGGATCAGAACAGACTTCCAAACCGTTGCATTTCCAGGCAGTAGGCGCCTGCTCGAGATTTCACACTCCCTTGAGGAATTGAAGACAATTTGCCGTTGCGGAAAGAAGGCGGTGTTCAACACTCGCAAAGTGGATGGTGTGTTCGTGTTCGATGGAGACCAGGTAGCGATCGAGGACGGGGTAGAGGTCGTCTACGAATCGCTTTGTGGCGCTTGCTACCTGAAGGAAAGCGGTGGGGTTTTTAATCGTTCAAGGCGCGTTCTTGTCGAACCTCTTGCGACTGCATACAACTCAGCACCGGATGCCGATTTCGCTTAAGCAATCTCTCGTCGGGGTGTTCGCGCTTTGCGCTCAACCCCTTCCTCTTCGGCTGATCTGAACGCAAGCGTTCAATCATCCTCATCGTCGGGGTGTTCGCGCGTTGCGCTCAACCCTCTCCTCGTTCGGACCAATTGCGAGCAAGCTCGCATTGATCCTCTCTCGTCGGGGTAGCGGGATTTGAACCCACGACCTCTTCGTCCCGAACGAAGCGCGCTACCAAACTGCGCCACACCCCGATGACCGGCAAGCGCCGGACCGAACCTCATCAAGAATAGCCGAAATCATCCCCAGTGAGAGTCACGAGCACTGCCTCTGGCTGGCATGAAAATCGAACAGGCGCGAAAATCGAAGTGCCAACACCGGCGGAAACCTCAAGAAACGCGGCGTTTTGCGCGTGCCTCCACAAGTGGAGCCCGCTGGCCATTGATCTCGGTAGATCGCAATTGGTTACTAAAGCACCAATTCCTGGAACCTGCACTTGCCCGCCGTGCGTGTGTCCCGCGAAAATTACATCTGCACCGTTTGTCACGAACGCGTTCAATACTCGCTGGTAGGGAGCGTGGGTTACCCCGATAGTGATGGGCGTCGGACCCGAATGGTCTTCATACCAACCCAATTCCTCACGAAGGCTCTCCAATGCAGTTGGCAGAGTATCCAACCTGTCTCTGTCCAAGTGGGCGTCATCGGTTCCCGCGAGTTCAAGCCTGGAGTTTTGTAGTTCCATCCCCAAGGCAGTGTTATTCAGATTCTCCCAGCCCAGGTTCTCAAAGAATCGTTCCAGTGCTTCGGTGTCGAGTTCTACTGGTGCTTGCATTTCGTTCGAATTGCGAGAGAAGTATCCAAATGGGTTCTTAAATTGCGGTGCAAAGTAGTCATTCGAACCATGAACAAAAACCCCTGGAGTCTCCCGAAATGAAGACAACGCCTCGACGAGCCCTTGGAGACCATCAGAATGACCCAGGCTGTCTCCGGTAACTATCACCAAATCGGGTTGTTCAGAACTGAGCGAGTTCAGCCAATCGATCTTTCTTTGTTGCCAAGGTGCCATGTGCAAATCGGACAAGTGAAGAATCCGAATCGGAGTTGCACCCGGGTCCAAAATTGGAATCGTTTCCTTGCGAACTCGAAAGCGATTGCGCTCGACCAATGATCCCCACGCGAAAGCAACCAACGCCGCTGTGCCAAGCGTCGCTAGCGCAAGCTTTGCTCCCGAACGTCTTGCATCGCTCAAGGTGTACAACCCGGCGGAGCAACCCCAGCAGTAATCGAACCTACCGTTAGGTTCACTGCTGCTTGCTTAGATGTGCCTGCGCCGGCCGCCGGGTTCGTATTCAATACCGTGCAGAGCTCTCCAGGGTTCAAGGTCGGTACCCAACTTATCGAAATGTTGACTGCCGCAAATCCGAGACCGAGCAATTCATTCTTTGCGTCACTCGGGGACTTTCCGACCAGATCGTTTGGCATCTCAACGTAAAGCGTTCCATCGCTCGTGTAAACGTTGATTTGGTAGCCCTTTGAGACTTTTGTGCCAGCAACTGGATCGGTCAATGCGACAGTTCCTATTGGGGCATCTGATGGAGTTGGACCGGCATCCACGTACACGAATCCCAAGCTCTCAAGTAATGCCTTGGCATCCTCAGGAGTCTTGCCCAACATGTCCGGAATCTCAAGCGTAGTTCCGCTAAGCAAGTTCGCTGGAGGAGTTGGGAAATCGGTTCCCCCGTACTTGGTTGTAAGTGAAGCGAGAATCGCTCTGGCGATCCGATGTCGAGCAGTCGCTCCGTTGCCGCCAACAAGACGAATTTGTCGTAATGCTTGGTGCCCCTTTACGTTCCCGACCCAAACCGCGAGAGACGTCGTGGTGCTCGTAGAAAGCATCCAAGTGTGCCAAGAATCGCTTGTCGTACCAGTCTTACCTGCTAGCGGAACACCAGTATTCGGGTTAGATGCGACACCAAGCCCACCACCTCTCATGACAGCTTGCATCGCGTATGCGACACCAGCCGCTACGTCAGCGGTTATTGCCTGATGGCAATGTGCATTTTGCCCGCCGAGGTCCTTACCGTTTGCATCCACGATGTCATCCACGGCGATCGGTGTGCAGTACATGCCTTTTCCGGCGACTGTAGCTGCAGCGGCAGCCATCGAGAGTGGCGCGATTTCGTTAACTCCAAGGATTGCCGCTGGGCTTGTGATTAGTGGTTTTCCGTCAGCTCGGTGGGCACCCATCGATTTTGCGACGTTTGCGATATCACAAAGGTCGAGTTGTTCCGCCATCGAAATGAAGGCGGCGTTCACAGATTGTGAAAGCGCAGTGATGATGTTCATCGGTCCCGGAGTCTGGGAATCGTCGTTTCGAGGACTGTACGGCGGGTTGTATACGTACCCGCCTACACAATCGGCTTTAAAATACTTCGCATCATGTTTTGAACCGTTG
>JAHBSS010000050.1 GCA_019639015.1 Cryobacterium sp. | reverse complement strand
ATTCGGAGTTGACGAGTCGGAACTCCCACTCTCGTCAACCTGATCAATCGAGTTCGATGACTCTGACAAAGATCTGGCAATGAATTTGACCTTGACTCCCAAGACAGCCTCAATTGCTCCACGAAGTAGGTCGCTTACTCCTTGCTCGGCGCCTTGCGGCTTCTTAAACGCTTCGACGTCATTTGCACTCGGGAACGCTAACGCTAGGACACCATCTTTGAAACCAACTGGTTTAGCTGTATAGGCGACAGCCCAAGCGGTTCGCTTTTGTTTTCCAAGGATGTCCAAAATTTCTTCCCACGAATCCTGAACTTGCCTTAGCGAGACGGATGCGGCCGGTTGTGCAAAGGGAACATCCGACGGTTCTGAAGCTATTTGACCTGACGACGGCGTTCTCTCGTCGTTGACGGCAGTTTGCGGTGAAGATTCTTTCGCGTCGTCGACGGCAGTCTCGGGCGTCTGGATATTGACTCCGATTCGACGTTCGAGTCGCTCGACTCTGGCGATTGTGCCACGAGAAGAGTCATCCGTTGCTGGGACTAACATTCGCGCAATCATTAGTTCGAGTTGCAATCTCGGGGATGTCGCGCCGGCCATTTCCGCCAAAGCGTCACTGGCGACATCAGCCATGCGACTCAATTCGGCGACACCTAAACCGGTTGCTTCAGAAATAAGCTGATTCGTTTCTTCTTCCGACGTCCCTTTGAACGCTTCAGTAACCGCTCGAGGATCCGCGTTGAATGCCGCAACAACGATCAGGTCACGCAACCTCTGCAACAAGTCTTCGACGAACCGTCTTGGGTCTTGACCAGATTCGATCACTCGATCCAACGCCAAGAACGCAGCAGCCGCATCCGCCCGAATCAAAGAATCCACGACCTCAGCGAGTAGCGCCGAATGGGTGTACCCCAGCAACGCAACCGCGCGCTCATAACTGACAACTTTTCCTTCGGAGCCGGCTATGAGTTGATCAAGAAGCGACAGGGTGTCTCGAACAGATCCACCACCGGCTCGCACCACGAGCGAAACTACGCCCGATTCAAGCTCGACGTTTTCGCTCTTGCACAAATCATGGACGTACTCACCAAGTAGCGCCGGTGGCACAAGTCGAAATGGGTAATGGTGGGTTCTGGATCGAATCGTTCCAATTACCTTCTCGGGCTCGGTCGTGGCGAAAATGAATTTGATGTGCTCTGGCGGTTCTTCAACGATTTTGAGTAGTGCGTTGAAACCTTGATTTGTGACCATGTGGGCTTCATCGAGGATGAAAATCTTGTAGCGATCCCGTGCCGGCGCGTAAATTGCACGTTCTCGCAAATCGCGGGCGTCATCCACTCCGTTGTGGCTTGCAGCGTCGATTTCAACAACGTCGAGGGAACCGCCACCGTCTCTTGCGAGCTCGATGCAACTTGCACACTTACCGCACGGAGTGTCGGTTGGGCCTTCAACGCAATTCAAGCAACGTGCGAGAATTCGTGCGCTCGTCGTCTTGCCGCATCCACGAGGACCGCTGAAGAGGTACGCGTGATTGACCCGATTAGTTCGAAGCGCGGTCGTTAGTGGTTCGGTCACCTGGGACTGCCCGATCAACTCGGAAAAAGTCTCCGGCCGGTATCGACGGTAGAGTGCGGTGGCCATTTTTCAATCGTACTTGGAGCCTATGATCTTCGCGCTTTGGGTGCTATTGTTTCTCAACTACTAGCGCATTCTTCCACTCTCACCCGACTTCGGAATGGACAAATATGCCCTTCGAACCAGCGCCTTCGGAAGCAGCATTTAAGCGATCTCGTCGATTCACTGTCAGTGTTGTTTCATCGTTATTGCTTGTGGCTTCCTCGCTCGTGCTCTCAGCTGGTCCCGCTCAAGCAGCAACCGTTATTCAGGGCAGATACACGTACTCGACCGACACTTCGGCGCTGACCGCGACGATAACCGATTACGATGCCACTGGCGGCGGCGGTGCCCCAACAATTCCCTCGACGTTCGTAGACGGCCCGGACACCTACACCGTCACTGCCATCGGAACCAATGCATTTAACAACAAGGGTCTAACCGCCGTCACTATCCCGAACACGATTACGAGCATTGGGGACTCAGCTTTCGCCTTCAACTTGTTGACGACCGTTGTCATCCCAAATAGCGTCACCGCTCTCGGCCCATCTGTGTTCTCAAAGAACAGCATCTCTAGCCTCACGATTTCGACATCCCTCACAAGCATTGCCGATTACGCATTCTCAGCGAATCAATTGGGCACGATTTCGATTCCGGCGACTGTTACTCAAATTGGGATCGGAGCCTTCCTTTTCAACAAGCTCACTGCATTAACAATCCCGGGCGCGGTAACGTCGATCGGTGCACGTGCGTTTGACACCAATCTCCTCACCGGAATTGTCATTCCAGATTCGGTGATCGACATTGGCGCTGGTGCATTCGACTTCAACAACCTAAGTTCTTTGACTCTAGGAAACTCGGTCCAGACGATTGGAACGATCGCCTTCCACGGCGGATCTCTAACCAGTGTCACAATCCCAGACTCGGTGATCACAATTGGAGATTGGGCGTTTAACTCCAACGCAATCTCAAGCCTGACTTTGGGCAACTCTGTAACCAGCATTGGGCACTACACATTTTCAAGCAATCAGCTAACAACTGTCTCGATCCCATCCTCGGTGACTTGGATTGGTGATAACGCATTCGGCCAGAACCCGTCACTGACTACCGCTAAGTTCTTGGGCGCGGCCCCATCGACGTTCACCGCCCGATCGACCGGTCGCGGGTCTCTCGGCGATCAAGATGTACTTGTGCAATATCCGATTGCCCTCGCCGCTGGATATGCGCCGAGCATTTGGCGGGGTTACCGAGCAGAACCATTCGGAACTCTAGCCGCGACTGGAATCGAAGTAGTGCCGCTGGTCTTGACTGGCGCGGGCCTGATCGCCATTGGAATCTTCATATTTCTTCGCACGAGGCGTCGAACTCAAGTTCGCTAATTCACCTGAACCGCAAGGTCGATCGACTGGCGAGCGATTTCGAGTTCTTCATCGGTTGGAATAACGAGCACGGCAATGTTGGATTCAGGAGTGGAAATCTCTGCAGTCCCGCCAATAGCTGCCGCATTCGCTTTATCGTCGAGCAAAATCCCAAGTTCAGCTAACCCGCTTAGCGACAGCTTTCGGACGAGCGCGTTGTGCTCGCCGACTCCAGCCGTGAATACGATCGCGTCGGCCCCGCCTAGTTGAGCAAGGTAGGAGCCGATGTAACCACGAATGCGGTGGCAATAAACCTCGATCGCGAGCGCAGCTTGCTTGTCGCCCGCGTCGGCGGCTGCCAAGACATCGCGGATGTCGTTGTGCCCACCGAGCCCGAGCAACCCACTTTCATGATTCAGGAGCCTGTCGAGAGCGTCGGCATCCATCCCCGCCTCTCGTTGCAAATAGATGAGCACTCCGGGGTCGATGTCACCACCGCGCGTGCCCATCATTAGCCCTTCGAGAGGAGTAAGCCCCATCGAAGTTTCGACAGACCTACCTCCAGAAACCGCGCAAGCTGAAGCGCCGTTGCCGAGGTGCAAAATGACAAGCCGAGTGTCTTCAAGGGGTTTGCCGAGCGCCTTCGCCGCCTCACGGGAAACGTACTCGAACGAAATCCCGTGAAAACCGAATCGTCGAATGCCGTACTTCGCCGCGAGCTTGGAATCAATCGCGTAAGTACGTGCGGCAGCAGGCAAAGTCGAGTGAAATGCCGTATCAAAGACCGCCACTTGGGGAACTTGAGGAAACGCTTGAGCGGCCGCACGGATCCCTTGCAAGTTTGCCGGATTGTGCAGCGGAGCAAGCCCGAACAGTTCCTCAATTTGCGCCTCAACCTCGCCGGTCACGAGGGTTGGCTGCACAAACTTCTCTCCCCCGTGCACAACCCGATGCCCAATCGCGACAAGTCCGTCCCCAGCATCAATACCCTGCGCTTCAAACTCCCGAATCATCACCGCAAACGCCGCCGCGTAATCCGCCACCCCCCGCTCCTCGCCGATCCGCTCAACCAACCCAGACGCCAAAGTCCGCTCAGAAGGAAACTCGATCAACTGATACTTGAGCGAAGACGACCCGGAATTGATTACCAGGACCCGGTTCACGAGCGAACCGCTTGAGCTTGAATCGCGGTAATCGCAATCGTGTTCACGACGTCATCAACCGTTGCGCCTCGAGAAAGGTCGTTCACTGGCAGGCGCAGCCCCTGCATGACCGGCCCGATCGCGAGCGCTCCGGCGCTTCGCTGTACGGCTTTGTAAGTGTTGTTGCCGGTGTTCAAGTCCGGGAAGATGAATACGGTCGCGGTGCCGTCAACTTGCGAGTCTGGCAGTTTCGCTTTCGCGACCGCGACATCCGCCGCTGCGTCGTACTGGATCGGTCCGTCAACCGGAATTCCGGAAAGCCGTCCCCGAACAAGCGCGGTTGCTTTTCGAACTTTGTCGACATCCGCACCCTCCCCCGATTCGCCAGTCGAATAGGAAAGCATCGCAATTCGCGGCTCAATACCGAATTGGCTTGCCGTTGCTGCCGCCGAAACTGCGATGTCGGCAAGTTGCTCCGCGGTTGGGTCGGGAATAACCGCGCAGTCGCCATAGACGAGCACTCGGTCCGCGAGCGCCATGAAGAACACGCTTGAAACGATTGAAACGCCTTCTTTCGTCTTGATGATTTCGAACGCTGGCCGGATCGTGTGAGCGGTCGTGTGGGCGGCACCTGAAACCATGCCATCAGCCATGCCAAGTTGCACCATGAGCGTGCCAAAGTAGGAAGAGTCCGTGACCGTGTCACGCGCTTGATCCAGGGTTATGCCTTTGTGAGCGCGAAGGCGGTGGTACTCCTCAGAGAATTTCAGTCTCAAAACGTCGTCGAACGAACTGAGCACTTGAGCTTTTTGGATGTCAAGACCTAGGCCGATCGCCCGCGAACGCACTTCGATTTCTTCTCCGAGGATCGTGAGGTCGGCAATGCCGCGACTTATGACGGTTGCTGCTGCCCGAAGTATCCGATCATCATCACCCTCCGGCAACACAATATGTTTGCGATTCGCCCTTGCACGTTCGATGAGCGAATACTCAAACATGAGCGGTGTGAGGATGTGTGGCCGCTTGATGTCCAGCAACGCCAGTAGTTCATTTGCATCCACATTCGCTTCGAAAAGTGCGCGAGCGGTGTCGAGCTTGCGTTGCGAATCGGCAGCAAGTCGCGGACGAATCTTGGTGATCCGTACCGCGGTGTCGTAACTGCCAAGATCGGTCGTAATTATCGGTAAGGTCGTGCGGATTCCGTCAATGAGTCTCGTTATCGGTTCGGGTAGTTCAAACCCGCCGTTTAGTACCACGCCAGCAACCGATGGGAACGTTCCCGATTCATTGGCCATTAGAACCGCTAGTAACACTTCGGTGCGGTCTGCCGGAACAACTACCACCGATCCCTCAATTAGGCGTGGCAGCACGTTGTTCATGCCCATTGCACCAATGACGACACCGCGAGCTTCACGGTCAAGAAGTTCAACATCACCCCGAAGCAGTTTGCCTTCGGTTGCTTGCATTATCGCTCGCATGGTTGGCGCAACGAGCACGGGGTCTTCCGGAACAACCCAGACTGGAATATCTGGTACTGCTTTTGAGATCGCAAGTCTCGCGGATGCCAGGTGCTCACTATCCACGCGGTTTGCGACTATCGCGAGTAAACTTGCGTGCTCTTGGCGAAGCTCCGCCGAGGCAATCTCTGCGAGCTGAGCTATCGCATCGGGGCCCCGACCGTTGACTGGGTCCCCCTCGCGACCGCCGACAACTAGCACTACAGGTGCGCCGAGGTTGGCTGCGATCTTTGCGTTGAAGCTCAATTCGGTCGGCGACCCGACATCCGTGTAATCGCTGCCGAGGATGACTAGCGCGTCAAGTTTGGCATCGAGCTCATGAAAACGCTCAACGATTTGCCCTAGCGCCGCTTCCGGGCTGTTGTGAACTTGCTCATAATCTGCCCCGACGCATTCCTCGTATTTGAGGTTGGTTTCAAGCTGGGCGAGCATGAGTTCGAGAACATAATCCCGTTCGGTTGTCGACCGTGCGATTGGTCGAAATACTCCGACCCTCTCGGTAGATCTGGCGAGGGTTTCTAGGATGCCGAGCGCTATCGTTGACTTGCCCGTGCCTCCTTCTGCGGAGGTTACATAGATTGTGCGGGCCACAAGTTTAAGTTTAATCGAGCGGCTCCCCGCGCACCCGCCAGAGCCCGGTTACCCTTGCTACGTTTCCGTCCTGGGGGAATTCGCCTGGATGACGCCACACGGGGAGCCGTCACAATTCTAGCCTTCAGAAACGAACGTCAACATTCTGCGAATTCGTCAACGAAATGGACTGCGGCACTTTGAATATTTTGGGGTTAGAGCCGTTGTGCAATTTTTTCGGTAGTTGTCTCCGCAGAAGGCTGCGAGGCGGACCAAAGCATTAGCACCATCACCACGAACCATGTAACTCCGGCTATCCAAGTGCAAATGACACCCATGTCGTGCACTACTGGTAGCCCAAGCAATTCACCAATGTGAATGCTCGCGACGGAGAACATTCCGAGCGGGAACACCATGCTCCACAATTCAGTTTCGTATCGGATCGGGTATTTCTTTACCGCGTGTCGCCAGATTCCAAAGATCACAAGTATCGGAATCCACCAAAGCCCAAATGCCCAGAGCATGAATGTGAATCCAGAGATGAAGTCGTGCGTCGCCTTCATGATTGGCAAGTCGCCCAAGAGGCTCAAAATCGACCAACCCGCATATACCGTTATCGCGGTAGCGCCCATATAAACCCAATAGGTTGGTCGAACTCCGAACGCATCTTGAGTTGTGGTCATGAGTCTGAGAGTGATTATGACCGTCAGGATGATGTAAAGAATGACGCCAATACTCCACATTCCAACCGCAATGACTCCAAGCAAGTTGAATCCGAGTCCCTGGTCAATGATTCCGGTGACGACTGACAGCGACTGCGTGGCGACAACCCAAATAAACCAGCTACCGTTCGCCTTGGCTGCCGGAGGTCCGTGGTGCTGCGGGCCGAGCATCATGGCTGCGGCTATTCCGTAGGTGAGCAGAATCCAGAACGGGAAACTTAAACAAAGCAAGATGATTGTCACGATCGGTGCGAAGGAGTGGAATAGCGCACCAACCACATTCAATGCGGCCACAATGGTTGCAAATCCAAACGCAATCGCTGGGTTACGCGAATCAGCGTGAACCAAATCCCAATGACGAATAATTCGCCAACCCAGAGCAACAAGAAGAATTACTAGCCCGAACCCTGCGATCACAAAAAGAACCAAGGTTATTGTCGACTGACCAATAAGCGAGAATGCGGCCGCAACAATTCCGGTTGCCATAACAAACGCAAACGCACCCGGCGGGAGCTTCCGCACGGCGGTACTCAACCGTTCGATCACTGAATAAGTTGCCCGCTCTTGATTGTCAGTTAACTTCGCAGTCGCCATGAAGCCAGACTACTTTCGGTTGGGTTGCATGGTAACTATGTGCTTCCGTGAAAAATCTGTCGTCGACGCGGTCTGCGGGGAACATTGAACACGTTCCGGATTAGCAACACCACGAGTAGCCACACCATTACGGAAACAATTGCAAAAACTTCGCCAAGTAGAACGACGATCGGCAGGTGAATTTCTAAACCAAAGTGCATACTCGCCACAGCGAACATGCCGAGTGGAAAGACTATGCTCCAGAATCCGCCTTCAAAACTTGTTGACCAGCGTTTGATTCCGTGCCTCCACACACCAAATATCAGAAGCATCGGCACCCACCAAAGTCCAAATGCCCAAAGAGTCAAGGTCAGTCCGGAGATAAAACTTTCCGACTCCTCCAGGATCGGAACGCCCTTTGGAAGTACGAGAATGCGCGAGCCGGCAAGAACCGTGATTGCAGTTGCGCCCATAAAGATCCAATAGGAGGGGCCGATTCTCGAAGGCTCCGATTTCATCCGAAACAGGTGAAGCACGATTAGCGAAGCCAACGTTATGTAAAGAATCACGCCGATTCCCCAAAACGCCACAGCTATCGACGCGAGTACGTTCAAGTGCGACTCTTGGGCGACAGCGGCAGAGGCAGTTGCAAGCGATTGCGTGCCGACAACCCATAGAAACCAGCTGCCGTCAAACTTTGAAGAAACCGGATGATCGTGTTTTCCAAGAAAAAGACTGGCGGTAATTCCGTAGTTGAGAATTAGCCAAATCGGCAAGCTAATCGTGCCGAGAATTAGGGTCAGCATGGGCGAGATCGAATAGGTTCGCACTCCGACAACATTCAATGCAGCAACCAGAGTGAAAAATCCGAAAGTACTGTCGGGGTCGGCGAAATCTTTGATTACAAGTCTCGGGAAACGCAATAGTTTCACGAACAACGCAATCGAAAGTACGACTAGACCAGTAACCGCAAGTATCAAGAGAAGGTCGGAGATGAACTCTTGGTCAATGAGGTTCATCGCTGAGGAGACAATCCCTGTCGCCATCACAAACGCAAATACCCCAGCTGGCAGACGCTTGACAATAGAAAGAAGCCTCTCAAGCAATCCAGCCACAGATCAAAGTTAGCCTCGCAAAGTGTGTAACGACATGTGGGCGATGCACTCTAAACCTTGCTGGGCTGCAGGTCACCTAACTTTTTTTCGATTCGATCGCCAACTGCAAGTGCCTTAAAGGTCGCCTCATCCACGCTGAGCTTCTTCGGCTTTTCGGCGCCGTCAATTGCAACCGTCAGGTGATAGAAATTGGTAACCTCGCCGTCCTCGTCAGTTGAGCTGGTTGCTTTCTTGTCGGTTACTGTGCCCTGCCAAACTTGACCGCGCTTTTTCTTATTTGACCGTCTCACGAGCAGCACGATGACTAGGATGACGACAATTATGAACACGAGGCCGACAATGAAATTGGTTGCGTCTTGCGACATTGGAGTTCCCTTCGGGTAGCAACTCATGAAAAAGTTTGCTAAGTAATCCTCACTCTCTGGCGCACAAGTGAAAAATTTCTACCGAAGAATTAGGCAAACTCTAAGAATTGCGAAGCGCTCGAATGAGCGCGGCCCCCGAACCTGAAATCCAGAGCAGCATCCGCAACGGCTGTTCCAGTGGTCAAGGATAGGCACTCGCCGAACTCATCGATACCATTTTCCTGGGGAGGCGTTGTGAGGTTTAGTGAGTTGAGTTTGGCTGACGCGGAAAGGTATCGCGCCTGTATTGAGGCGGATGGTCCGGTGCGGTTGTTCGAGTTGGCCCGCCTGCTTGAGGCTGACGGGGTTGATCTGGGTCAGTTCGATGCTTCGGTGGAGAGCCTCGTGCCCTTGTGGGAATGGTATATGAGGTTTTCGGCAGCCGACTACCCGGGAGTGCCAGTCGACGCTATACCGCGTGTATATACGGTGAAGGACGGTGGTGCGGATTCTGCGCGATCGGTTTACGCTTCGGAGTTTTTGATGCACTACCTGTTTCAGGTGGCAAGAACCTATCTTCGTGATGTCGCCTGGGTGGTGGAGAAACGGAAAGGATTGTGGACTACCTATTGCACCCAAGTGCGTAACCGTGATGACGACAATGTCCAGGGAATGACAGACCTTAGTTCATACTCGATTGGCCGGAGCAGCGGGGGGCGGGCTGGGAATCCGGCATCGTTTGAGCCTCGCTATCTGGCCGACGAGTTCGGGTCTGTTGGTTTCGTGTTCGGGTTCTCGACCCGGGATCGGGTGGCGGCGACTGCGCGCAGCGGGGTGTCGATCCTGTCCGGGTTGCAGGACCCGGGGCCGGCGCTTCCGATCCAGGTGTTTCTCCCGGCCACGCAGAGCAAGAACGAAACACACGACTCCGACGAGGAGATCGGGGACGAGTTGATGCTGGCACACCGCAAAGCCAACCCGGAAAACATGGAACGTGCCCGGAAACTGGATGCTGCGAAAGTTGCTGTCGTGTTGAACAATCTCGGGTTCGCACCCTACGACGGTTCAACAGTCACCGCCGAATCGATCACCGCGGACGAATTCGTCGAATATGTGCGGGCAGACGACGCAGCACTAATCGCCACGGAATCCTACAGCGGACAACTACGCGGCATCCACATCGCCTCCGCAGCACCCACCCGACAAGCATGGGAAGAAATCATGACCGCCTTCACCCACCTCGCGAAAAAACTACACGCCAAACTCGCCCGCACCGAAGAATTCAGCACCGAAGACTGGGAGGAATGAACCGCCAGAACGGCAAAGGATCAGAGCAGCATCCGCAACGGCTGCTCCAGAATACCCACGAGATCCTTCAGGAAAGCCGCGGCAACCGCACCATCCATCACCCGATGGTCGACAGTCAACGTGACCTTGAGCTTCGGCACTTCTACTAGAGCGCCGTTCCGCACCACCGGAACAGGGCTCGCGGCGCCGACCGCGAGGATGCCGGCCTCCGGTGGGTTGAGCATCGCCGTGAACTGGTCGATACCAAACATGCCAAGGTTTGAAACACTGAAGGTTCCGCCAGTCATCTCGTCAATGCTGAGTTTGCCGGTCCGAGCTTTCTCGGCTAGGTCGTTCGTAGCCGACGCGATCTGCCCAAGCGACTTGCTGTCAGCATCCCGAATAACCGGCACGAGTAGCCCGCCTTCGGTGGCTACCGCTATTCCAACATTCACTTGCTTGTGCCGAAGAATATAGGGACCAGCATCGTCATCGACCCACGACGCGTTCGCCTCGGGATGTTCGCGAAGCGCAGTTGCAACCGCTTTGACAATTACGTCGTTGACGCTTGCCTTGAGGTTTTGACTAGCGAGTGCTTGGTTCACGTCGCCGCGGAATTCGAGGAGCTTTTCGACATCCGCAACACTCGTGAGGAAGAAGTGC
>JAHBSS010000005.1 GCA_019639015.1 Cryobacterium sp. | reverse complement strand
CGATGCCGCCGCATACCTCGCGGCACTGGCATTCTCGAAACTTGGTGACACGTCCAGTTAACTGGGTATCTCCAATCGAGGGCTACTGGAGTTGTTACGCCATGTTTCGGCGGAAGTTACCTTGTGTTTCGGCACGCGTTGACGCTACTTGTGGCTGTTTCTAACCTCGAATGACCGGAGTGAACTCGCACCCCGAAACGACTTTAGGAGAACTCAATGACTACCGACTGGAAGTTTGAGACCAAGCAGATTCATTCCGGTGCTGCACCGGACCCAACAACCAATTCGAGGGCCACCCCGATCTACCAAACAACCTCGTATGTGTTCAACAGCGCAGAGCACGCAGAAAAGTTGTTCTCGCTCTCCGAGTTTGGGAACATCTATACCCGCATTCAGAACCCGACTCAAGCTGTAGTCGAGGAGCGACTTGCTGCTCTTGAGGGAGGGACTGCGGCACTATTGGTTTCATCCGGAATGTCAGCGGTAAGCCTCTCGGTGTTGAACATTGCCGGAGCGGGTGACCACATCGTTTCTTCCTCGTCGATCTACGGCGGTACCTACAACTTGTTCAAGTACACGCTTGCGAAGCTTGGAATTGAGACCACTTTCGTAGAGAACCAGGATGACGCGGAGGAGTGGCGCAGAGCTGTTCGCCCAAACACCAAGTTGTTCTTCGCGGAGTCAATTGGAAACCCAAGAATCAACATCCTTGATATTCAGAAGGTTGCTGATGTCGCACACGACGCCGGTCTTCCATTGATCGTCGACAACACCATCCCAACTCCTTACTTGCTACGCCCCTTCGAGCACGGAGCAGACATCGTGGTTCATGCTGCAACCAAGTTCTTGGGCGGGCACGGAACTGTGATCGCTGGAGCGATTGTTGACGGTGGTCGTTTCGCCTGGTCAAAGAATGTCGCGCGGTTCCCAGGGCTCACCGAACCAGACGCTTCGTACCATGGCGCAAGCTACACGACCGTGTTGGGTGACGCACTCGCGTACATCATCAAAGCTCGAGTGCAATTGCTTCGCGACCTCGGACCCGCCATTTCGCCTAACAGTGCCTGGCAGTTGATTCAAGGGATTGAGACTTTGAGCCTTCGAATCGAACGTCATGTTCAAAATGCCCAGGCAGTTGCCGAGTGGCTCGAAAAGCAGGATGACGTCGACACCGTCCACTACGCGGGACTTCCTTCAAGCCCTTGGTATCAAGTCGGCCAGAAGTACGTTCCGGGCGGAGCAGGCGCTGTGCTTTCATTCGAGCTTAAGGGTGGGGTGCCCGCCGGCCGCGCTCTCGTTGACGGCGTGAGCCTATTCAGCCACTTGGCCAACATTGGCGATGTGCGCAGCCTCATCATTCACCCTGCTTCGACGACTCATTCTCAACTGACCCCCGAGCAGCAACTGACCGCGGGTGTAACCCCCGGACTGGTTCGGTTGTCAGTCGGACTAGAGAATATCGACGACATCATCGCCGACTTGAAGGCTGGGCTCGCGGCAGCGCGTGCCACCCATAAAGCAGCGGCGTAACATTTGGTTGGGCTGCCGCGCACCGTCGCGGCAGCCCAACTATTTTTGCAATATGGGATCAGAGGAAATTTAGGTGGACTGGCAGACAGCAGCGGATTCGATTCCGTCTGGCTTCATCTCGGATGATGTTGCCAGGTCTCTACTTGGCAAGCCTCCTGCGAGTGGTGCTTGGCGGGACGGTGACAATCCAGGTGATAGGCAATTTGTAAACCTCGGTCGCCAACAGTTTGAAAATGGCTCAAGCCTTCCAAACGTAAGAATTGCGTTTGAGACTTGGGGTAAGAAAAACCAAGACTCAACCAACTGTGTATTGATCCTTCACGCTTTGACCGGGGACAGTCACGTTACCGGTCCTGCCGGTCCTGGTCACCCGACGAGTGGATGGTGGGAAGGCATTATCGGGTCCGGTGCTCCGATTGATACCGATCGATGGTTCGTTGTTGCTCCGAATGTTTTAGGTGGATGTCAAGGCTCTACCGGCCCGGCCAGCCTTGCACCGAATGGTCAGGAATGGGGTTCCCGCTTCCCGACGCTTACGATTCGAGACCAGGTTCGCGTGCAGGCTGCGTTCTCAACCGCACTCGGAATTGAGCGTTGGGCGGCTGTTATTGGCGGGTCGATGGGTGGAATGCAAGCGCTCGAGTGGGCGATTGGGTTTCCGGAACGCCTTGAGCGAGCCGGTATTCTCGCCTCCCCTGCTTTTAGCGATGCCGACAGCATCGCGTTGAACTCAATCCAAAATGAAGCAATCCGTTCTGATTCAAATTTCAATAGCGGCAACTACTACGACGCTACCGAGGGAGATGGCCCACACAATGGGCTCGCTTTGGCTCGACGGATCGCGTTGCTCAGTTACCGTTCTGGTTCAGAGTTGGACGAGCGATTTGGTCGAACTTGGCAAAGTGACATTGATCCTTCAAGCGGCAAGGGTAAGTTCGCGGTTGAAAGTTACCTCGACTTTCACGGGAACAAGTTCACGAGGCGCTTTGACGCAAACAGTTACTTGGTTTTGTCAAACGCCATGAGTTCTCATGATGTCGGCCGAGGGCGGGGCGGAATTCAAGCTGCACTTTCACGAATCACCGCAAAGACACTCGTTCTTGGAATATCTAGCGACCGACTGTTCCCGATTCACAATCAACAAATAATTGCTCAGCACCTCGACTCTAAGTTCCTTTCAGAACCCTTTGTGATTCTGGAATCAGATTTCGGACATGACGGGTTCTTGATCGAGCAAGAAGCCGTTGGGCAACACGTCAATAGGTTGCTTTCGTCGTAATACCTTCGACTTTCGAAGTTCAACTTGGGAAGTGTTGTACCCCCGAATGGGGGTGAACTCATGTAAGTATTGACCGCATGGACTTGATCGCCAAAGAGCGCGACCGCCTTCTGTATAGGACCACTAGGCTTCTTGGGATCATTCTCACTCTCGCTAGTTTTCTGGTACTCGCGACCCCAGGAATCGTGGATGCCACTAGTTTTCTAGCAGCAGCAACACTTGGGGTCCTCCTATTGTTTTGCTACATCAGACTTGCGGGTGAACGCTCGTTGCTTTGGGTGCTACTCGGACTTACCGCCGGTATCGGGGCGATGGCAATCGTCCAAATGCCAATTTCTCCGCAAGATAATCGAGCGCTTGCAATGGCACTGATCCCGTTCGCTGGTGGTGCAATTGCCGGGTTCGCATTGGTTCTCACGTCTAGCTGGACTCGGAGGGTCGTGTTAGTTGTTGCCGCAAGTATTTCTGTCGGCTTGGTGTACTTGGCTCAAGGCACTCAAGAGTTCTTCACCCACGCAATCGGTTCGGTGATTCTGGGCTGGGTCACGTTTACCACAATCGGATTCTGGGTTTCAAGTAGCGTCCCACGAGCATCCGAACGAATCCAAAGCATCGGTAGTGCACACCGTGCTGAACGTCAAGCGAGCGAACTCGAGGCTCAAAGGCGCCAAGGCGCGAGGCTCTTGCATGACACAGTATTGGCGACGCTAACGCTGCTCGCGCATTCGGGAGTAGGGGTTACGACCGAGGCGCTAAAAGCCCAAGCTGCAGACGATGCGAATTTGCTGCGTCAATTGAGACTGGGAGCCGAACCAACGCTTGAAGCGGACTCTGACACAGAGAGCCCCCAACCAATCACGATGCCGATTGAGCAAACCTTGGGCACAACGCTCGAGTCTGTAAAACACCGCTTTAATCGGATTGGCCTAGAAGTTCATTGGCATGGCACTGGCCAAGTTCTCCTACCGCCGGAAGTCTTGGACGCGTTTTTGCTTGCACTTGCCGAGTGCCTCGAAAACGTCAGGAGGCACTCAGGAGTCACAGAAGCCCACGTCACAATAACGAATGACGAAACTGCAGTCAGAGCTCTAGTGACTGATTCAGGAGTTGGCTTTCAGGTTGCTGACGTTGATTCGGCCCGGCTGGGCCTAAAGGAGTCAGTGATCGCAAGACTCGACGAGATCGGTGGCACCGCGAGGTTGTTTTCTTCACCGGGAGCTGGCACCACAGTCGTACTGGAAGTGCCACGATGAACAGCTACACACCCGTCGACGAAAACACTCTCGGAGTCGAGATTGGCAAAAAGGGTAAGCCTCGCTCAAAGTCGATGACTCCCGCCGCTCGCGCATTGCGAAAAATGAGCGCGGGTAGCGCAAGCCTTGGCACGAACTTCTTGGGTATCGGTTACGGGATCATCGCGGGCTTCGCCGGGGTGTTTTGCATGCTTCTAGCAATAATTCACTACCCCGATTACCCAAATCCCGTCTGGGTGATTTTTGCTTGGCTACTGTATATCGTCTCAATCGTTTCGGTGGGAATTGCAATTTTCTACCTTGGCGAGAAAATGCCGGGCTGGTTGTACATCGCATTTCTTGTTTGCATTCTGACGGTCGTCGCGCTCGACTTCATTGCGATTTGGCCCTTGAAAAACCTGGGCGAGTTCTCCACGGCATCGGTTGCCGCAAGTGCCGCACTGATGATCGCAGTAACCTTACGCCCCGCCTGGGAGTTGATCGCAAGTGCCCTTGGCCTCACACTGATTTTCACCGTTTCGATGTTCATCACGACACCGTTGGTTGAGACCACAGCGCCAACTCAACTATTGCTGCTGGCTGAAGTGATCTTGCCGGCGGTTTTTTCTGTGTGGTTCTTGGCTCAATTCAGGCGCATTGTTCAGAGAGAGATGGACAGGGTATTAGTCCAAAGCAATGTCCTCGCCCCTCGGCTTGCAGTCGGAATGCTGGCTTCAGAAGAACTAGCCCGATTAGACCTCGCCGCGGAAGAATTATTCGAATCAATTGCCAGCGGGCGCACGAAGCTTCCGCTAGATCCGAAAACGGCCTCGACCGCAGCCTCTCTCGCGACGGAATTGCGGCTACACCTCATCGAAGGCCGGAGAGAGACTTGGCTCTACCATGCCATTAGCGAATCAGAACTCCTTGGCCACTCAGTTACGTTGTCTGATCCTGGTAGCCTCGCAGGACTTATGACCCCGACAGAGCGAGACGGTTTACTTTCAGCGGTTTGGTTGTTGCTGACCGACACAGCCCGAGAGAAAGCAACCATGAGACTGACTTTGGGACCGGCGTCATCTGGACCTCTAACTTCCGGACCGGACACAATCCAGGTTCCAATCGAGATAAAGACCACAGGAATTCCAAGAAGCAAAGTCGATCCTGCCATTTGGGCGGCAATCGCGCGAGTCGGAACATTCGAAACCACCGCCGCGACTTCAAATCTTGCGGTAAGAATTGATTGTCTAGTTAGTAATCCTGCTGAGCAATACCATGCTGATCAAAGGAAAGACCGGTAAAGGAGTGCAAATGGTACAAACTGAACGGATGCCCATCCGGCTCGCCTTGGTCGATGACCACAAGATGTTACTCGGTGCTCTCACAGAATGGATTCGTTCCGCAGCCGACGATATCTCAATGGTGGCTGCCGTGACTACTTGGCCAGAGCTACTTACGCACCCCGAATTCCCCGTGGATGTCGTGCTTCTCGATCTCGACCTGAAAGACAACCTGCCGATTTCTTTGAAAATCTCTACTTTGAAAACCACGGGCGTCAAAACCGTACTCATGAGTACTTATTCCGAACCAAACATTGTGAGGGAAGCGCTTTCGGCTGGCGCTCTGGGTTATTTGGTCAAGAGCGAAGACGCCCAAATGATCGTCGAGGCGATCCGAGCCGCATCAAAAGGCGAATCTTTCATTTCAGCCGAACTGGATCTAGCGCTGAATGCAGGCGACGTTGGAGGTTCTCCAAAACTCAGCGCTCAAGAACGACGCGTCATGGCGCTATACGGCGGAGGGGAGCCGGTGAAAGCTGTTGCGTTCAAACTCGGTATCTCCGAAGAAACCGCAAAGTCTTATCTGAAGCGAATCAGGGAAAAGTATCGAGTAGCAGGAATCGACGTTGGCACGAAGGTCGCTTTAAGAAAGAGAGCGATCCAAGATGGAATCTTGCTCCAAGCTGACGAGCCGGCTAGGTTCTGACTCTCTCACCATCCGTAACAACTCGTTCACGGCCCAACCAATTAGCACAAAGTAGAGCCCGTTCCGCAAGGTCAGAACCCCAAGCATCAAAGGATTCAACGAAAGCAACCAACCATAAAGGTATGGGTAAATCAATTGCGTGAGAGTTGCAATCGCCAAAGATAACGTCGCAGGAACAGTGAACCAACCTCGATCATCGGGGTTCTTTGTTGATAGTCCGAGAATCACCGGGACCGCGAGCCAGCAGACGAACTGAGGCGAACCGACCTTGTTGAACGCAATTAGGCAAGCAACAATCGCGATGCTCACGGTCGCGAACACGATTTGCGAGTCTGCTCCCCTTCTTATTGCGAGAACTGCAATTAGAAGCACCCCGATTGCAACAATGAGCATCAACGGGGTCATTACGGTTCCCGCGACACCAACCCCGTCACCAGTCACTTGCCAAGTGAGAATCTCGCGATCGTAATAAACGCTTGTGTTTGGAACCCCCATGAATGCCAGCCAAAGCCAGACCGTTGAAATCGGAGCCTCGACTTGAAGCCCACGATTCGTTTGCTGGGAAATGAAGCTAAACACATTGCTGCCGGACCCGAACGACAAAGCCGTCACGACAATAACCAAACTTAAACCGAGAATGATTGAAATGGCGCGAATCCTGCCACGAACCGCGGTAACCATTGAAAGCAAGATTGCGATCGGCCATACTTTCACCCACATCGCAACTGTAAGCAGAGCGACCGAAATCGCTGGTCGGGTAGCTAAGACAGCTATCGCGGTAACCGCCAATGCAACGGTCACAGCATCGATTCGACCTAGCGAGATTGGACCAAGCAAAACCAAAAATGCTGTCCACCACCACGCGGCTAACACTCGACCTCTTGATTCTCGCCAACCGATCAAGAATCCGAACGCTACTAAATCAAGTAACAGGATCATGCTTAGCCAAGTGTTCGCGTAAAGGCTCGACCCAAACACCGAAGCGGCAAGCATCGGAAAGATCGCGAGAATTGGGTAGACCCAACTGCTCTGAATCCCAACCCAAAAACCAGCCAAGTGAATCTTGTCAGTCCAGAACTTGTAGACGATTGAGACATCCCCAAGTGGCAGTCCCGGTGCATAAAGGTTCAAGCATCCGAGCCAAAGGTGCGCGGCAATAAATGCCAACCAAAGCACTATCGGACTACGACCTAGCTTTCGCATCGCGATCAAGCGTAATCGAACGAAACGTCGACCCTAGCGGATTCGTTTCAAAGTCAAGAGATTAACTTGGCGATCACGCTAGGGATCGATTCGTTTAGTCCCAACACAGTGAACGGACCGGCGGAGTTCGCTGCGACACCAGCGAGTCCGTGAATCACAACCGCAGTGGCGGCGAGCGCAGTCAAAATGCGTTCGTCCGATTCAATCTCTCTTGAATGAGTTGCTAACAGCGCCCCAGTGATTCCGGCGAGGCTGTCGCCGGTGCCTGCGGTTGCAAGCCAAGTCGTTGGAGATTTCACAACTAGATTGCCACCCGGTCCGCTAATCCAAGTGCTATTTCCCTTCAAGACAACGGTTGCGGACAACGTTTCGGAAGCTCGCTGCACCCAAAACTGCGGATTCGATTTGATCTCAGCAAGATCCTGCCCCAATAACTTTGAAAGCTCGCCCGCGTGAGGAGTTAGGACTTTCGGGCCGACAGCCTTGGATACCAGAGCTAGTCCACCCGCATCGAGCACAAGCGGCGTGCCCGATTCGAGAGCAATCGAAATTCGCCTAGAGTCAGATTCGATTTTGGACGTATCAGGTATCCCTGAACCAATTAGCCAAGCTTGAACTTTGCCTTCAACAGTGACGGCCTCCGGTCTTCGAGCTAGAACCATCGACGTTGCAACTTCCGGGCCGAAATACCGCAGCATTCCAACGCCGGTCCTCAAAGCGGCATCTACCCCTAAGACTGCTGATCCGGGATATTCGACTGAACCGGTAATTACACCGAGTACTCCACGAAGATATTTGTCATCAGTTTCTTGAGGAATCGCCACGAAGTTGCGGGCATCATCCTCAGCCCAGCCCTTGAACTCATTTGCCAACTACACCACTCCTACCGTCACGGTCTTAGGCGACGCGTTGCATCTTGGACCTCACCGACAAGCTCTTCGATGATGTCCTCAAGAAACAGCACGCCAACGGTTTCACCATTCGCATTCGAGACCTGAGCAAGGTGCTCACCCGTACGGCGCATTGCCGCCAAGGCGTCTTCGAGCTCAGTGTCCTGAGTCACCCTGATAAGTTTTCGAGTTCTCTTGAGCGGTACTGGTTGCTGATACTCAGCTGCGGACTCGAGATCAAGAACGTCTTTGAGGTGGATATATCCGATCGGAATCGAATCGTCTGTAATTACGTATCTCGAAAAGCCATTCTGGCTCACAGCATGTTCGACGTCTTCGGGCGTAAATCCGACCGTTAGAGTCACTAACTTGTCAAGCGGGATCTCAACATCCTTCACTTGCTTCGCCGTAAATTCGAAAGCTGCCGCGAGTCCGTCGCGATCATCTTGCAAAACTCCTTCACTTCGAGAAGTCGCAACAATTGTCGCAACTTCGTCGATCGTGAAGGTGCTAATTGCTTCACGCTTTGGAGTTACCCCGAACACTCTCAACACCCCGTTCGCGCTTGCGTTGAGCGCAACAATTACCGGATGGAACACAATTGACAGCCCATAAAGTGGCGGTGCTAATAACAAGACGGCGCGATCCGGTACCGAGAACGAAAGGTTCTTTGGAACCATCTCCCCAAACACCACATGCAGAAACGACACCAAAATTAGCGTTACGGCAAAAGCAATCGAGTCAATCCAACCAACACTCCAACCGGTAAGTTCGAGCGGCCCTTGAAGCAAGTGGTGTAACGAAGGCTCAGAAACTCCAAGGATCAACAAGGAACACACTGTTATCCCTAATTGGCTTGTGGCAAGCATGAGGGTCGCGTTTTCCATCGCCTTAAGCGCGGTTCTTGCCGTGCGACTGCCGGAAATAGCGCGAGGCTCAATTTGGGATCTTCGAGCTGAAATGACCGCAAACTCAGCTGCAACGAAAAAGCCGTTCAAGATGAGTAACACTACGAGCCAAACGAGACCGAGCCAGTCATTCATGATTCGTCTTCCGATTGATCTTGGTTTGGCGTGAATCGGACGCGATCAATCCTTCGGCCGTCAAGTCGCTCAACCCTAAGTGATCCGCCATCAACTTCGACTTCATCTCCGACTATAGGCATTCGACCTAATTCACTCGTGATGAATCCCGCAACTGTTTCATAAGGGCCGTCCTCTGGCACACTCACCCCAAGTTGATCGAGCAATTCATCAGGCCTCAAAATTCCTGGGAAACTCGACCAATTATTGGACTTGATAACTCCAGCTCTCGACCGATCGTGTTCGTCAGATACCTCACCGACAAGCTCTTCAACGAGGTCCTCGAGAGTTACAACACCGGCTGTGCCACCATATTCATCAATCACAACGGCCATCTGATAACCCCGACCCCGCACCTCACCAAGCAGGGTATCGAGCTTCATGGTCTCAGGGACCTTAAGCGCTGCTGTTGAGAGCGCTGAAACCGGCACTTCAGATCTTCGTTCAATCGGAACCGCAACAGCTTGTTTCACATGGACAAGTCCCACAACATCATCGATTCCTTCATCGACTACTGGAAACCGAGAAAGGCCCGTCGTTCTCGCCAAATCAATTACCGACTGAGCAGGGGCGCTTCTCGAAACGTGTTGCACTCTCGGTCTCGGGGTCATGACGTCAATGGCGAGATGTTCGTTGAATTGCAAGGTGCGAGACAGCAACGTAGCTGTGTCGTGATCCAAGCTCCCTTCAACAGCGGAGCGCCTGACCAGCGATCGAAGTTCTTCGGCCGTTCGCGCCGATGACAATTCTTCTTTTGGTTCAATTCCAAGACCTCGGAGTACAAGATTCGCGGTGCCATTAAGTAACGCGACTGCGGGTCTGAAGATCGCGGTAAACACCACTTGAAACGGCAGTGCGAATTTCGCGACGCGAAGAGGCAAGGCTAAAGCAAAGTTCTTGGGAACAAGTTCGCCGATGATCATTGAGAGCAACGTCGCAATAATGACTGCCAGAACACTAGAAACGACCGCCCCAGCCGATTTAGGCCAATTAAGTCCGTTCAATAAGGGGCGTAGAAAACTCGAAATTGATGGTTCAAAAGCGAAACCAGCTAAGAGCGTTGTGAGAGTGATCCCTAGCTGTGCGCTCGAAAGATGTGTCGATGTCTTCTTGAGTGCCTTGATCGTAAGGCCGAGCCCGCGCTCCCCCTTGTCCATCCTGGATTCGAGGTCAGCCCGGTCAAGATTTACTAAAGAAAATTCGGAAGCAACGAACAGACCAGTGGCGAGGGTGAGTAGAAGCCCGAACCCAAATAAATAGAGTTCAGGCACGGTGGCGGCCTTGTCGTCCAGGCGGAGGGTCGTCCATGATTCAACTAATTATATTTGGTTCCTTAGTGGAAACGCCGTTCACCAGCTAACAGGAAGAGCCTTCCCCTCTTCGTAGCCAGCCGCCGACTGCACACCAACGATAGCCTTACCCGGAAAATCGACGAGAGTGTCAGCACCTGCATAGCTAAGCGACGAGCGCACTCCAGAAGTAATCATGTCAATCAGGTCCTCAACAGAAGGGCGAAACAGATCCAAATATGATTTCGACGACGAAATTCCTTCAGCAAACAAGGTCTTTTTAGCGAGCTCAAACGGACTCAATCTTCCGAAACGCTCCTGTACGGCCTTGGTTGAGGCCATCCCCCAACTTTCTTTGTAAATCTTGCCGGAGTGATCCTGCTTGAGCACGCCAGGAGATTCAATCGTTCCCGCGAACCAGGAACCAATCATGACCGACGACGCACCAGCCGCGAGAGCAAGTGCAACATCCCTCGGATAGCGAACGCCGCCATCAGCCCAAACGTGTGCACCCAATCGCCCTGCTGCTTCCGAAGTTTCAATTACGGCCGAGAACTGTGGTCTTCCAACCGCTGTCATCATTCTGGTCGTGCACATGGCACCGGGCCCCACGCCAACTTTAATAATCGAGGCACCTGCCTCGACAAGATCATTTACGGCGTCAGCGGTAACAACGTTTCCGGCAACTATTGGCAACCCCAAATTCAATTTGTGCACCGATTCGACTGCCCTCAACATTGCGGATTGGCCACCGTGAGCGGTATCAATTACGAGGATGTCGACGCCCGCTTCAGCGAGCGCTTTGGCCTTTGCAAGCAAGTCGCCATTAATCCCAATTGCACAAGCGACTTTCAACCTTCCATCGGAGTCTAGATTCGGCCGATAGATCACAGAACGCAAAGCGGAATTGCGACTGAGGGTTCCAATTACGGTTCCATGCCGCACAACTGGTGCAAAGTCGGTTTGAGCTTCCACCAGTAGGTCGAAAGCCTTTCTTGGATCTTCGACGTCGTCTGCATCAATTGAAGGCAAGTTGTCTACAACTAGATCAGATAATTTTGCCCCCGGAAGGGCAGTCTCCAGCGACTTCGCCTCCAAAGATCCAGCGAATTTTCCAGAATTATCCCTCAAAACAATGCCGTGTCCAGACACGGGCGGGATGACAGCTTTTGCATCTTCAACAGTTGATTCACAATCAAGCTCAAGCGGCGAATCGAATATCGGATGCTGTGCCTTGACCCAGCGGATTGCGAGGTCAAGATCTTGAGGACTGAGGTCTTGTGGCAGCACTCCCAGCCCCCCACGCCTGGCCATGGTAGCTGCGAGCCTCTTGCCAGTAACAGAGTTCATGTTTGAAGAAATGAGCGGGATTGAACAACCAGTATGGTCATCCGTCTCTAGACTCACTTCGAGGCGACTGGCGACATCCGAATGGCTCGGAATTAGGAACACATCAGAGTAAGTGAGCTCAAAATCCGGTTTTCCATCTTGAAACTTCATAACGTCAAGATTAACCCGTCGGAATGTGATCGAACCTAGAGCGGGATTGCGATTAGGCTTTGGTGGGATGTGAACCTTTGCGTGTTCACCTTCCTCCTAACTTGTTGGAAGAAGACACAAGGAAGCGGGCAGTCAGTAGTGTCAACTCAGGTCAGCGAATCCTCTGAAGAATCAAATGCAGCAGGCTTCGGAGCCAATGAATGGCTCGTAGAGGAAATGTACGAAAGTTACATTTCCGATCGAAACTCAGTTGATAAGGCCTGGTGGCCAGTTCTCGAGAACTATCACCAATCGAAGACCAAGACCGCCCAGCCTGCAGAAACTGCCACTCCAGAAGATGAGCAAACTCAGGTTGAGGCAATTGAACCGCAAAGCACTGAGTCCGAAGCCGCGGAGCCAGAAGTCGCCCTGCCAGAAGCTGCAGAACCGAAGGCTGCACAACCCGAAGCGATAGCTGAATCGCCCGCCACGTCTCAAACTGCCACGCAACCGGTTGCACGCACCACCTCGATTCGGCCAAAGGCCCAACCTATTCCGGCTGAAGCTCCGAAAGCGCGGCCATTGAACGCTGAACAAACGGCCGAAGCCGCAGAACCAGATATTAAGGTCACTCCGCTCAAAGGGATGGCAAAGTCGCTCGCGACGAATATGGATGCGAGTTTGAGCGTACCGACAGCAACTAGCGTGCGCACAGTACCCGCGAAACTACTTATCGACAACAGAATCGTCATTAACAACCATCTGAAACGAGCTCGAGGTGGAAAGGTATCTTTCACCCATTTGATCGGTTGGGCGTTAGTTCAAGCTGTCAAGGATTTCCCGAGCCAAAACGTTTATTACGAAGAAAACGACGGCAAGCCATCCCTAGTCACTCCCGCGCACTTGAACCTCGGTATCGCAATCGACGTTCCAAAGCCCGACGGTTCTAGGGCGTTACTTGTGCCGAGCATTAAGCGTGCAGACACCATGGGTTTCGCAGAGTTCGTTGCCGAATATGAAGCTCTAGTTGCGAGAGCTAGGTCAAACCAACTGACAGCGGATGACTTTGCCGGAACGACGATCTCCCTAACGAATCCTGGCGGCATCGGAACCGAACACTCTGTCCCGCGTCTAATGAAGGGGCAAGGTTGCATCATCGGTGTTGGTGCCCTCGAATACCCCGCCGAATTCCAAGGGATGTCGACAACCACGCTCTCAAATCTGGGAATCGGCAAGACGATCACTCTTACTTCCACTTATGATCACCGCGTAATTCAAGGCGCGGGATCGGGTGAGTTTCTTTCCAAGATTCACGAACTGCTCATCGGCGAGAGAAGTTTCTACGAAGACGTATTTTCTGCGCTTCGAATTCCTTACGACCCGATCCACTGGGCGAGCGACATTCACGTCGACACGGCTGATTCTGTTGACAAAACCGCGCGAGTTCAGGAACTAATCAACGCGTTCAGAGTCCGCGGCCACCTAATGGCGGATGTCGACCCACTCGAATACAAGCAACGAACCCACCCAGACTTGGAGATCGCCAGTCACGGGCTATCGTTCTGGGATCTAGATCGCGAATTCGTTACCGGAGGATTTGGCGGAACCCGTTCGGCAAAACTTCGCACAATTCTCGGGATCTTGCGCGACTCTTACTGTCGAACAATCGGTATTGAGTACATGCACATCCAGAATCCAAATGAACGTAAGTGGATTCAAGATCACGTTGAGACTCCGTACACAAAGCCAACGCACGACGAGCAAATGCGAGTGCTCGCAAAGCTCAACGAGGCCGAGGCGTTTGAGACGTTCTTGCAAACCAAGTATGTCGGCCAGAAGCGATTCAGTCTTGAGGGTGCGGAATCAATGATTTCGTTGCTTGATGAAGTGATTCAGGGGGCAGCGGAAGTTGAACTAGACGAAGTGGCAATCGGCATGGCTCACAGGGGCCGGCTCAATGTGCTCACGAACATCGCCGGTAAGACTTACGGGCAGATCTTCCGCGAGTTTGAGGGAACCCAGGACCCGCGAACCGTTCAAGGCTCTGGTGACGTTAAGTATCACCTTGGTACCGAGGGAACTTTTACGGCCGCTGGCGGGGAGAAGATCCCCGTGTATTTGGCCGCGAATCCGTCGCACCTTGAAGCGGTTGATAGCGTGCTTTCCGGCATAGTCAGAGCCAAGCAGGACCGCAAACCAATCGGCACATTCCGTGTATTGCCAATCTTGATTCACGGCGATGCTGCAATGGCCGGGCAAGGTATTGTCGTCGAACTCCTTCAAATGTCACAATTGCGTGGCTATCGGATCGGCGGAACTATCCACCTAGTGGTTAACAACCAAGTAGGTTTCACAACGCCGCCGTCAGAAGGCCGGACTTCCGTGTACTCGACGGATGTCGCGAAGACAATTCAGGCACCGATCTTCCACGTCAACGGCGACGACCCTGAAGCGGTACTGCGGGTCGCATCCCTCGCGTTCGCGTTCAGGCAAGAGTTCCACAAAGACGTCGTGATCGACTTGGTTTGCTACCGCAGGCGCGGACACAACGAAGGCGATGATCCTTCGATGACCCAGCCACTCATGTACAACCTCATTGAAGCAAAACGTAGCGTTCGTACCCTTTACGCAGAAGCTCTAGTCGGTAGAGGGGACATCACCCAAGAGGAATACGACGCGGCACACGCAGACTTCCAAGAGCGACTCGAGAGAGCATTCGCTGAAACACACGCGGCTCAAACTGGATCAATTCCGGTTATCGAATCCGATAAGGAAGCCGAGAATCAGCAAAACGACTCCGACGCTACCATCGAGATGCAAGCCCCCGAATCGACAGGTGTGGATGAAAGCGTAATCGCGGCGATCGGGGATGCGCATGCGAACCCGCCGGCCGGTTTTACCGTTCATCCAAGAGTTCAGACCTTGCTCGAAAAGCGCGTCGAAATGAGCCGGAACGGCGGAATCGACTGGGCGTTTGGTGAACTGCTAGCTCTCGGTTCGGTGCTCTTAGAAGGCACCCCCGTGCGTATGGCCGGCCAAGATACTCGCCGCGGAACGTTCGTGCAGCGTCACGCGGTCCTTCACGACCGGGTGAACGGTCAGGAATGGCTACCGCTGGCAAATCTTTCTCAAAACCAGGCCCGATTCTGGATTTACGATTCGCTGCTTAGCGAATATGCGGCAATGGGATACGAGTATGGTTACTCGGTTGAGCGCGCCGACGCCCTTGTGCTTTGGGAAGCCCAGTTTGGCGATTTCGCCAATGGCGCCCAAACCATCGTCGACGAGTTCATTTCAAGTGCCGAACAGAAATGGGGGCAACACTCAAGCGTCGTGCTTTTGCTCCCCCACGGATACGAGGGTCAGGGCCCGGATCACTCGTCTGCGCGAATCGAACGTTACCTGCAGTTGTGCGCAGAAAACAATATGACTGTTGCTAGACCGTCCACCCCAGCTTCCTACTTCCATTTGTTGAGAAGGCAAGCATATGCAAGGCCCCGTCGCCCGCTAGTTGTGTTTACACCGAAAGCAATGTTGAGGCTTCGCGGTGCGACGAGCGAATTGGCCGATTTCACATCCGGATCATTCGCGCCGGTAATCGACGATTCGACCATTGCTGACAAATCGTCAGTGAAACGAGTTCTGCTGCACTCGGGCAAGATCCACTATGACCTGCTCGCGGAACGAGAAAAGCGTCAAGAGACCAACATCGCACTCGTGCGAGTTGAGCAACTGTACCCGCTCCCGCTTCGCGAACTGATTGAGACCGTCGGTCGGTATCCCAACGCTGAGTTGTTCTGGGTTCAAGACGAACCAGAAAACCAAGGTGCATGGCCGTTCATTTGCCTCGAGTTGTTGCGCAACGGAAATCGGGAAATGAAAGTTGCTTCAAGACCCGCCTCGGCTTCTCCGGCAACCGGTTCAGCGAAGCGAAGTGCTCAAGAGCAAGCAGAGTTGATCGAAAAGGCTTTAACTCTGTCCAAGCGTTAACTATTGATCGGATGCCAGTGGAATCGCTCCGGTAAACACGGTAAGTCCCGGCTTGCTCTTGACTGTCAATGTGCCGTTGTGCTCTTCAAAAATCGCGCGGCTAATCGAGAGTCCTAATCCGCTGCCGCCGACCCTGCGAGATCTTGAAGAATCCGCTCGAATGAATCGTTCGAACAGCATCGGAACTATCGATTCTGGAATTCCCGGGCCGTCATCCGTGACTTTGATAATCGCATTCGTTCCTTCGACCGCCAGGTTCAATTCAATCTGACTTCCTTCTGGAGTGTGGATGCGAGCATTCGCCAAGAGGTTTCCGATTGCTTGATGAAGGCGATCAGGGTCTCCGTTAACCCAAATTGGTTCACTTGGCGCGTTGAAAGCCCACCGATGATTTGATGAACTTGCCACTGAATCTTCGAACACGTTCCTGCAAAGTGGCAGTAGATCCATACGTCCCAGTTGCAACTCGGTGTGTTCGTCAAGCCTCGCAAGCAACAGCAAATCTTCAACAAGTCCAGTCATGCGAATAGATTCCGACTCAATTCTGGAGAGCGCTTTCGATAGATCAGGGTCGAGTTTCACACCGCTTCTTCTTGTGAGTTCGGAATAGCCGCGAATTGAAGCCAACGGCGTCCTGAGTTCGTGACTCGCATCCGCCACAAACTGTCTAACTTTGCGCTCGCTCGCTTGTCGAGCAGCAAGCGCTGACGAGACTCGATCCAATAGTCGGTTTAGCGCTATTCCAACTTGCCCCACTTCGTTGTTGGAGTTTGCATACCCGTCAGGTACTCGTGGCAAGAGCTCCACTTCACCTCTGTCTAGGCTCAACTCGGAGACCTTTGATGCGGTTGCTGCAACAGTTGCCAGCGGTTTCATCGATCGTCGAACAAAGATCGTTCCAATTAGACCAGCGATCGAAATTCCAAGTATTGCAACCACAGTGAGCGTTCCTGCAAGCTGCAGGGTTGTAACCTCAACGTCTCGCATCGGCAAACCGACAATCAACCGTCCACCTTGAATGCCGTCTTTTGAAGCGACCCGATAGTTACCAAGCTTTCCCCCTAATTGAACTGTGGTGGGGTCACGAGATTCAACTGCAAGCAATCGAAGCTGCTGGATTCGACTCAACGTGCGTAACTGGGCGTTGTCATCCAAGTATTTTGGAGCGAGTATTCGGCCATCTCTCACCAACAATCCGAGTGTCCCAGCACCCTGAGCATCCCCGATTCCCGGCGGGCGATCATCCTGTGGTCTTGGAATGACTTGCTCGACACGCTCAAGAACATTGGCTAGTTGGCCATCGAGGCGTTCAATCAGAAAATGTCGTAGTACGAGCACGCTAGTTAGACCGATAACGATGCTAAGAAATGTGAGAATCGCAACAATTCCCAGCACAAGTTTTTTGGTCAGGGTCACTGTGATGCCTTGATCATGTAACCAACGCCGCGCACAGTGTGAATCATCGCGGGACCGAGCGAATCGATTTTCTTGCGGAGATAAGAAATGTAGAGTTCTACAACGCTAGCTCTACCCTCAAAGTCATAACTCCAAACGTGGTCGAGAATTTGATCTTTAGTTAGAACACGCTTCGGGTTACGCATGAGGTAGCGAAGTAACTCAAACTCGGTTGCAGTCAACGTTATTTGTTTGTCGCCTCTTGAAACTTCGTAGCTTTCTTCGTTTAATCGCAAGTCACCAACCAAAACCTCGGGATCTTCAACCGCACTCATCGCGAGCCTGCTCCGCCGAAGCAAACCTCTCAACCTCGCCACGAGCTCTTCGAGGCTAAACGGTTTGGTCACATAGTCATCTCCGGTAGCTGTAAGACCGGTGATCCTGTCTCGAATCGAGTCCTTTGCAGTCAGGAACAACACGGGTCCTGAGTGACCGTTCCCTCGAAGCCTTGAAAGCACATCCAGTCCGTCAATATCGGGAAGCATGATGTCTAAGACAACAAGATCAGGCTGAAATGCGTTTGCCAAAGAAATCGCATCATGGCCGGTGTTTGCGGTGCGCACTTCCCAACCTTCGTACTTCAACGCCATTGAAAGCAGATCTGAAAGAGATTGTTCGTCGTCGACAACCAGTACACGGATTTTGCCACCATCCGTGCGAATCAATCCCGAGTGGAGAGCTTGATCTTGCACTTGTCATTTCTCCCATGAGTCATCTCTGTGCATCTATGAAATGTCTATGAATTAACTGTGAAACGAGATTAATGCCAAATCCACTGAATGAACATAGGCAATTCATAGCTCAATCCGTGAATGTGAGCTTGCCGACAACCCGTCGGAGAAGCGTTCAAAAGGAGTATCGATGGCTACAGAAGCCAAAAAGCCGCAAGATCAAGAACCAACAGTCATTGCCGCCCAACCCGAAACAACTGCGACTCCAGCCACAAATGCACAGTCAAAAGCCGGGAAAGGTTGGATCATTGCAGCCGGCCTAACCGGTGCCGGTGTCTTGGCGCTTGGAATGCTCGGTGGAATTCTAATTGGGCAACAAATGCATCCTGGTTCTGAAAGGCCCGGTCAGTCGCAATCCCAAGTTCAAAATCGGCCGTTTGAGCAATTGCCGGAACAAATGCAAAAGCGACTTGAGCAGCAACTCAAGAACCAAATCAAGGAGCACCGTGAACAACAGGGGCGCGGACCGGGCAGCGATCTGCCAAAGGATCAAGGTCAGGGTCAACAGCCAGGGCCAGTTCCGAGCGAGACTCCTTCATCACCAAACAATTAGGGAAATCGAATCGCGAGATTCGGTCTAAGAGCGAACCTCATTGATGATTGCAAGGATGTTTACCCGAAGTTCTTCTGGAGCAGTCTCCTTGCAAGCGCGCTGGACTGCCTGGGTGAGTGTTACCCCCACCCGAGCCTCACCCTCGCAGTCCCCGCAACCGTTCATGTGCTCGAGAATCTGATCGTAATCCTCTTTGCATAACTCGTTGTGCAAGTAGTGTTCTAGTTCCGCGAGAGCCTTCTCGCAACCACAGTCATTCATCGTCCTACTCCCGAACTGGCATACTCTGCAAGTAGTTTTCTAAGCATTTGCCGCCCCCGATGAAGTCGGCTCATTACGGTGCCGACGGGTGTTTTCATGATGTCGGCGATTTCTTGATACGTGAATCCTTCGACATCCGCGAAATACACGACTAGTCGAAAGTCCTCAGGAATCGACTGGAGAGCGTCTTTGATTGCACTGTCCGGCAAATGGTCAATTGCTTCCGCTTCTGCAGACCGGGTTGTTGTTGCGGTAGCGGACTCGGCCTCACCGACTTGCCATTCCTCTAGACCGTCAATCGAGGTTTGGTACGGGTTTCTTTGGTCTTTGCGGTAATTATTAATGAACGTGTTGGTGAGAATTCGATAAAGCCAAGCTTTGAGGTTCGTACCCTGACTGAAACTTGAAAAAGCCGAGAACGCCTTCACAAACGTTTCTTGAACCAAATCGGATGCGTCAGCCGGATTCCTAGTCATCCGCATCGCAGCTGCATAAAGCTGGTCCATAAGTGGTAACGCTTCTTCTTCAAAAAGCCTGCGCAATTGCGCGTTTGACTTCTTCGTGATCTTTGGTACGTCGGCAGCGGTCATCGGAGCCAAGCTTAGTTCGATTGTCGCCAATACTGTTCCGTTCCTAGTTCGCTAGTGCTCTGCAACAACGGATTGCTCTGCCGTTACTCTGGTAACCAATGCTTGTCTCCAAATATTCCAAACCAGAATTTGATCCTTACCAGAACGACGATCTCGTCGAGGGCAAGGCAAGCGGACCTTGGCCTGCGCCAAGACCTTTCGGTCCCCTCAATTCGATTGTCGACTTGCCGGCATCTAAGTCACTTACCAATCGCGAGCTCGTGCTCTCTGCAATTGCGGATGGACCGTCGCTATTGAAGTCTCCCTTGCATTCTCGAGACACCAATCTCATGGTGCAAGCACTTCGAAGCCTCGGGGTTCAAATCGCGGAAGTCGAGGGTCAAGGAAATTTTGGAAATGACTGGCTAATCACTCCAGCAGAACTAAGCGGTGGAGTAACCATTGACTGCGGTCTCGCCGGTACTGTCATGCGATTCATGCCGTTTGTTGCAGCGCTTGCTTTGGGTCCAGTCGCTTTCGACGGAGACCCCGCCGCAAGAAAGCGTCCGATGCGTACCGCGATTCAGTCACTCAGATCACTGGGAGTGGACGTCAATGACGACGGTCGAGCTAGCCTGCCATTTAGTCTCTACGGCACAGGCTCGGTGCAAGGCGGAAGCATCGAAATAGACGCTTCAGAGTCAAGCCAATTTGTTTCTGGACTGCTGCTAGCCGCACCGCGCTTTGAACAGGGACTGACGATTCGCCACGTCGGTTCAAAACTCCCGAGCTTGCCGCACATTGAGATGACAATCGACGTGCTCGCCAATCGTTCGGTTCCGGTGAACACCCCGGAACCCGGTGTGTGGGTTGTCGAAAACTCACCCATCGCCGCCAAAGAGGTAATTCTTGAGCCAGACCTCTCGAACGCCGCTCCGTTTCTTGCTGCAGCGTTGATCGCAGGCGGCACCGTCTCCGTTCAAGCGTGGCCATCTACAACAACGCAGGTAGGCGCAGAGCTTCCGGAGATACTCTCGACCTTCGGCCTGAAATGCGAACTAAGAGACGGGACGCTTTTGGCCAACGGGGGAAGCGGATTGCTCGGTGGCAGTGACATCCCGGGCGCGGACTTGGATCTATCCCAAGCAGGTGAACTCGCCCCAACAGTCGTGGCGATTGCTGCTTTAGCGAGCACGCCAAGTCGAATCACCGGTATCGGCCACTTACGTGGACATGAGACGGACAGGCTATTGGCATTGGCGACTGAACTGAATGGAATCGGTGGTAACGTCACGGAACTCAGTGACGGCTTGCAAATTGAACCCGCTGAATTACACGGTGGGCTTTGGCACAGTTATGGCGACCACCGCATGGCAACAGCTGGGGCGATCATTGGACTAGCAATTGACGGAATCGAAATCGAAGATATCGAGACGACAGCAAAGACCCTCCCTGAATTTCCAAGCTTGTGGCGGCAACTCATTCATCCGGAACCAGTAAGCGTGGATCCGCTTTCGATTGGCTTAATTTGAAGGTGCTCCGAAGTTGAGTTGGCTGTCCGACGACGAAGATGAGGATCGTTACAGCGACTATGAGGTTAGGGTAAGGCCAAACCCCAAAGGCTCTCGGGCGAGAACCAAGATTAGGCCAAGCCATTCGAATGCCATCGTCGGCAGAGTGTTGGGCGTCGATCGTGGTCGATATCAGGTCTTGGTTTCAGAAAATCTTGCCGAAGAACGCGAGTTGACGGCATCCCGGGCAAGAGAGCTTCGGAATGATCCTGTTGTTGTCGGCGATCATGTTGAATTGGTTGGCGATTTAAGTGGAGACCCCGGTACCCTCGCCAGAATCGTTCGAATTAGACCGCGAACTACAGTGCTTCGAAGAAGCGCAGACGACTCTGACTCGGTAGAGCGAATTATCGTTGCGAACGCCGACCAGATGCTAATTGTGGTTGCCGCCGCAGAACCTGAACCTCGGCCACGGCTCATCGACCGCTATCTTGTCGCCGCCTTAGACGCCAAGATAACTCCGATACTTTGTATCACCAAGACCGACTTGACCGATCCGAGCGAACTCATTGCAAACTTTTCTGCTTTAAATTTGAGGATGCTCTCAAGCGCTCGTGACGAATTCCCGCTCAAAGAACTTCAAGAAGTGCTGAGCGGCCATGTGACGGTAGCGGTTGGGCATTCTGGAGTTGGTAAATCCACACTCGTGAACAACTTGGTACCCACGGCGAATCGCCAAACTGGTCGAGTTAATGCTGTAACAGGTCGGGGTCGACACACCTCATCTTCGACTGTGTCATATCGAGTTGGCGATGGCTGGATCATAGATACACCAGGCGTCAGGTCATTTGGGCTTGGTCACGTCGACCGTGAAAACATAATTGCGGGGTTTTCTGATTTGGCTGAATTGGCCCATGATTGCCCCCGCGGTTGCACTCATTTGTCCAATGCACCGGATTGCGCTATCGCCGAGCAAATAGAGCAGGGGGCACTTGGCGATGCCGGTATGTTCAGGCTTGATTCGCTAAGGCGACTACTTACGGCTCTTTCATGAGTTTGAAAACTGTGCATCATCGACAGGGGTAGCCTGAATTGGTGCCTTCTTCAAAATTGGCTGACGATCTTCAATTCGCTCTCTCCCTTGCCGACATTGCCGACGCCATTTCACTTGACCGCTTTCGGGCAAACGATTTGGAGGTTTCGCTAAAGCCCGATCACACCCAGGTTAGTGATGCTGATAAAGCGGTTGAGGCAAGCCTCAGAGAATCAATTGAAATCAATCAACCCAGGGATGCGATCTACGGTGAAGAGTACGGAACTGTTGGCAGTTCTACTCGGCAGTGGATTATTGACCCGATCGACGGCACCGCTAACTTCGTTCGCGGTGTACCTGTTTGGACGACACTAATTGCTTTGGCTATCGACGGCGATCCAGTGGTTGGAGTCGTTAGTGCCCCAGCGCTCGGTCGGCGTTGGTGGGCGGCTCGCGGATTGGGGGCACACACTCGAGATATCGACGGAACGATTCGTGGCATCCGTGTCTCAAGGGTGAACTCGCTATCTGAAACTTCCGTTGCAATGAGCGGACTGGACCGATTCGAGCAGGAAGGCAAGCTCGAACACTACTTGAATCTCGCGCGGAAGGTTTGGCGCACCCGCGACTACAGCGACGCTTGGCCGTACATGATGGTTGCTGAAGGGGTTGTGGATGTCGCCGGCGAATACGGCTTGCAACCGTACGACATGGCAGCTCTGTTTCCTATCGTTCAGGAAGCCGGCGGATTGTTGACATCCATGCAAGGAGAACAGGGTCCTTGGCACGGGTCTGCGCTGGCAACTAACGGCATCCTTCACGAGCAAATTCGAGCCGCGTTCGCCAGTTGAAACTCCGGAGTAAGGTCGAAATTGAATATGACCAAAATTCAAAGGAGTTCCAATGGCTGATTCATGGCTTCCAACATTAAAGACCGACACCCCAGAAGAAGGTTTCAATCTCGCCGTAAAGATGTCTCGCATTGGTGTCAAGGTGACCCAACCGGATGCTGCAGTGCGTGACCGACTTCGGCCAGAGTACGCAGAGGATGCCGACGCCCTAATTGCGAGTTCGCAAGTTATCGCAATCAACTTTCAGACGGTAGCAGCAGCCAACAAATACTGGCTCTAGGCAACTGACCATATTCGGCTCGAGTGCACAAAACTTCTGTGCGCTCGAGCCGTTTTGTGAAATCAATCACAAAGTGAAAGCATGAGGTAATGCCAGTTTCTTCGGAACTTGAAACCTCATCCAAGTCTCCTAGGGCAAGATCCCACGAATCCAAGCGCGGATTGATCCTGCTTTTCATCGGGTTGATACTCGCGATGCTTCTCGCTTCGCTAAGCCAAACGGTGCTCAGTGCCGCGATGCCGACAATGGTCGGCGAGCTAAACGGCGTCGACCTAATGCTTTGGGTTATGACGGCCTACATTCTCGCTTCGACGATCATGATGCCGATTTATGGCAAAGTAGGTGATTTGATCGGCCGTAAAGGGCTACTGATTTTTGCCATTTGCGCGTTCATGGCAGGCTCAGTGGTTGGTGGCCTTGCAACCGATATGAATGTTCTCATCGTGGCCCGCGTTGTTCAGGGTATCGGCGGCGGTGGCCTCATGATCCTCTCCCAAGCGATCATCGCAGATGTCGTCCCTGCTCGCGAGCGCGGGAAATACATGGGGATCATGGGGGCGGTGTTTGCGGTCTCGTCAGTCGCAGGACCCCTGCTCGGCGGCTGGTTCACGGAAGGAATCGGTTGGCGCTGGACATTTTGGATGAACATTCCAACCGGCATTTTGGCTCTAATTGCTGCGATCTCGTTTCTGCATTTGCCCAAACATCAGCCGGTTCGACCGCGAATCGATGTGCTCGGCATGGCCCTACTCGCAATCGCCACAACTTGCCTTGTGCTTGTTGCAAGTTGGGGCGGCAGCACGTTCGATTGGGACTCGTTGCAGATAATCCTGCTAATCGCGGGAACGGTTGTCGCCGGCATCCTGTTTGTGGTTGTGGAACTTCACACTGCAGAACCAATCATCCCGATGGCGCTCTTTCGCAAACGCAATTTCGTGCTCACGACCACGGCAGGCCTGTTCACTGGCGTTGCGATGTTCGGGGTGCTCGGATACCTGCCAACTTATTTGCAAATGACGTTCGGTGAGGATGCGACAACTGCTGGACTGCTAATGATCCCGATGATGGGAGCGCTACTTCTCACTTCGGTCGGGACAGGCTGGCTTGTCACTCGCTACGGAAAATACAAGTGGATGCCGATGGTCGGATCATTGCTCGTGGCACTCGGTCTGTTCTTGCTCAGCACCATGACTCCGCAAACTCCTCTTTGGGTGTTCTGTAGCTTCCTTGCGGTCATGGGAATGGGCCTCGGTTGTAGCATGCAAATCCTTGTGTTGGTCGTGCAAAATACCTTCCCAATTCGCATGGTTGGCACCGCTACCGCCTCGAACAATTACTTCCGCCAGATCGGTGCAACCCTCGGCAGCGCATTCGTGGGCAGCATTTTTGCGACGAGACTGTTCGACTTGCTCGGCACTCGCCTTCCACCACACGGGACCATTGCCGGCCACGCACATTCCCTAACCCCGGATGCCGTGCGTGCCTTGCCAGCCCCAATCCGAACGATCATCGACCAGGCATACAATGACGCGCCTACTCCACTTTTCCTTGATGGTGCCACTCGCACTTCTCGCCTTGTGCTGCTTTGCTTGAAAGAAGAACCGTTGGCGACCACCACCGATCGAAGCGAGGTCTCCAGAGAACTCGCCGCCGAGGGTGAGCTGCTGCACACTGGGCCAATAGAAACTCTCGATTACCGATTCGATCCGGGCAACGACAGGGCCAAGTCGCTTGCATCAAACTCCGAAATCCGCAAGCCTTGACACTTTAAAGACTTGACTAAATCGAAAAGACCGTTTCGAGCCACGCCAAGTCCAGCCGCCACTTAAAGCGAGCCGAGTAACATTCCGAAGGGCGTTTTAAGGCCGCGGCGAAAATCGACGCTGCTGGAGCAAGCCGTGTACTGTTTCAAACTTGCTGTTGAAAAGGTTGTAAAACCCCGCAAAAATCCCACCCAAGAATCGTGCGCCATGCTTCGGGCATCGAATGGGAAATCGCGAAACCCGTGATCAGTCCAAGTAGAAACGATCCGGCGATGTTGACAATCATTGTTCCGATCGGGAAAGCAATTATGGTTCGCGACTTGATAATCCCGTCTAAAACAAATCGACATCCGGCACCGACCCCACCGGCGATAGAGAGCGAAAGAACTAACACGAGATGTTCCATCACTCCGCCTTCCCTTGTGTTGAGATTGCCGAACCAAGCGCGATTCCTGCGATGGATGCTGCAGCGCCAATTACTACGGTTGCTAAGCCATATATCGCGCTCGGTCCGAACTGTAAAGCAAGAATTAGCCCGTGGGTATCGGCTGCGAAAGTTGAATAAGTCGTGTAGCCTCCCAGCACAACTAGGCAAATCGAGCTCAGTTTCAAGTGCGGAGGCCTTTGCGCACTCACTTTGGATCCCCTGAGATAACGGTCGCGAGTTTCATTTCATTGCTCCTATCCGCAGACATGATCGTCCGCACGATAGGGACCGTTGTCGACTTCGCCGAGGTTGTTCGCGGTGAGCCCCACCACCGCCGGAAGTTGTTCCGTATATCTACTTTGCCACATTTTCGGGATCGCGCTGAGAAGCTTAGTCTGGTCAGCAGTCTAGCTGCTGTTAGAATCTCACAATGGCAAACGCTCGACAAGAGAGAATTCACGTTTCGGGAGAACCGGAGCGGGTCTGAAGAGATCGCCGTGCCCGGAAGTGGTGTCGATTTATGACGCGAAGACGCAACTTAGCAAACTCGTGAA
The DNA here is from genome assembly GCA_019639015.1 of Cryobacterium sp. Taxonomy (GTDB): domain Bacteria; phylum Actinomycetota; class Actinomycetes; order Actinomycetales; family Microbacteriaceae; genus Terrimesophilobacter. The sequence continues at coordinate 33,239 of JAHBSS010000005.1, read as the reverse complement.
ACGTGCTCGCGCTGGCGAGACCATCTTGAGTCATGGGCTTTGGCAAGCCGGAAGCGATCCGCGCTGTTGCTAAAGAAGCCAAAGATCTGATTCGGTGCCTCGAATCTTTGATCCAAATTTCGACGACAGCTTTGGAGCTCTTTGAATCACGGGCTAAAAGTCAAAGAACTGTTCGAAGACTCGGCGAACGAGACTTTGGATTTTTGATATGGCGATTCTGTTGACTTCACGCTTTGCTTTGATGTTACAACCTGGTCCGTATCGGTTCTTGGTGCAAGGCACATCGTCGAATGACGGAACGGTGCTAGTTTCCGGCGCGCGAGTCTTGGGAACTGGCATGTAATCAAGAAGGTCGATTTGAAAGCTCCATATGACATTGAGGAGATCGCCGAAGGCGCCGAGAAATCAAATTTTCTCGACCTCGACATCGAGAATCGACACATCGTAATCCTCGCAAAAGTTCAGCTGCCGCATCGCGACCCTTGGGATTCGATGCTTGTTGCCCAAGCCCAATCGGATGCCCTCCACCTTCTCACCGCTGACCGAAAGATCCTCGACCACTTCGACCGTTCGATTGACGCGACAAAATAGACAGATAGCAATTGATGCTTTGGCCATTGCTGGAGATGCTCGCTATGGGATCATCCGCCGAGATGTAATCTGTTTATTTGCGTACCGGGTCCTCGCATTGCAGATTACGCGAGTTTTTTCGAGCCTTATGCGAACAGCATTACCTACCTCGGCCACAACCGGGAGGTGTGGACGATCGCGAGAATATGCACCTCTTCACCGACGACCTCGTAAACGATCCGGTAGCTGTGGATCGGGAAGAGTTCGCGCGTGCCGGGTATTAGGCCCGACCGCCCCAGCTCGGGGTGACCACCCAGCCTGCGAATGGCGTCAGCAAGATCGACATCGACTCGGATCGCGGCCCGAGGATCATCGGCGGCGATAAACGCCCAAATAGCGTCACGGTCATCGAGTGCCTGCGGCGACCAGACGACCTTCACGCCGCGGAAGTGCGGCGCGTGGCATACCTGGCTTCGACCTCTTCGTTGTCGACGCCCTCACTAGCCTGCAGCGACGATCGCGCTGCAGACACCTTCCCCGCGAGGTACGCCTCGTATTCGCGGGCGCGGCGCTGGTTCTCAACGTACTCCCGCATCAACTCGCGCGCGACCTGAGATGCCGGGCGATGCGCGACGGCAGCCTCGGCCATGAAATCGTCGCGCAATCCTTCATCGAGCTTGAGCGTGAACACTGCGTCGAAACCCACGAAATACCTCCCGTATAAACCACGTATATACGAAGTATAGTCCTGCCACCCACAACTCGCTGTAATCGCATCGGCGCCTGCGATATGACGCATGTGCGCGAGCTACGGTCTAGCGCTCTCTGAAGGTTCCTGGCCGCCGCACTAATCGATGTCATTACTTTGAACCGCATCACGAACACGAGAGTGGTGGGAAGGCTGATTGATCAGTGGAGTCCGACACCCTCTTGCACGCGCGAACGGCAACCGCCGCCCTCGGAAAACACTAGGAACAAAACCCAGTACAAATCAGCCAAATAGCGTGCGATCGTTGACCAAAATCGTGGAGATGGGGGGAATTGAACCCCCGTCCACTGCTGTGGTTGTATGCCTTCTACGGGTGTATCCAGTACTAGCGTTCTGCTCGGCTCCGGAATTTGCCACTGGCACCTAATCCGACAAGCCCAGCCTCAGTGAAAGTCCCGAGCGACCCTAAGACACAATCGCTCAGCAAGCTCTCTAGCTGACGCCAGGATCCGGGTAGAGAGCATTCCCGGTCTGACGGACTTTTATGGCGCTCGCTTAGGCAGCGAGGGCGAAGTCAGTGCGCTTTGCATTGGCACTTATGTTTTGCAAGGGTCGTTTACGAGATAACCCTGCATCCTCGACCCGCTTCTCATACGCGCTCAGGCAATGTCGAAACCGATCATCCCCGGGTCTGTGTTTGAAGTAGTCAACCATCGCACGCTGTGGAGTTTTCAACGAATTTCGGATGCGGCACCAACTTGGCGAGACATCCACACCGCCCAACTGGACGGCCTTCAATCATACGACATCGAACCCAACGTCGCCAGCGTCGCGTGAAAACTCGGAACGTGGTTAGGTTATCTAAGACGAATCGTTACGCGCAGGGCGAAGGGGCCCGCGCTTGAAAGGAGCAGGCCGATGAGCCGCTATGCAGTGACCAACCCGGCGACCGGCGAGACCGAGGCAACCTTTGACCAAATCTCGGACGCCGACCTCGCGAAAGTAGTCGAAAGCGCCGAAAACGCCTACCGCACTTGGGGTCGCACCTCAAGCATCGACGAGCGAGCAGCCGTGATCCGCAAGGTAGCGGACTTGCACACCGAGCGACGGGAAGAACTGGCCGACATCATCATCCGTGAAATGGGTAAGCCGATTGGCGATGCGCTTGGCGAGGTTGATTTCGCGGCAGCGATCTTCGGCTACTACGCCGACAACGCTCACTCAATCTTGGCTGACGAGACAATCGAACTCGCCGAAGGTAGCGAAGGGACCGCGATCGTTCGCACTGGCCCGCTCGGGGTTCTGCTTGGGATCATGCCGTGGAATTTCCCTTATTACCAAGTGGCTCGTTTTGCCGGGCCGAACATCGTCATCGGCAACACCATCATTTTGAAGCACGCATCACAGTGCCCGGAGTCCGCTGCCGCAATCCAGAAGATTTTCGATGACGCTGGAGCACCGAAGGGCGTGTACACGAATGTTTATGCGAGCAGTAGCCAACTCGCAGGCGTAATCGCAGACCCAAGAGTTCAAGGGGTTTCGCTTACCGGTTCGGAGGCCGCGGGTTCCGCCGTCGCCGAAGTCGCAGGCAAGCACCTGAAGAAGGTTGTCTTGGAACTCGGAGGCTCTGACCCATTCATCCTGTTGAGCACCGATGACCTTGACGCAACCGTTGACTCGGCGATTGCAGCTCGAATGGACAATAGTGGTCAAAGTTGCAACGCCGCGAAGCGTTTCATTGTTATTGACAGTCTTTACGAGGACTTCAAGAACAAGTTCACCGAAAAAATGCTTGCTCGCTCCCCCGGCAATCCGAAGTCGGAAGATTCGGATTACGGTCCACTTTCATCCCTCGGTGCCGCGGAGGGCCTTGAAGGTCAAGTACAACGCGCCGAAAAGCAAGGTGCGAAGGTTACAACTAGCGGAAAGCGGAATGGTGCATTCTTCCCAACAACCGTGCTCACCGAGATTCCCCAAAGCGCGGATGCTTACCACGAGGAGTTCTTCGGTCCGGTCGCTTCGATTTACAAAGTTTCAAGCGAGGACGAAGCTGTCAAGGTGGCGAACGACACCCCGTTTGGACTGGGTTCTTACCTGTTCACTACCGACCCTGAGCAAGCGAAGCGCGTTGCCGACAAGATCGACGCAGGAATGGTTTACATCAACGTCGTTCTAGCCGACAGCCCGGAGCTCCCGTTCGGTGGTGTCAAGCGAAGTGGCATCGGTCGAGAAATGGGTCGGTTCGGCGCCAACGAGTTCGTCAACAAGAAGCTCATTCGCACAATCTAGCGATGGCTACTGCACTAGTTACCGTTCAGGGAAGCTACTCAACGTTTCACCCGGCCGAACGAGCGACACTATTTGTGTCCGTCTCGTTCGACGGGTCGAAGCGGGATGCCGTGTTCGCCAAAGCAAATTCGGCGGCTGACGACATCCGAAAGCGCGTTTCCGCACTGCACAATGAGAAAACCGGGCCGGTTACAAAATGGTCGAGTGATCAAGTACAGGTTTGGGGAAGTCGACCGTGGAGTCAAGACGGAAAGCAACTGCCGTTCGTTTATCACGCGAGTATCGGATTCAACGCAGCGTTCAGTGATTTCGCGGCGCTCTCCAAACTCGTCGAACAACTTGCATCTATCGAAGGCGTAAGCCTAGGTTCAATCACTTGGGAACTGACCGACGCGAGACTCAAGGCTCTTACGACTGAAGTTCAAGCCAAGGCAGTTCAGGATGCCGCAGCCAAAGCCAAATCCTATGCGAAGGCCGCTGGTTTCAAGAAGGTTCAAGCGGTCGCTATCGCGGACCCGGGAATGCTTGGCAATTCTGGCTCGAGCGCCGAAGCGCCAAGACTCAAGATGGCTGCCATGCGAAGTTTTGCGGGGCGCGAAGCGGATGCGGTCCCTGAACTTTCACTAAAGCCGGAGGACATCGAAGTGAGCGCCTCGGTTGATGCGAGGTTCGAGGCGAGCTGAACTAATTCGCACTGAGTCCTTCCGAATAACCCGCAGGCGACTACTCGCCGAGGTGCCGTTTTGTCGACATCGCGCGGCGAGCTTCTAGGTTGTCTTGACGTTCACGAAGTGCCTGGCGCTTGTCGTATTCGCGCTTGCCTTTCGCTATCGCCAATTCAACTTTCGCTCGCCCGTCGCTGAAATACAGCGAAAGCGGAATCAACGTGTAACCGCCTTGACTCACTTTGCCCTGAATTTTCAAGATTTGCGTCTTGTGTAGCAACAGCTTGCGTTTGCGCTTCGGGGCGTGGTTGTTCCATGTGCCGCCGACATACTCGGGAATGTGCACAGCATCCAGCCAAGCCTCGCCCGCATCAATGTATGCGTATCCATCTACGAGAGACGCTCGACCTTCCCGTAGCGACTTCACTTCGCTACCTGAGAGCACAAGTCCCGCCTCGTAGGTATCTTCTATGTGGTAGTCGTGCCTCGCCTTTCGGTTGGTAGCCACGACCTTTTGGCCGCGTTCCCTTGGCACAGTCCTACTCCTTTTCTGAAATTTGTTCTTCGACAAACTGCCGAATCGTAAGCGCGCTAAAACCTTAGAAAAGTCTTTAGCGCAGCCCATTAGTGTATCGCGAACGCAATTCCAAAACGATCACAGTTTGGAGAACTAACTACACCTTCAAATATCTGCGGATTGCAACGGCGCCAGAGATCGCCGAAAGCACAGCACCGCCAACTATGACGATCGGTACGACCACGAGCGCATCACGCATGCTTACGAATGGGATTCCAGACGGGCTCGCATTCAAATAGCCCTGAACAAAAAAATGCACGAGAGCAATGATTGCGCCGCTGGCCAACACTGAACCAATCAGCGCGGCCACGACTCCTTCGAGAATGAATGGCGTTTGGATAAATCGATTCGAAGCACCGACGAGTCGCATAATCCCGACTTCACGCCTACGACTGAACGCACTCAGGCGAATCGTTGTGGCAATAAGCAAAACCGCTGCAATGAGCATGAGTGCCGCGATGCCGATTGCAGTCAGGCTAGCGACATTGAGAACGTTGAAAATCGGTTGCAAGTATTTGCGCTGATCCACGACGTCATCCACACCGGGTTGGTTGGAGAGACGCTCAATTACGACATCAGATTGGTCCGGGTTTTTCAGGTTCACCCAAAAGGTTTCAGGTAGAAAATCTGGCGTAACAAAGCCTGCGGAATCATCCTTGCCGAATTGTTCCTGGTAGTGCTTGAACGCCTGAGCGTGGTCCTCGAACTCGTAATGCTTAATGAGAGGTGACAAGGGGGCGGTCTTCAAAGCCTGCTCGACATCCGCTTTCTGTTGACTTGTCGCTTCGGTCTCGTTGCAATTGCCGCCTTCGGTGTAAGCCGTACAAAGATAAACAGCTACTTGAGCCCTGTCGTACCAATAACCCTTCATTTGGTTGATCTGAAATTGGAGCAAGATCGCAGCTCCGACAAACGTGAGTGAGATGAAAGTCACAAGGATGATCGAAACCACCATCGAAATATTGCGGCGGAGTCCCTGACCGACTTCCGAAAGGACCAGTCCGGCTCTCATTCCTCAGTCCCTAACGTCGGGACTTTTGGTGGTGGCGCTTGAAGCTTTACTGGAACTGATTGGGTTTGGTACCCGCCTTGTCGCTCGTCTCGAACAATTTGACCGCCGACGAGTTCAACGACTCGTTGCTTCGCCCGATCGACAATCCCTGCGTCATGGGTTGCCATGACGATTGTCGTTCCACCCGCATTGATTCGACTCAACAGGGTCATGATCCCCGCGCTTGTTGCAGGGTCAAGGTTTCCAGTCGGCTCATCAGCAAGCAGAATCGCCGGCTTGTTCACGATTGCACGGGCGATCGCAACGCGTTGCTGTTCACCTCCAGAAAGTTCGTGTGGAAGCCTAGTTGACTTGCCAGCCAACCCCACCATTTTCAGAACTTCATCAACAGCGCCCCCGATGAACGCTTTCGACTTACCGATGACTTGAAGGGAAAACGCTACATTTTCGAACACGCTTTTTTGCGGAAGCAGCCGAAAGTCCTGGAATACTACGCCGAGGTTGCGGCGAAAGTACGGTACTTTCCGCCCGCGCAGTTTACGCAAATTCTGACCGAGCACGTGAATCTGACCCTGACTAACGGTTTCTTCCCGCAGTACCAACCGCAAAAAACTCGACTTGCCACTACCGGATGCTCCAACAAGAAACACAAACTCACCCTTGAGAATCTCAAGGTCCACCTTGTTGAGCGCTGGTTTGGAATTGCGCGCGTAAAGCTTGCTCACTTGCTCGAAACGAATCATGTCCTTACGAGCCTAGGCAGAGCATGACCGCAGACACCGCTGCGACTCACCGAATTATGCGGAGACTCCCAGCACCGCACGACCAGTATCAATGATGTTCTCTGGGGTAATCCCAGTATTCCCAGACCATTCTTCAAACGCTCGGACGCCGATCATCTCACGATCTCAAATAGTCCATGCTAGAGATTGAAGGAAATCAGTCGCTCTCCTAGAAAAGGATCAAGTGTGAAAATTGCGGTAGTAGGCGGCGGAATGCTTGGCTCAACGGTCGCTCTACTTGCGGCCGACCAGGGCTGGGATGTGACCATTTTTGAGTCGCGCGTCAAGCTTTTCGCTGGGGCTAGCACTGCAGGCGAGGCCAAAATTCATCTCGGTCCGATCTACATTTTGGGAGACGAGCAAACCCAAGACCTCATGCTCCGGGGTGCAGTGAATTTTGCACCAATCCTTGAGAAAGCGGTTGGCAAGAAAATCAATTGGGAAGAACTAGTTTCAGAGCCGTTCGATTACGGAGTCATGCCTACTTCGCTTGTTCCCGCATCTGAATTAGCAACTCGGTACAAGCGACTCAATTCAAGGATCCAAGAAGGGGCCCCGGCAGCAGGATTTGGCTATCTCGGAGAGCAGATCACTCAACTAGTTGACCCCAATTACAAGATTGATCCCCAGACCGGGCTGGAGTGCTTCAAAACTAGCGAACGCGCAGCAAACCCAATTGAACTTTCGAAACTTGTAATTGGTGCAATTGATCATTCAGAAAAAATCCAAGTCAAACTTGATACTGAGGTTCTCAAAATCGATCAGGGCGATGACGCGGCAGCAATAAGCTCAAGCGATTTAGACGGCAACGTGGCCACAGAGAAGTTCGACCTAGTGATTAATTGCGCCTGGGAGAACCAGACAGCGCTAACGCCCAAATCCGCCCAAGAGCTTCACAATTTCAGGGTGAAACTTGCTGTGCGACTTCCTGCGAGGGAGACAATCAAGACAATTACGTTCATTCAGGGGCCGTTCGGCGATGTGGTTTCTCACCGTGATCACACTTACGCATCTTGGTATCCAGTTGCGCGAATTGTTAGCGAAGAGGGGATAGCCCCTTCCACCGAGGCCAAGGAGCTTTTTAGCCGGCTCAAGACCGAAAACCAAACTCAGGAAAATCTGGAATGGAAACATGCGCTAGTCGCTGAGCAACTGGCAGGGTTGCGGGATGTTGGACTATTCGCTGGAGAATTTAGCGAGACTGAGATTCGTGAAGCGGAGCTAACCGGCGGGTACATTATTGGCCACGGGTCGCTTGATATTACGAATTTGGCTTCTAGCCTTCACAGTCGAAGTGAGTTTGGTGTGCAAGTCTCATCAAGACTCTTGAACCCGATAAATTACAAGCTGACGACCGCACCTCTGGCCGCACTTGAAACTATCGAACACATCAGGAAGCACTTCTTGCGCAAAGATTGAATCGACTAAGCACTAGGGAATGGAAAAGTCTTGCGAACCACCATCGGAATCCCGCTTCATGAGGCCTGGCGGTGGCGAGAAGTCGTAGCAGGCAACATCGAACGGTTATCACAGATCGCATCGATTGTGGTTTCGGATGCAACTGAGAGCGATGATGCGCTGAAATTCCTGAAAACCAGATTTGCGGACACCAAATCAATCACTTGGTTGAGAAAACGGAAAATACGGCCAGGCTGGGTTGGGCATTGCAACGATTTGCTAAACCGCGCAAGTAGCGAATTCTTCATGTGGTTGCCACAAGACGACGAAATTGGGCCCGAGTGGATCTCGCAAGCGGAAGCAAAACTCGATGAAGAACCCAACGCAGTGCTCGTCCACGGCCCAATCGAGTCGATTATTGAAGAAGGCACTTATGACATAGGCAGGGTGCTTGAACCATATCCAATGTTTACCCAGAGGGATGTTCGCACCCGAATGTATTCAGGATTGGTTACTTGCCTGCTTGAAGACACAAGCCGACTCGGCGCGGCCTTTAGGGGAGTTCAGCGACGAAACAAGAGCGTACCGTTGCCCACAAACTCGCATAAAGACGAATGGGTGGACATCTTCTGGGCGCTTCGGATGCTGGGCCGGGGAACTTTTGAAACGATGTCGGCGGTTTACCGTAAACGCTGGTACCAAGAAAGCACCCACCGCACCTGGGGTGATGCTCGACTTTATTCAGCATTCCGAACCGTGATGATCCCCGATGCCCTAGTCGACATTGATGCAGACACACGCGAGTCTCTCATCACAGAATCCTGGGAGATTGAACGCTCCAGATGGCTAGCGGAGAAGCAGAGCCTTGAAGCGGAGCGAGACCGGTGGAATAGCGAAGCATCCAGTACGGAAGATCCCCAATTGAACTGGCAGGAGCGCGAGAACGAACTCTACCAAGAGATCGAACGATTGAAATCTGAGGCTCATTATCAGGCTGTAGCGGAAATCGAGAAAATGCGCGCCGCATTTGAGCAATCGCGGTCTTGGAAAGTGACTGCACCGCTTCGAGCTGTAACTTCAAGGTTTCGCAAACACTAGTGCAAGCTAGTTTGGTTTTGCTCCCGCACGCCAGCGGATCCCTGCCGCGATGAAGCCGTCAAGGTCGCCATCGAAGACCGCTGAAGGATTGTTAACTTCAAACTCAGTCCGCAAGTCTTTGACCATTTGATAGGGCGCGAGCACGTAGCTTCGCATTTGATCACCCCAGCTGGCTGTAATAACTCCGGCTAGTTCCTTCTTCGTTGCCGCTTCTTTCTCGCGCTGCAACACAAGGAGTCGGGATTGCAACACTCGAAGCGCGGCGGCTCGGTTTTGGATTTGGCTTTTCTCGTTTTGCATCGAAACCACGATGCCTGTCGGTAAGTGCGTGATTCGAACGGCCGAGTCTGTCGTGTTGACGGATTGCCCACCGGGTCCACTAGATCGAAACACGTCAACCCGAATATCGGTTTCGGGAATATCAACCTGCTCAGTTTCTGGCATTAGCGGAATCACTTCGACAGCGGCGAAACTGGTCTGACGCTTCCCCGCCGAATTGAACGGACTCATTCGCACGAGCCGGTGAGTTCCTGCCTCAACATTCAAGGTCCCAAATGCGTACGGTGCATCAAACTCGATCGTGGTTGATTTGATCCCAGCTTCTTCGGCGTAACTTGTATCGAGCACTCTCGTCGGGTAGCCGTGTTGTTCTGCCCAACGCAAATACATCCGCTGAACCATTTCCGCGAAATCAGCAGCGTCAACCCCTCCAGCACCAGAACGAATAGTCATTACAGCCGGTAGCGCATCCCACTCACCGCTAAGCAGGGTCTGAACTTCAAGATCACCTAGAACTTTGCGGATGTTCTCAAGTTCGGTCTTTACTTCGCCGGCGGCCGTCTCATCCGATTCCTCATTCGCGAGTTCGGCCATGACTTCTACATCATCCAAGCGTTGAGTCAATTTTGTAACCCTCGCCAATTCGGCCTGCCGGTGACTCAAAGCGCTAGTAACTTGTTGGGCTTTCTCGGGGTCGTCCCAAAGATCCGGTTTGCCTGCTTGCGCGGTGAGTTCAGCAATTTCTCGCTCAAGTTTTTCGACATTCAAAACCGCGCGGATGTCGCCTAGAGTCGAGCGAAGTGAGGCCAAATCGTCGGCAATATCAAGTTCGATCATTTCCGCTCAAGACTACCCGAGCCACGCCCATTGCTAATTGGTGATTTGGTTGATCGCAAATTGCACCTTGGCCACGAGTAGCATTTTTGAGTGCCGAATTCGCTTCCCCAGTTCAAACTCGGCTCGATCGTAATACCGGCTTTATTGCCCGCACTCGCGTTCTCAATTGGTGAAGGCGCGGTCATTCCAATAATCCCGATCGTGGCGCACAATTTGGGCGCCCAACTTGCAATTGCGGGGCTCATCGCGGCGATGCTTTCAGTCGGCGAACTAATAGGCGATATCCCAAGCGGTTGGGTCGTAAGCCGAATTGGTGAACGAGCCGGGATGATTTGGTCCGCATTGCTCGCAATCATCGCCTTGACGGTTGCCTACTTCTCACGCAACGAGTGGCTACTCGGAGTCGCAGTATTGCTGATCGGGGTGTCCACCGCGATCTTCGCCCTAGCCAGACATGCGTTTCTCACTAGCTTTGTCCCAATTGAGTTTCGTGCACGAGCACTCTCAACGCTCGGAGGAAGCTTTCGACTCGGTTTACTAATCGGCCCTTTCGTTGCCGCTGGAGTCATTCACCTGACTGGGACCACCGAAACGGCGTTTCTCGTGCACATCGGTGGATGCCTGGTCGCGATTGGATTACTCGTGTTTATTCCCGAACCAAGCGCGACTTTCAACAGAAGTGAAAGTTCAAGCGAGGCGGCCCCGCATCCTGAGAGAAATGGACTTCTCGCTACTTTGCGTCGGAATCGTAAAGTGCTCGTGCGGCTTGGCACAGGCGCGGCAATAATTGGGGCGCTTCGTTCGAGTCGTCAAGTCGTTATTCCTCTTTGGGCAGTGAGCATCGGACTTAGTGATACTCAAACCGCGCTGCTTGTCGGGGTTGCCGCGGCTCTTGACTTTGCCTTGTTCTATACAACCGGCCAAATTATGGATCGATGGGGCAGGATGTGGACTGCCATGCCGTCAATGATTGGACTTGGACTTGGGCACCTTGCTCTCGCGGCAAGCATTCAACTACCGGCACAAGTTACTTGGTTGGTCGCATGCACAATGATTTTGGCTCTCGCCAACGGTTTCGGCGCGGGGTTACTCATGACAATGGGTGCAGACCTTGCCGATAAGCGCGATCCTGCCCCGTTCCTCGGCGCGTGGCGCTTCACCGGGGACCTAGGTAGGGCCTCAGCACCGCTAGCGATTTCTGCGATCACTGCTCTTTCTTCACTCTCATTAGCGGTGGGTGCGATGGGTATCTTGGGACTGATTGGAGCAGGTATTCTCGGTAGGTACATCCCGCGTTTCGTTGGCCATTTGAAGTCCCCGGAACAAGAGCCGAAATAGAAACCGTCTCCTGCGAGAAAGTTGCCGAGTGATCCCTGCCGAGAACCTCGTGGCCTTCGGTCTGCTTTGTATTCCAATCATCGTGATTCCTGGGCCAAGTGTGCTGTTCACGATCGGCCGTTCGCTAGCCCTCGGAAAAACGGGTGGGCTACTAACCGTCGTCGGCAGCATCTTCGCTGCTTGCGTAGCAATTCTGCTCATCGCGTTCGGCCTGGGGTTGCTGCTGAATCGATTCCCGCTCGTTTACACCATCGTAAAAATCGCAGGAGCCCTATACCTGATGTACCTCGGGATCCAAGCAATTCGACATCGCAAAGCAGAAACGGATGCCGCGACTGGAAACCCCAAGAAGCAGAGCGCGTGGGTCACGATCTGGCAGGGTTTCGCGGTCGGGATAACGAACGCTAAAGGCATTCTTTTTCTCGTCGCAATCTTGCCTTTGTTTGTTGACACAAAGATCGGGAACTACCCGGTGCAAATTTTGTTACTTGGCGCGGTGTTTGTTGTTATGGCGATAATTTCTGACAGTGCCTGGGCGCTTGTTGCGGGCGTGGCTAGAGACTGGTTCGCCAAGTCACCAAAGCGGATTGAAGTGTTCGGCATTCTCGGTGGATGCCTCATGATCATTCTTGGGTTGATCTTGCTAATTCTCGAGCACTGACCCGTTCTTCGCGCCACCCCATTGAGTTGCTGGAATCTTCCCTATGCGTGGGCTAGCGAGAGAACACACTTCGCGATGTAGCAGTGACTTGAAGTCGGATTCCCTCGGGCAAAATCAGCGTCACAACGGGAGGTTTCCAATTAGCCGAAAGTGAAACCGTCGCACTCTTGCCGTCAATTGAGGCTGCTTGATCTATCGAAAAATCATCGAATTCGGCGGTTGGAATGGATTGAAGGTACTCGGTTGCAGCTTCAGCAACTTTCGCGGAATCAAGGCTCAACTCTGTTCCGTGTTCAGTAACCGTCAAGTCGTCGAGGCTGAACGCTTCCGCACCAACTAGGGATGCGCCGTCTGCGAGGGTAAACAGTCTTTTTCGTTCAAGGTAGAGACTTGTTGCCGCGATGACTACGAAAACCAGCACCATGCAAAGTGCGCAATAGAAGATCATTAGCGGCAACATTGAACCTTGCTCGCTCCGGATTGTCGCGCTACCCACCGGCACCCCAGAACTTTGAAACTTGCTCTGTCGCTGTCGCGTGAAGAGGCACCCCAAGTGGGAGATCTGCATTCAAGACTCTTGGTGCCAAAGGCAATGGTGCGACCAAGAAGATGTCGACGGTAACCGTACCCAATCGATTCAAACAATTGTTTGGGTTCGGGCTACAACTAACTTCAACTCTTGGTTTAGCGTCTTTCAAACCCGCATCGGCGAGCGCAAACTGTATTGCTCGTTCAGCTCTGGATGCCGCGAGCGCTTCACTTGGAGCTTGCACAAATACTCGTGACGCTTGCCTTGCCGCTCCTTCCACCCCGAAGGCAGACGCTTGAATCGAGGCAATCGCAAGAATCAAGTAGACGAAAGGCACAAGCAAAATCAGTCCAATCGTTACGAACTCTAACGAGGCGTTGCCATCATCATTAATCAAGCGTCTCGACCGAAGCATGACCGGTGACCTCCAACCCGTGGTCGATCCCAATCAACCCAATGAGCGGTAGCGGCGCCTTGACGGTCACTACTGTCGCCGGAAATCCCAGATAACTCCCGTAGCTTGCTGCTACATCCATTGCGTACGTTGGACCAAGCGCCGTAGTAATTAACTCTCGAGTTCGCCCTACACCGTCGGCAAGGTCATTGTCTGCGAGGGCAGCAAACCTGGCACCTTCGCTCGCAGCATCCTGGATTGTGTTCCGAATCAGCAGTGCTAACCCAAACTGAATAATCGAAAGTGTCAGGGTAGTTAGCAGGACTCCAACGAGAACGAACTCGACTGCTGCTGAACCGGACTCTTGATTTCGCAGCCTCGATACCAAACTCGACACTAGAACCCTGTGACGCGCTCGATAGCCTGCTGAAACACGTCACTCAAAGCTGGGCCGGCGATAGCCCAAATTACAATTACTAACCCGGCAGTCATGAGTGTGATCAAGACCCAACCTGGAACATCCCCACGTTCTTGATCACGAAGCAGTTGAAGAGTGCGAGCCACCATGCGGAAATCTTGGCGGAATCTATTGCGAGGGCGTGCCAGTTATCCACAACTGGTTTGGGCCAAGCCTCGAAGCCGCGCCATCACAATCGGTGCAATTTATCTAAATTGCTGGGTCCAATAGTTGCCGCTAGAGGAAACACACGTACCCATGTACCGAAATTCCGGTCGAAGGATGTTGGCTCTGTGCCCTGTCGATTTCATGAATCCATCAAATACGGCACCAACAGAGCCGAACCCCAAGGCAATGTTTTCGCCCCATCTGCCTCCTGGCCAAGGCGAGTGACTGAAATTACTCGTCGACGCCATCCAAGCTGAATGAGTGCAGGAAGTCGCGATGAGGCAGCCGCTCGCGGCGAGCGGACCCAAGCCTGCATCAGCCCTTGCTTGATTCACAAGTGCGAGCATTCCCCCGGTCTGGTTGATTCCGGAGATTCCGCCGTAACTAATGTTGCTGCAGCCTCCGCCACCGCCGCCACCGCCGCCGCGGCCTCCACCACGGCGCCCTGATGACTGAGCTGCAGCCTCCGCGGCAAGCCGCTCGGCTTCAGCTTTTTGCCACGCGTCTTCTTCACTTTTCGCCTTGGAGATTGTTGCAGCGAACCCGTTCAGCTTCTGGATTGTATCGGTGCTAAACGCTTCGGAAATTGACTTCAAGCCGTCTGCCTGGGTTGAAAGCGTTTTCAAGGTTTCGCTCGCTGCGTGCGTGTTGGATGCTGCGGTTGAGGCAGCGAGTGCCTTAACAACCTCAGGAAGTTTTGCTGACCAGTACCGATCGAAATCGCTACTCAACTTCATGTAGCGCGTGGTTTGGTCATCCAAGAATGGAAGTTGGTCTTGAATTGCATCAATATGATCCATCAAATTCGCGAATCTTGAATTTGAAAACAAGGGCAGTTGATTCGGCTGAATTACAGAGGCCGTGGTTATCTCGAATGAATCGGTTGCTACAGGTTTGCCTTCAACTTCTTCAAGTAACTCGGTAACTCGCGTTTCAAGCGCCGTAAGATCGTCGTCATCCTTAATCCCAAACGTCTTTTTCCAACCCAAAGCTGTGGACGAATCGGCAGAAAGGTTAGCCCAAACGGAATCTCTCGCCGAAGTCTGCTTCGCTAATTGACCCTGGAGGCTTGAGAGTTGGCTTAGAACTTGATCCGATTTGGCCTCAAAATTAGCCAAACTCTGATCTGTTTGCCAAGTGTAAAGCCCGTAAGCGCTGCCTCCAAGAGCGAGTACTGTCGCTGTTGCAAGCCCAACGGAGGATAAGAACTTGGGACGAAATCCCTTCATGATTCCTCCCCCAAGGACAATCACGTGAAACCGGTGTAAACACGGTACATCGCGGTGATTCCATAAACAACCTGTATCACTCACCCCAATCTGGGCACAAAATCAACAAATATTGAGAGGAAGTCAAAACCCGAGTTGGAGCACAAACACTCCAGGGAAAATTGCAAAAATTACACTCACCGGTAGCACACCGAAGACAAGCGGAAACATCATTGCCACTTCTTTCTTGCCTGCCGTTTCGAGGAGATCACGTTTGAATTGTTCCTTGGAGTCCTGAACCTGGGCTTTCAAGACTTCAGCGAGAGGAGTTCCCCGATCAAGGGCACTCAGGAGTTGATCGACGCATCGAGTTAGTGGAACCAGTTGAAGGGAGGTTTCTAGTTCACGGAGAGCTACAGCTAGTGGCATACCGGCATTGACTTTCCTCACAGTTTTACCCAACTCCGCAGCTAGTTCTCCTTTGCCAAGATCAGCAATTCTTTTCAACGAATCAAGGATGCTCTCTCCAGCAGAAAGGCAAAGCGCCAAAAATTCCAAAACCACCGGTAGCTCGGACTTCATTCGCGAAAGCCTTCGTGATGCTGATCGCTCGAGTAATTTCGCGCGGCAAAGAATGCCCAAGAGACCACCAAAGGCGATCAACAGAATTCGAACTAGCGCGTTGCCCAAGTGGATCGGACCAAGCAGAAATTGCAAAACCAAGGAGACGCCAGAAAATGCGAGCATCCAAATTAGTTGCTCAAACCTGAAATCCTGAACAGTCGCTGAGCTACCAGATTGCCTGAGCCTGAGCTCTACGACCGAATCTGCTTTAAATCTTGGAATCACAGGTCGGTTGAGTCGACCAAACAACTGGCCGATCAGAGACGCGGGTAATCGATCATTTGCCGAACGAGTGCGCGTTGCTGCTGCCATCCCACTACTTGCACTCGCGAAATAAGGTTCGATGCGACGTGCGAGCTTTGGTCCAACAAAGATGGGCATTCTTGAAAGCAATATCCAGATCCCAAAACCAAGACTTAGTCCTAGAAGTATTGCCCATGCCTGTAATGAACTCATCCGAACCACCGCCGCTCCTGAGGAATTCGAGCAATCGCAATCATTGCGTAGTAGGCGATGACGGTGACCACGACTCCACCGAGAATCACCGCGAGTCCGCTAACAGAGTTGTACGCTGCGATCGCCTGTGGCCTTGTAGCCAGCAAGCCAAGAATTATCCAAGGTGCGATAGCTCCAATTCGGGCGGCATTTACGATCCAAGATTGGCGAGCTTCGATCTCGCCCCTGATAGCGATCTCCTGCCGCAAGCTCGCGGAAAGAGTTCTAAGCAGGTTGGGAAGTTCGGTTCCACCAACCTTTCTGGCCATCCGAAGTGTCTCAAGCAAACGATCTGCGACCGGGTCGGCCAACCGACTTTTCAATGCGACAACGCTTCGGTCGAAGTTTCCCGTTGCGTCGTAATCCGCCTTAAATTGGGCAAAGTCCAAGCGCGTTGCTTCAGGCCCAACATGAGCCAAGGAACCGACGCTTTCCGGCAGCGACATCCCTGAGCGAACCGCTGAAACTAGCTGATCTATGACGTCAGGCCAAGCTTGTCGACTGTTTCGTTGATTGGTTCGTGCACGATGACGAACTACCACCAACGGCACCGTTGACGCGGCAACAGCTACAACGATCACCAGTCCCACAACAGGTAGTACGAGGAATGTGATCGCCGCCGAGACAAATGCAATTGCGATCATTGCGCAGATAAGCCCACCCACACCAAGGCTCGTAAGGTGCGCTTGGTTGAGCATCACTCTGAGTCGAGAATTGAATCGTCGGTTCGCCACTGAGAAATGACCCCGGTTCGGCCAAAGGCGCGGCGAAATCGCTAACAGAATTCCGGTCGCAAGCGCTAACCCAAGCAGTAGGCTCATTGTTCACCGTCTCGCTCTTGGCAGTTGCCGTTGTTCGCGAGCAGTGGTGCCGGGTCCAATCCGGCAATTTCGAACTTTGTGGACTTTGTTGGCAGGATTCCCGTTGAAGACAAAACTCCATCGCGTTGCTCAAAGATTGTGCTTGTTAATATCCCCCCGCCATTCACTTCACCTGTCGGGGCTATGATTTCGCTGATTCGACGCGAGCCGTTTCGCTGCAACTTGCAATGCACGACGATGTCGATGCTTGAGGCAACAGAGGGGACAATGAACGATGCATCAATGTTTCGGCCAGCGAGGAGTGGCAGAGTGCATAGCTTTTCAATAGCTTCATGAGCGCTATTCGCGTGAATACTGCACATGCCCGGTAATCCGCTATTCAGGGCGATGAGTAAATCAAGTGACTCGGCCTCGCGAACTTCGCCAACTACCAAGCGGTCTGGTCTCATTCTGAGAGCTTCTTTGATAAGCCGGCGCAACGTTATCTCGCCCGTGCCCTCAAGGCTTGGTTGGCGACACTGCATAGCTACAGCGTCCCGAGCGTTGAATCTAAGTTCGAACGTTTCCTCAACGGTCACGATGCGTTCGTTGGAGCGGGTGGACGACAGAAGCGCCCCGAGTAGCGTCGTCTTTCCGCTTTGGGTAGCTCCTGAGACAAGAATGTTCTGGCCCGCTAAAACACTCATCCTCAAGAACTCGGCCGCTGTGCGAGTAAGTGAATTGAGCGCAACAAGATCCGAAAGCTCTCGCAGCCCTTTCGCGAACTTTCGGATGTTCACGACCCAATGCTTTTGAGTGACGTCCGGGATCACGACGTGAAGGCGCGAACCATCAGGTAGCGACGCATCAACGAACGGACTAGAAAGATCCACTCGACGACCCGATGAATGGAGCATCCGCTCAACGAGATCACGAATCTCATTGGCGGATAATTGAAGCTCGGTTTGTTCCGAGATTCCACTTCTCGCGACAAAGATTTGATCAGGTGCGTTAATCCAAATCTCTTCGACCGACTCGTCATCGAAGTACTGTTGCAATGAACCAAAGCCGGTAATTGCGGCAAGCACATTGCGGTGCGCCAAACCCTCGTTTCCTATCGGTGGAACTGAACCGCCAAGAGCCAACTCGCTATATCGTCGAACCTCTTCCCGAACCAAATCGCCCGCGACTTGGTTGTTCTCGGCGAGGTCCAGCCCAGAGCTACGAACTCGTGCGCGAACCCGATCGGTGATAGTTGCAATAGCGGCATCCACTGATGCATCTTGACGGAATCCAGTCGTGCAGCCTCTGAGTTATCCACACAGGCTCAACTACCCTAGAATTGACTCGCCGCGGGAGTGGTGAAATTGGCAGACACGCAGGATTTAGGTTCCTGTGCTCTCGAGCGTGCGGGTTCAAGTCCCGCCTCCCGCACTAACGCTTTATAGCCTCTAACGCACTGGAAATTAGGGTTGAGCATGTAGCCTTCCATTAGCGCGAAATTCCGAATCAACTCGACAGGAGCGAACCGTTTGATAGGCACCGCCTTAATTCCCTGGCTCGATCCTCAAGCGCTAATTCACGGATTTGGACCTTATGCCCTGATCGGGGTATGTCTGATTATTTTCGCAGAGACCGGTTTACTTGTTGGTTTCTTACTTCCCGGCGACACTTTGCTGATAATCACAGGTTTGCTGTCGTTCCATCCCGGGATAGGAGTCGACATTTGGTGGTCGACTTTGGCGATTGGAGTTGCCGCATTTCTTGGCGGCGAGGTCGGCTATCTCATTGGTCACAAGTTCGGTCCGGCGATTTTCGAGCGAAAAGAAAGTGGCGTATTTAGTCGAAAGAACGTTGAACGAACGAATCATTTCTTTGAGAGGTTCGGCGGTCTTGCCGTAATCCTTGCTCGCTTTGTGCCAATAGTTCGCACGTTTGCGCCGGTCGCGGCAGGCGTTGGCCACATGAACTACAAGAAATATTCCCTGTACAACTTCATTGGTGCGGTCATTTGGGGAATTGGATTAACGTTCGCAGGTTACTTGCTCGGCTACATTCCGCCGATTGCGGAGTTGGTTCGCGAGTACATTGACGTAATCTTGCTGGCGGCTGTCATCCTGACTCTGCTTCCCACGATTTACCACTATTGGAAGTCCTCTCGCGCAGCGAAACGAGCACTCGCTCAAGGGGTGAAGCCTCTAACGGATGCCGAAGCCACTCTTAAGAGTTCCCTCTTCGACAACAACCCGGCTAACGACTCCGCTGGCTCATAAACGCAACTGAAAACTCTAAGTGCGGCGCGATACCTATATAGACGCGAAGAGCAGCGGCCCAAAAAGTAGAGCCAAGTTCAACGTGATTACGAGAGCAACGATTATCCAAAGCAGGATGCGAAGCGGGATACGATTTGCCGACTCACCCATAACGTTGCGGTTTGATGTGAGCCTCAACAACGGGATTAGTGCGAACGGAATTCCAAAACTCAATACAACCTGACTCAGCACTAGAGCCCAAGTCGCATCTATCTGGATCGAGAGGATCAGGAGCGCAGGGGCAAGAGTAATCATCCTTCTCAAGAACAGTGGGATCTGTTTTTTGATGAGCCCGGACATTATCGTCGCTCCCGCATAGCTTCCAACTGAAGTGGAGGCAAGACCAGACGCCAAGAGGCCGATCGCGAAGATGAGTGCCGCCACAGATCCCAGCGAGTTCTGGATCGCTAAATGGGCACCTTCGATTGAGTCTGTACCGGTGGCATCCTGCAGATTTACCGCTGCCAGTAGCAACATGCCAACGTTTACTATCCCGGCTAGACCGAGCGCAAGGAACACGTCAATTTTTGTGGCCCTCAAGAGCCGTGAACGAGTTTGAGTGTTGGCAACTCCGTGCCTGTCCCGCGCGAGCGCAGAATGCACATAGATTGCGTGAGGCATCATGGTCGCCCCTAGCATGCTCGCGGCAAGCAACACAGACTCGCCACCGTCGAAACGCGGCACTAGTCCCCCCGCGACCAACACGGCATCCGGAGGGTTTACAACCAATCCACTCAGGAACCCGACCGCAATTACCGCAAGAAGCCCAATGATTACCGATTCGAACTGCCGTTGGCCAAATCGAGATTGAACGGCAAGCAGAACCATCGAAATCACGCCGACAATCGCACCGCCAAGAATCAGCGGAAGACCAAACAGCAACTTCAAAGCGATCGCGCCGCCAACAACTTCCGCCAAGTCGGTTGCGATAGCGACCAGTTCCGCCTGCAACCAATAAGCAACTCGTGGCGCTCGACGCATTCGTTCGCCGAGTAATTCGGGCATCGTTTTGCCGGTCACGATTCCCAATTTGGCGGACTGGTATTGAACCAACGCCGCCATCAAGTTTGCTAAAACGAGCACCCAGACGAGTAAGTATCCGAACCTAGCACCGCTTGTGAGGTTTGCTGCGACGTTGCCGGGGTCAACGTATGCGATTGCCGCGACAAATGCGGGACCGAGATACACCCAAGGCTTGGTCACGACGAATCAATCATGAGTTTGTTCTTCATGTTCAGCATGCTCGGCAGGCTCCAATTGGAACGTTGAATGTTCAACATCGAAATGCTCCGCCAAGCACTCATTCAACTCATCCAACAATTGGCCGGTTCGAGCTTTCGCGAACACCTCATCCGCGACAACCACATGAGCAGAGAACACGGGATGCCCCGTCGTGATCGCCCATACGTGGACGTCGTGCACATCCACGACGCCTTCAGCGGAAAGCAAATGCCGTCGAATCTCGGAAATGCTCGTCTCAACTGGCACTGATTCACTGAGAACTCTTGCGGCATCCCGGAGCAACAGCACGGCGCGCGGCGCGATGAACAGCGCAATGGCAAGAGAGGCAATTGCGTCAGCGGCCATGAAACCGGTCGAGAGAATTACGACTGCGGCAATGATCGCCGCAAAAGAGCCCAACAAGTCGCCAAGCACTTCGAGATATGCGCCCTTGATATTGATGGATGCCGTGGCTTGTGGCCGCAAAATCATGGCCGCAACAACATTTGCAACAAGCCCGACAACACCGATAATCAACATTGGAACGCTGTGAACCTCAACGCCTTCCGGGTGGACCATTCGAATGATCGCCTGTACGCCAACACTCAACGCAACAAATAGCAAAATGAGACCGTTGATAAGTGCACCAAATACCTCAGCGCGTTGATAGCCGAATGTCGCACGTTCTGTAGCCGGTCGGGCCGCAACGACCGTCGCGACTAGTGCCACCGTCAAGCCGATCGAATCCGAGAACATGTGTCCGGCATCCGCAAACAGGGCGAGTGACCCGGAGAAAATGGCCCCGAGGATTTCAACGACAAGCACCGTGACGACGATTGCTAAAACAATTGCTAGTCGCGTCCTTGTCGCCCCTGAATGATGATCGTGCCCCATAACTCAACCGTAGATTGCTCGAAAGCGAAATTTGCGAAATCGCGCTAGTCGGGAACGATACCCGTTCTCAGTTACCTTGCTATCTGTGCGTTATTCCTGACCTAGCAATCGATTGCGAACAATCGGCATTAATTGACTGAAGGCACGTCGTCGGTGACTGATCGCATTCTTTTGCGCAGAACTTAGTTGAGCTGAGGCAATGTCGTAGCCCTCAGGCTCGAACACCGGATCGTAACCAAACCCGTTGGTGCCTTGAGCCTCAAACAACACACTCCCGGGCCAAACACCGACTTCAACATGCTCAAAACCATCGGTGACGAACGCGGCGGCGCAATGAAACTCTGCCCGCCGATTCGCTTGGTGCTTCATTACTTCTAGCAATTTTGCGACGTTATCGGCGTCGACTCTCGTTCCAGCGAAACGCGCTGAATGGATGCCTGGTGCACCACCAAGTGCCTCAACACAAATCCCCGAATCGTCCGATATCGTCGGTACTCCAGAATGCGAGAACGCCGCCCGAGCTTTAATGAGCGCATTCTCGGAGAACGTTTCGCCATCCTCAATCGGTTCTGGCCCGTCGTACGGGAGCAGATCAATTCCATCAAGTTGACCCGCCAAAATCTTCTTCAGTTCCTCAACTTTGTGCGAATTGTGAGTCGCAAGAATTAGCTTCACAAGCTGTTCAGGATGAGCGCGATATTCGAGATTCAATTTTCGCTCAACGCGCGAACTTGCAATTCTGCCAAGGTCTCAGTGCCCGAAAGCGCAAGATCAAGCAAGCTGTTCAATTCGCTCCGATCGAACGGTGCGCCTTCTGCAGTTCCTTGAACTTCAACAAAAAGGCCTCGACCCGTGACAACAACATTCATGTCGGTTTCGGCGCGAGAATCCTCACTATATGCCAAATCGAGCATGGGAACTCCGTCGATAATGCCGACGCTAACAGCGGCGATGCTGTCGTAAAGCGGCTTAGCATTTTGCGAAATGAACTTGTTCGACTTACCCCATTCGAGAGCGTCCGCCAATGCGACGTACGCTCCAGTGATTGCAGCCGTTCGAGTACCTCCGTCTGCCTGGAGCACATCACAGTCAATGACAATTGTGTTCTCGCCGAGCGCTTTCATGTCGACAACTGCTCGAAGACTTCTTCCAACAAGCCTCGAAATCTCGTGAGTGCGACCGCCGACTTTTCCTTTGACGGATTCCCTGTCCATCCGCTCGTTTGTTGATCGGGGCAGCATTGCGTATTCAGCGGTGACCCACCCTTTGCCGCCGCCAACCATCCACCTTGGCACCCCATTCGTGAAGGATGCCGTGCAAAGCACTCGCGTGCGCCCAAAACTTACTAAGCAGCTTCCTTCGGCTTGCTGGCTCCAGCCGCGCTCAAACTTTACTTCGCGCAACTGATTCGGCTCGCGACCGTCAGATCTCGACTGGCTCATTTTCGACCTCTCGTTGAGTTGAGTTTCTTCACGAATCCGCGCCGCGAACTAGTTCGACATTGGAGACTTCTGGCCCGAGGAAGCGACGCGCAAGAGTCAGGAACTCTTCTTTACTATCTCCCGTAGCTTCGAAGCGATAACTCGCAGGCGAGGCTTCGTTCCGCAAAAGTTCATACTTCACGAGAGTCTGAAACACGTCGAAGGCTGTCTCTTCCGCGCTTGAAACCAAAGTGACGTCTTGACCCATAACAAGCTGGATCGCGGCGGACATTAGCGGATAGTGCGTGCAGCCGAGAACCAGGGTGTCAACTCCGGCATCCTTCAACGGTTTCAAGTACGACTCAGCTACACGAAACAACTCAGGACTTGAGGTGACTCCGGCCTCAACAAATTCAACAAACTTTGGACATGCTTGCGTGTGAAGTTCCAGGTCGGATGCTGCCGCGAATGCGTCCTCGTACGCTCGCGACTTGATCGTGCCCTCTGTGCCGATGACGCCAACCTTCTTGTTGCGTGTCTGTCGCACAGCAGCACGAACAGCAGGCTGGATCACTTCGACGACCGGAATGCCATAGCCATCTGTGAATCGTTCTCGAGCGTCACGAAGCATCGCCGCGGATGCCGTGTTGCACGCGATCACCAAGAGCTTGACGCCTTGAGCGACTAGATCGTCCATCACGGCCAAGGCATACTCGCGAACCTTTGCGATGGGTCTTGGGCCATACGGCGAATGCGCCGTATCGCCAACATACAATATCGACTCGTTAGGAAGTTGATCGATTATTGCTCTCGCGACCGTGAGTCCACCAACTCCGGAATCGAAAATGCCAATCGGGGCGTCGGTCACGATTACCGAGTTTAGTCGCCGTGCGAGTTTCTGCGCCCACACGCCGCTAGGCTCAATCTGTGACCAGTGCTCTGCTAACTGACCGCTACGAACTGACTATGGTTGAGGCCGCTTTGAAAGCAGGCACAGCCTCCAGACGATCAATTTTCGAAGTGTTTGCCCGGCACTTGCCTAATGGAAGGCGCTACGGAATTGTCGCTGGAACCGGCAGACTCATTGAGCAAATCAGCAATTTTCGATTCGGGGATGCTGAACTCGGTTGGTTGCGCGAACATAACGTTGTCGACGCAAACACTTTGGATTGGCTTGCAAACTACCGCTTCACTGGCGATGTTTGGGGCTATCAAGAGGGCGAGGTTTATTTTCCCGGTTCGCCGATCTTGATTGTTGAGGCAACTTTTGCGGAAGCTGTTGTGCTTGAAACCCTTGCCTTGAGCATCCTGAACTACGATTCCGCAGTCGCAAGCGCGGCTTCAAGAATGGTTTGCGCTGCCGAGGGTCGACCAATTGCTGAAATGGGTTCTCGCCGCGCAAATGAGTTTGCAGCTGTTGCAGCAGCGCGCGCCGCGTATATCGCTGGGTTCAATGCGACAAGCAATCTTGAGGCCGGTCGAAGTTGGGGCGTTCCAACAATGGGGACGGCGGCCCATTCTTTCACGTTGCTTCACGATTCCGAGGAGGATGCCTTTCGCGCCCAAGTGGCAGCGTTGGGGCCGGAAACGACTTTACTTGTCGACACCTACGATGTGACCGCCGCCGTGTCGTTGGCGGTCAAGATTGCTGGGCCCTCTCTCGGCGCGGTACGAATCGACAGCGGCGACTTGCCCGGACAAGCCGCCGCAGTTCGCAAACAATTGGATCAACTCGGCGCTACAAAAACCAAGATCACTGTTACGAGCGATCTAGACGAGTTTGCAATCGCCGCATTGAGAGCGGCACCCGTCGACTCTTATGGTGCTGGCACTTCAGTCGTAACTGGTTCCGGTGCTCCTACCGCCGGCATGGTTTACAAACTTGTTGCACGAGTCGGCGACGACGGAAATTGGGTTTCGGTTGCCAAACGCTCAAAATCAAAGATTTCAGTCGGGGGAAGAAAGCGACCGATCCGAAAGATTAGTGGTGGCATCGCGAACGCAGAGGTACTCCACGTGGATGACGACCCTTCGACAGTCGAGCAAAGCACTGATTCTGGGCGCGAATTGCTTGTGAGGTTGATGAAGGATGGTGTTGCGGACGAACGCTTCCTGGGCATCCCTGGAACCAGCCTTGCGCGCCGACATTGCGCGGATGCGGTTGCCGAGTTACCGGTGGATGCGTTCCGTCTAACGCGCGGTGAACCCGTGATCCCGACCCTCTACGACTAACTCCCGCCCCGCACCCCGCCCTTCCTCCCACCCCGCCCACGCACCCCGCCCCAAAACCGCCCCAAAACCGGCAAATCCGTAGTCGCTAGACCCTTGCACTACGGATTTGCCGGATCTGACGACCCTCGGGATGCCAGCCTGCTTCCTTCAGGGCCCGCCAGAGCCTTCCAGAGAGGATGTTGGGGTCTCGAAAAATGTCCGGAGCGCTGGCTTGGATTACACGCCATCCGCCTTCCTGAAATTCTTCGCGACGACTGATGTCGCTACGAAACTTCGCCTTCGAGATCCGATGTCCATCGCCCTGGTATTCGACAAGCACTCTGAATTCCGGCCAACTCAGGTCCGGACGACCGAGGTAGTTGCCCTCTCGGCCGTTGACTTCGACGTTGAGTTGCGGCTCCGGCATTCCAACGGCAACAATCATTTGCCGCAGGATAGATTCGGGTCGCGAAAGAGGTCCAATTCGAATCAAACCGATCGCCTTGGCCGCGTTAAGCGCCCCCGGAAGCCCTGATGTGGCCTTCACAACGTCTCTCAGTTCCTCAATGGAGGAGAGCGCCTCACTTGCAAATGTTTGTTCTCGCGCAATTTGAGTTACGATCGCGTCCCCCAACGCGACAAGATCGTAAAGATCCAGATCGAACGCGAGCTGCCGCCAAACTACCGCGGGGTTCAGAATCGGCAACGAAAATAGTTCATCATCCAGTTCGGTCTTAAACACCCATTCCATTCCCCGCGACATAATGCCACGAACGCTATGCCCGACGATTAGTTTGCCTTCTGGCGGATGTTTCGGCCAAGGGGAACTGACATGTAGCTTCCACTTCCTTAGATAGTTCGGAAGAGGCAACCCAAATAGTTCGGCGGCGGTTTGGTGACTGAAGTGGTTCGCGGGGTGAATCCATTCTCGATAAGCACGGCAACGCCAAACAATCTCACGTTCATGCCCACTAGGAAGTCGTACCCCGTGAAATGGGCGATACAGGTCGGATGCCGCCAGCCGTTCATCGGAAAGTCCTGCTACTAGCGCATTCTTTCTGCTAAAAGGGGTTCCGAAAAATGTTTCGGGGAGCTCTCGCCTCGCCGTCATCCGCACAGGATGCCGAAACTCGATCGGTCTTGCACAAGTTGTCCCCAAAAACACGACTAACCGCTCGCGAACGCAACCTCAAACCGCCTTTGGAGGAGCCTCGAACGCGCCCCCAACGTAGCACTCTGAAACTTGCCTCCTCCGAATCCGGCAATTCCGTAGTGCGGCGACGCCAGCACTACGGAATTGCCGGATCTGGAGTACGGCGAGGGGTGAAGGTGGGGGTTAGGGTTTTAGCTTTTCGTAAATTTCTTTGCACGTTGGGCAAACGGGAAACTTTTGCGGGTCCCGACCTGGCGTCCACAATTTGCCGCAAAGGGCACGCACTGGTTTACCGGTCACAGCCGACTCAACAATCTTGTCCTTTGGGACGTAGTGCGAGAAACGTTCGTGGTCGCCGTCCTCCAACTCCTCCTGATTGAGAAGCTCTTCGAGTTCGCGCTCGAGTGTTGCGGTACCGCCACCCAATTCATCCGGATTGTCAGAAACAGGAACCATGGCTTAAGGGTAACGCCCTCGCTCAGAACTTTCCGGCGAACGCCAAGAGCTCCGGCCCTCGCCTTTCGAATATCTTTCCTCCGAAAAACACGCCGGCAGAAAGTACCGAGATCCCAACCAATAAGCCAACGATCAGGGCAGCAACACTCCAGCCGCCACCGTCTCGAATAGCTAGCGCGGCAAGCCAAACTGCCGGAACCGTGATCGCGAGCACGGTAAAGAACGAAAGGCCTTGCACCCACATCGAGACCCCCGCGTGCGATTGCGGCTGAGAGAAAGGACTAGCACCTGGATGCACAGCCGGGTATGGAAACGCAGCAGAGATGATGCTTGATAGCCCCAACCCGACAAGCAACACACAGAAACTTACGCCCAATAATCCGGGGATTATGGTTGTTGACCCAAACGCCCACGCGGTTATTGGAGTGCCGACTCCGATCACAATTACGCCAAGCAGTAGCGGCGGAACGATTCGACCGATGCGGTCCGCCCAACCAACGGTATTTGCTGAAACATGTAGCCAAATCGCGGTGTTATCGAACGCAACATCGTTGTGAACAGTGCTCCACGCGAGAAAAAAGCACATGATCGGAACGGGAATTAGTGCCAGCCATTTGAGCGGAACTCCTGCTGGATACAGGGTCGCCATCATTAAGGCCGGGATGATTGGAACGATCACGAGCGAAGAACGGTACCGCACATCCCGTGCCCAATAGCTGAGGCTCCGAGCCGCGATGACTCCAGCTCGGTTCCCTGGGACGGCGCCGAACCAACCAAGGCCGTTGTGCGCGCGTTCGGTCGATTGGCGCTCAGGTGTAACGAGCATCCGCTTGATCACGAACCACCAGGTGAGCGCAATTAGCCCAAGAAACACGACCGCTATTAGCAGCATGATTACGGCTAAGCCTCCGTTGCCGAGCGCGGCGTGACCGGGTGCGGCCCAGGCCGCACCTAGCGGAGTGAATTCGAGTACACCCGCCATCGAGTTGAGAACTTGCAGACCGTCCTCGGCCCAATCCACTGTTACTGCTAGGGCAATAATCGGGGCAATAGCCGCCAGCACAAGCAACCCAACAAGTCCAGTGACTTCGCGAGCGCGACGGGTTGCAAGCAAGAGAGTTGCGATGCTCGTTGTTACCCTGGCCCCAAGCAAACAAGTTGCAACTATGATTACGAAACTCACGAGAGAGACCAACACTGGCCAAACGCCTCTACTCCAAGTAATAACTTGAGAGAAGGAAACGATAGTAATTGCTAGCGCCGGAACGCCAATCAAAGTCGCAATTGCAAGTCCAAGAGCAAGTTCGCGGTTTGGGACTCCTAGCAAAGCGAAGGCGCGCGGATTGAGGGTGCCATCCGCGCCAAACACCAGCGGAACTACGAGAAATCCGAGCACGATCAAGGAGCCCGCAACCGTTGCGATCGTGGTTGCCAGTTCCGGTCTCACAAGTCGCAGCGCGCCGAACCCAATTGCAGCGGCGAGCGCCGCACCAATTCCGTAACTGAATCCGACAACAACTCCAACGATTTCCCAGGGGTTTCGTCGGAACTGATTCTTAATTAACTGCAGTTTCAGTTGGAGAAATCGTGCAACCACTCCAACTCCTCAACTGCGCTCTTTGTCCCAACTAATTCAAGGAATTTGTCTTCCAGGCTTCCCGCTCCGCGGACTTCGTCAACAGTGCCAGAAACCAGGACTTTGCCTTCCACGATCACGGCTACCGAGTCACACATCCTCTCGATTAGGCCCATGCTGTGGCTAGAAAGCACGACGGTTCCGCCCGCTTCGACGTAGTTTTCAAGGACTTCGATAATCGCATTCGCAGAAACTGGATCAACTGATTCGAACGGTTCATCCAACACAAGAACGCGGGGTGAATGAATGAGCGCAGCGGCGAGCGCAATCTTTTTCGTCATTCCTGCCGAATAATCTGCGACCAAGCGCGGCAGAGCATCCTCAAAATTGAATGCTCTCGCAAGTTGTCCGATTCGCTCTTTCACGGTGTCTGCTGGCAATTCTCGAAGGATGCCGCAGTAGTACAGAAGTTGGCTTCCAGTGAGCCGGTCAAACAGTCTCAATCGGTCGGGCAACACCCCGATAATCCGTTTCGCTGCTGCAGGGTCAGCCCAAACATCCAAGTCCGAAATCAACACGGTTCCCGCATCTGGTCTAAGTAAGCCGGTGATCATCGAGAGTGTCGTAGTTTTTCCAGCGCCGTTGGGCCCAACAATGCCAAGCACAGTGCCGGACGCAACCTCAAAGTTCACGTCTTCGACAGCTATCGTGCTGCCGAAATGCTTCTCAAGACCTTCAACCCGCAAGACGATATTGTCACTTGTCTTCTTTCGAACCTTTTTGGACTTGGCTGTTGAACTAGTGGCTCGTTTAGCTGCGGGTTTCACCGCGGGTTTTACCGTAGGTTTCACCGCCGGCTTGACTACCGGTTTTGCGACCGTATTTGATACTGGTGTTTTCGCTCGCTTCTCGGCTAGATTCTCTGTTCGCTTCTCTGCCGCTTTCGCAGCAGGCTTCTTAGCCAACTCATCGACCACGTCTTCGACTGATACGTCAACTGGCTCTTCCGCCGCAGTCTCGGAGGCTTCTAATTCAGGAGCTTGAGCAGCCTCGTCTACCGCACTCTCGGCTTCGAGCTTCGCAATGAGCTCGTCAAATTTGGCGAGGATAGACTCGGCGTTCTGCACGTGCTCAACGGTATCAAGTGATTAGCAGTGGAAAATGCCATTCCGAAGTGAATTCCGAGAGATTACGAATTGGATAAGAGTGCCTCAAAGTCCGCTGTGAGGCTGGCTTAGGTTCGACACGTCCAGATAAAATTGCTTGAACACAACGGGGTGTCTTAGTTCGCGCCTAAAAATCTCAATTGAGAATTGAAAGGCGACAAATGACACCAAGGGAGTCAAATTGAGTACGCAGGTTGTGATCCTGGCCGCCGGCATGGGAAGCCGACTCGGTCGTTCATTGCCGAAACCTCTCACAGAGTTGAGTGACGGTCGAACGATCATGCAACAACAGTTCGACAACATCCGTCACGCCTTTGGCAATAACGTCAAGGTGACAATTGTTGTCGGCTACAAGCTTGAGCACATCATCGACGCTTTCCCAGATGCTTCGTTCGTCTACAACGAGCAATACGACCAGACCAACACTTCAAAGAGTCTGCTTCGTGCGTTGCGCGCGTCGAGCCACGGTGGCGTGCTTTGGATGAATGGCGATGTTGTGTTTGATCCGGAAGCACTCGAGCGCGCAACAGCGCTCATTGCGAAAGACCAGTCGTTCGTCTCTGTCAACACCGCGAAGGTTTCTGACGAAGAAGTCAAATACACAACCGATGCAAACGGCTACATTCGTGAACTCTCCAAGTCAGTCAAGAACGGTCTCGGTGAGGCAGTTGGAATCAACTACATCTCATCGGATGCGAAAGCTGCCTTGATCCGTCAATTGGCACGGGTCAACGATCAGGACTACTTCGAACGTGGCCTAGAACTCACGGTTGCAGAAGACGGACTGAAGCTTGAACCGCTAGACATTTCTGACTTGTATGCAGTCGAGATTGACTTCGCTGAGGATCTCGAACGGGCGAATCTGTTCGTTTGAGTCGAGCGCTCAATCGCTCGTTTGGCCAAAACTCACGCTTGACCCAATAACATAGGGACGTGTCAGCGATCCCGACCAACACTTTGGCCTGGACTCCGATGCGGCGCTACCGAAGGTCGCTTTGGTTGTTGACCGTTCGAGATCTCAGGGTGCGTTATTCGACATCCGTTCTTGGATACTTTTGGTCAATCCTTGACCCACTAGTCATGGCCGCGATCTATTGGTTCGTGTTTACCAAAGTGTTTGATCGCACTGTTGGCGAGCAACCATACATCGTGTTCTTGCTAACGGCGCTGCTTCCATGGATGTGGTTCAACGGATGCATTAGCGATTGCACTCGCGCGTTCATTCGCGAAGCGAGACTGATTCGCTCCACCCGAATCCCTCGCACTATTTGGGTCAACCGACTTGTACTTTCGAAAGGGATCGAGTTTCTCGCAAGTATCCCGGTACTGGCGCTGTTTGCAATCTTCGCGGGAGCCAAAGTCAACTGGTTGCTAATCCTCTTCCCTTTGGGGGTTCTAATTCAGGCAATTTTGATTATGGGGATCGGACTCATTGTTGCGCCTCTCGTCGTTTTCTTTAGAGATCTCGAGCGTGCAGTGAAACTTGTCTTACGTTTCGCGTTCTACGCGAGTCCGATAATTTACGGATTGCCTGATTTACGTGACCTCGGGCTTGAGAGGGTTGGAGCGTTTAATCCGCTCTCTGGCATCTTTTCGCTGTATCGTGCCGGGTTCTTTGCCGAGCAACTCGACTGGTTTGCCGTGGTTGTTAGCGCGTGCTTGAGTCTTGCAATTTTGGGGCTCGGGTTTTGGGTGTTCCGTCGCACCGAGCGCGCAGTCTTGAAGGAAGTGTGATGGAGGCAGCGTTGAAGGTCGCGAAGGATGATGGATGCGTCATTCAAGCATCCGACCTTGGCATCCGCTTTCGTCGCAACCGGCGTGGTCGGCGGAGCTTCAAGGACCTTTTCGCCGGCCGTAACCGCCGCACTCGCCCAAGCGAATTTTGGGCTTTGAGGCACGTGACTTTCGACGTCAAGCGCGGCGAAGCGATCGGCGTTGTCGGGCGCAACGGCCAAGGAAAATCGACTCTCCTGAAACTAGTCACCGGGGTTCTCGTGCCGGATGAGGGATCGGTTGAAGTGCTCGGTGGGGTTGCTCCACTCATCGAGATCACGGGCGGCTTCGTTGACGATTTGACTGTTCGCGACAACGTGAATCTCATGGCGGGACTGCACGGCATGAAACCGGATGAGATCCAACGACGCTTCGATGAAATCATCGACTTTGCCGAAATCGCCGACTTCATAGACACTCCTTATAAACACCTGTCGAGCGGCATGAAAGTTCGACTCGCATTTTCGGTGATTTCCAGGCTCGAAGAACCGATCTTGTTGGTCGATGAGGTCCTGGCCGTTGGAGATAAAGCGTTCCGCGAAAAGTGTTATCGCCGAATCGAGGAACTTCTCGCTGGCGGTCGAACCCTGTTTTTTGTCTCCCACAACGAACGCGATTTGAAGCGTTTCTGCAAACGTGGGCTATACCTGGACAAGGGAGAGTTGGCGATGGATGGCCCGATCAAGAAAGTCCTCGACCGTTACAACAAGGACTACGGGTTGCTAACCGAGTAGCCAGCCTTCGCTAGCACGAAGAACGCAGCTCTTGAATCCTTGAACACGGCGCCCGCAACTTGCAAACGGCAAGGAATGTGGAAGGCAGACGATATTATCCCCAGTGGAGGGGCCTTGGCATCCCTCTAATGGCTTCAAGCGATTCAAAGGGGATACGTTGACCACAATCCACGACCTACTCGATGAGTACTCCAAGACTGCGCCAGATACGCGCACCAAGGGTTACTACTTCGAGAAGCTCATCCGAGAATTTTTGGTGACCGACCCCGCATATTCGGGAAAGTATGAAGAGGTTTGGCTTTGGAATGATTGGCCGGGTCGTGACGGCAAAGCAGACACCGGCATCGATCTCGTGGCCAAGGAACGCTACGGTGACGGGTTC
This sequence comes from Cryobacterium sp., assembly GCA_019639015.1. Taxonomy (GTDB): domain Bacteria; phylum Actinomycetota; class Actinomycetes; order Actinomycetales; family Microbacteriaceae; genus Terrimesophilobacter. The sequence goes on along the minus strand of JAHBSS010000005.1, from coordinate 1,050 downwards.
TGCGCGATCCAATGCAAGTTCTACGCCCCTCACCACTACCTAACTAAAGAGAACATTGATTCGTTCTTCACCGCTAGCGGCAAGCATCCTTTCACCTCGAGAATCATCGTCACGACAACGGATAACTGGTCTAAACATGCGACGGATGCCCTGCGCGACCAGCAAATCAAGACCACCCGAATCGGCATAAACGAACTTGAACAATCCGGCATCGAATGGTCAGAATACAAGTTCACCGACCCCAGCACCCTCGAACCGGCGGAGCCGAAGAAACTTAGAACGCACCAAATTGAAGCCCTCGAAGCGGTCTTGAACGGCTTCGACGAGCATGATCGCGGCAAACTGATCATGGCTTGCGGCACGGGAAAAACGTTCACGAGCCTCAGAATTGCTGAGCGTCAAGTTCAGCCTGGCGGGAACGTGCTGTTCTTGGTTCCATCGATTGCACTGCTCGCCCAGTCACTCCGCGAATGGGCAAATCAAGCCGATCGCCCGATGCGCGCCTTCGCGGTTTGTTCCGACTCGAAGGTTGGCCGCAACTCTGAGGACTACACCCTCACCGACCTAGCATTCCCAGCTACAACCAACGCAAAAGACCTGATCCACGAAGTCAAAAAGGCCAGCAATCCCCAAGGGCTGACCGTGTTTTTCAGCACCTACCAGTCGATTGACGTATTGGTGGGTGCCCAAGAGAACGGTTTGCCGAGTTTCGATCTCGTCATTTGCGACGAAGCCCACCGCACAACCGGCGTTCTAGGGAGTATTAACGGCGTCGACGAGTCCCACTTCGTTCGAGTGCACGACAACTCGAAGTTGCACGCACAGAAGCGCCTTTATATGACCGCAACTCCGAAAATTTTCGGTGAAGCTGTGAAATCCAAAGCCAAAGACGCTGCTATCGAGATCGCTAGCATGGATGATCCAAACGTCTTTGGTCCAGAGTTTCACCGGCTCGGTTTCGGTGAAGCGGTCGAACGCGATTTGCTAACCGACTATCGAGTACTTGTGCTTGCAGTCAGCGAGGATGCGGTCTCGAAAGAGTTTCAGCAG
>JAHBSS010000049.1 GCA_019639015.1 Cryobacterium sp. | reverse complement strand
GGTTCGCGCCCGTGCACTGGCCGGATGTTTTCAACCCCAGCAAGCAATTCTTGAGTCACAACCAATAGCTCGAGCCTGGCCAAAGGTGCTCCCGGACAATCGTGGATCCCTCGACCGTAGAGCACATTCGCGGTCGCGTTCGTAACCGGATCGAAGCGATCAGGATCGCCGAATACCTCTGGGTCGCGGTTTGCAGCCGCCCAAAATATAGTGACCCTCTCGCTTGAATCAATTTCGCGACCGCGAAGCTCAACTTGCTCGGTTGTGACCCGGCGATTGGCCAGGAGCGGAGTGTTGATTCGCAAGATTTCATCAATCGCAAGCGGAAGATCTTGTGGGTTGGTGCGAAGCTCCGACTGAATCGTCGGATTCCGAGCCAAAAATTCGGCAATAATCCCGACGCTCGCCGCCATCGTGCCAAGCTCACCGACAGTCCAGTTCCGCAGAATCGAAACAATTTCTGCTTCGCTCAAAACGATTCCATCGACCCGTTCTTGAAGTAAGTCCGTTGTTATGTCTCCGACGATCGGAGTCTCACGCCTAAGTGTTATGACCGTTCGAACTGCTGCATCAAAATGGGCCGCCACATCGTCCAACTCGACTCGATCGCCAATTCTGGTCGCTTTCTGATTGCGTTCAGTCCACACTTCGAGAGCTTCGGATGCTTGCCTTGGCCAGCCAAGCCAAATCTGTTGAGTGCGAAGCGCGTATCTTGTGGCGAAATCCGCGATGAACTCAAACTCAACTTCTCGAGGCAGCCACAACACCATGTCTCGAGCCAAGCGCCGAAAGCCGCTCTCGAACTTCGCGATCCGTTCTGGAGTGAAATAGCGGTTGTTGATTTGCCGATATTGGGTGTGCTTCGGTGGGTCGTAGCCATTCGGTACGGCGGGGTGTGCTTCGGAAACTGCGCTAGAAAATGTCTTGTGATTTTCAGCAATCGCAACGACGTCCGCGTGCTTGAACACTGACCAGCCTAGGTAGTCGCTGTGTGCGACGGGACACTCTGAAAGCATCCGGTCGTAATACCTCAGTTGGTCAGCGGCGACCTCGGGGCCCCTTGGGTCCCAATCCGCTTTTCGCTCAACTGCAGCCACTAGTGCTACCGCAGTTCTCGCAGACGTAGCATGACCCGGATGGGCGCATCTTTACGCCACACGAGAGGCAAAGCGGTGCATCAGCGACGAGCCCTTGCTGCATCTCCATGAGTTGCGCGCTCGAATGAACCTCGACGCCGCTCGGTTTAGCCGCCGAGTCGGTGACTACCGAGGATTCTTCTGTGGTGCTGTCGACTTGAGGCTCCTCAATTGCAGTTGCTGGAGCAGAGTACGAACCAGAGTCGAGAGCCGCGGCACGCTCTGCCGTCGTGAAAATCCCAAGAGCGGAACGGGTCTCGTAAGGCAAGTAGTCGAGTGCGAGTCTGCGGAAAATGTAGTCAATCATCGACTGTGCCATGCGGATGTCTGGATCATCAGTCATTCCGCTCGGTTCGAACCGCAAGTTCGTGAACTTCTCCACAAAACTTGTGAGCGGAACACCGTACTGCAGGCCGATTGAGACGGCGATCGAGAACGCATCCATCACGCCCGCAAGGGTTGATCCTTGCTTTCCAAGCTTCAGGAAAATCTCACCGAGTCCGTTATCCGGGTAAGAACCAGCGGTCAGGTACCCTTGCGCTCCAGCGACTTCAAACGAAGTTGTAACCGATGGGCGAGTCTTGGGAAGGCGCTTGCGAACCGGGGCGCTTAGGTGAGTTCCTTCTGCCTTAGCATCCTTCTTCTTAGCCTTTGCGTCTGAAAGTGGTTGACCAACCTTGCAGTTGTCGCGGTAAATTGCGAGGGCCTTGAGCCCAAGCCTCCAACCTTCCAGGTAAACCTCTTCAACCTCTTCAACCGTTGCCGACTCCGGCAAGTTCACGGTCTTTGAAATCGCACCAGACAAGAACGGCTGAACGGCAGCCATCATGCGAACGTGGCCCATTGGCACAATTGGCCTCGCGCCCATCGCGGTGTCAAAGATTTCGTAATGCTCTAACTTGAGCCCTGGCGCGTCAATCACGTGACCGTGTTCAGCAATGTGCGCGACGATCGCTTCGACAGTTTCTTCCGCGTAACCGAGTCTGCGAAGCGCGCGCGGAATTGTTTGGTTCACGATTTGCAGTGATCCACCACCGACGAGTTTCTTGAACTTCACGAGCGAGAAGTCAGGCTCAATTCCGGTGGTGTCGCAATCCATCATGAAACCGATGGTTCCAGTCGGCGCAAGCACACTTGCCTGGGCGTTTCGCCAACCATTATCTATCCCGAGATCTACCGACTTCTTCCATTCGCGAGAGGCTCGGTCTTTGATAGACGCATCCATTTGCGCGTGAACTTGAAGTGCTTCGTTCGCGGCTTCATGCTTACGCATTACTCGTTCGTGCGCTTTGGCGTTGCGCGCATAGCCTGCATAGGGCCCAACAACACCTGCAAGCTCAGCCGAGCGACGGTATGAAACGCCTGTCATGAGCGACGTGATAGCTGCAGCAAGTGAACGCCCACCATCGGAGTCGTAACCATGACCAGTTGCCATGAGTAGTGCACCCAAGTTTGCATAACCAATACCGAGTTGGCGGTAATCACGGGTGTTACGGCCGATAGCTTCGGTCGGGAAATCCGCGAAACAAATTGAAATGTCCATCGCGGTGATGATTAGTTCAGTTGCCGCAACAAACGCGTCAATATCGAACGTGTCATCCTCCCTAAGGAACTTCATGAGGTTTAGTGAGGCGAGGTTGCAGGATGAGTTATCAAGCGACATGTATTCGCTACACGGGTTCGAGGCGTTGATTCTGCCCGACTCAGGGTTTGTGTGCCAATCGTTGATTGTGTCGTCGTACTGAATACCGGGATCGGCACAAGCCCAAGCGGCTTCAGCCATTTCGCGGAACAGTTCCTTGGCCTTTACGGTCTCGATTGTGCGCCCGTCCGCACGTGCCGTCAGGTCAAAGTTTCCGTTTGTTTCCACCGCTTTCATGAACGTGTCACTCACTCGAACCGAGTTATTTGCGTTCTGATACTGGACGGAAACAATGTCCTTTCCACCGAGGTCCATGTCGAAACCGGCGTCACGAAGCACGCGGATCTTTTCTTCTTCCTTGACTTTGGTTTCGATGAACTCGCGGATGTCCGGGTGGGCAACATCGAGAACTACCATTTTCGCCGCACGCCTTGTTGCGCCACCCGACTTAATCGTTCCGGCACTCGCGTCGGCTCCGCGCATGAACGAAACCGGACCGCTCGCGGTCCCACCGCTTGAGAGTAATTCGGCGGATGAACGGATGCGGGAAAGGTTCACTCCTGAACCTGAGCCACCCTTAAAGATGACTCCTTCTTCTCTGTACCAGTTCAGGATTGAGTCCATCGTGTCATCAACAGACAAAATGAAGCACGCGCTAACTTGTTGCGGTGACTCTGTGCCGACGTTGAACCAAACCGGGGAGTTGAACGAGAAATATTGGTGAAGAAGTAGCCAAGTGAGCTCTGCGCGGAACACTTCAGCATCCGCCGGCGTCGCGAAATAACCGTTATCAAGTCCGCCTTTGACGTATTTTCCGACAACTCTGTCGATCAACTGTTTAAGGCTTGTTTCGCGAGTAGAAGTCCCGACGGCCCCGCGGAAATACTTGGTGGTGACGATGGTCGAAGCATTGACCGACCAATCGACCGGGAATTCTGCGCCCAATTGCGAGAAGATTGTTTCGCCCGTTTTCCAATTGGTTTGTTCGATGTCGCGCTTTTCCCATTCGACTTCGTCGTAAGGGTGTACACCTTCGGTACTGAACTTGCGTTTGATAGTGAGGCCGCCTTTTGTTGCATTTGGCGACTGCCGCCCGGTTCTCTGCTGCATGCTCACTTTTGTTCCCCTTTGGTTGTAATGCGACGTTTCAAGGTGCCCAATGCGCGCCTTTAGATACGCCTTATGTCTTTTTTCCGTCGAGGCCAGTCCCGAAACTTGAACTAGATATTGCGACGGTCAAACTATTGAATCACCAGATGTAGTGGCTCGCGACATTAACCGGCGTGTCTAATGAATCTCGTTCGAATTCTTTGATGATCTGACATTTCTATTGTCTCTCTCACCATAGACAGCCCGCCGAGATGTCCGCCGAAGAGCGCTCAAGATGGTTGGAGATAAGAGTGCGACGAGGGTCGAAAGCACCGCTGCACGAAGCAAATCCCAGCCGAGCGAACTAAAAACGCTAAAAATCGCAAATCGCGAGAGGTTTTGCCAAAGAGGTGCTCCAGCTTGAAAACTGAGCCCGGTGTCAAGTCCCAAAGTGAAGGGCCAAAACGACAAGTTCATGAGTTGCCCGTATAGGAAGCCAGAGATGGCGGCGTACGCTGACAGCATCGTGGTCTCGCGCCATCCCCGAGTCTTCTTGGGTAGCAGTCCCGCACCTAGTCCAATCCAGGATGCCGCAAGCATCTGATACGGCAACCAAGGTCCGAGTCCACCAGTCAGCAAAGCGGAAACGAAAATCGTCACGGACCCCAGAGCGAAACCGAAGCCGGCACCAAATACTCGGCCACCGAAATACAAGAACAAAAACACAAGTTCAATTCCGGCGCTACCGGCAGACAGCGGTCGAAGAATTGCACCGACGGCCGCGAGCACACCGAGCATCGCTAGCGATTTTGAATCGATCTGACCGTCACCAAGTGTGACAAGCCCAACAACCAGCACGAGAACGAGGACTAGTACAAGTAGTAAAGGAGTGAGTGCAGTCTGTTGAAGAATCGAACCCGCGCCCATAATTAGGGGCCAGCAAAATGCCAAGACCCCAACAGTCGAAACCAGCACGAGAGTGAGTGTTGATCGCCAACCCAGGTCAAGCGCAAACCTTTGGTCCGCCCGGTGAATTGCGATCGACTTTCCGGTAGTCATTTCTCCACCAGCTGGTTACGAACCTCATCAACCGACATCAAGTTCATCGGCGCGAGGATTCTTGCTACTTGCGGCGCAAGCATCGCACTCGAGGTCAAAACTTGCCTGGCCGAACCGTCAGCGATTAGTTCACCATTAGAAAGCACAAGCACCCTGCTTGCGGTGCGAGCAACAAATTCGACATCGTGCGACGAAAGCAACACTGAGATTCCATCCGAAGCCAGTCTTGCAAGCGTTCGACTCAAACTTGCTTTCGCCTGATAGTCAAGCCCGCGAGTTGGTTCATCTAACAACAAAACCGCTGGTTCACCAGAAATTTGTATCGCCAGGGCGAGCGCCAAGCGTTGCCCTTCTGACAAATCGCGCGGATGCATCAACGGGTCTATTCCGCCACTGAGAGTTTTTAGAAACTCAAGAGTCCGAGCGGAGTTCTCGCCGAGACCTCGATCTGCTGCAGCACACTCAGCCTCAACGGTTTCCAAATACAACAAATCAGCTGGGTTCTGGGGAACGAGCGCAACTAGCTTTGCGGCTTTCACCGAATCAAGCTGTTTCGGATCGACACCCGCATTCCGCTTAGAGCGCTTGTTGTCTTCCCAGGTCTCGATATCGAAAATTTCAACTTCGCCAGAGCTTCTGGGCCCGCTGCCTTGAAGTGCCCACAGCAGCGATGTCTTGCCTGAGCCATTTCGACCCATTAGAGCGGTGATTTCACCTCGACGAAGTTCGAAGCTCGTGCTTGCGAGTGCAAGTTTGCTTCCGTACTTCACTGAAACATTGGCGGCCTTGAGTGCAATTTCAGGCTCGCGACTTGGGCTGGGTTCGTGTACGTCATCCAGTCTTGTTCTTAGGTCTGCGGCTTTGCTTCGGGCTTGGCGAACCGAAAGCGGTAATGGCGACCAACTTGCCAGTTGTGCGAGGCGAACGACAGGAGGGGCAATCGGGCTTACGCCAAGTATCTCCCGGGGTGGCCCGTGTGTCACACCGCCGTGTTTTTCAATGAGTACGATCGAGTCGGCAAACTGGATTACTCGTTCGAGTTTGTGTTCGGCCATTAGTACCGTGATCCCGATGTCGTGAACCAGCCGCACAATTGCTGCGAGTACTTCTTCTGCTGCCGCCGGGTCCAGAGCCGAAGTTGGTTCATCCAGAATCAGAATTCTTGGGTGACTTGTTAGCACCGAACCAATCGCGACTCGTTGCTTTTCCCCGTCAGAAAGTTCGTGTAGCGGCCTTTCGCGAAGATCGTTCAGTCCAAGCAAATCAACAACTTCTTCAACCCTTGTGCGCATCAACGCTGGCGATACGCCAAGCTGCTCCATGACATAACTGAGCTCATCGTCCACGTTTGAAGTCACAAACCCGAGACCGGGGGTTTGGTTTACCGTTCCAACGATATCCGCCAATAATCGCGGTGGATGGGACTTGGTATCTCTTCCGGCCACCGTCACCCTGCCAGCGAGTCTTCCTCCTGTGAAGTGGGGTGCCAGTCCATTAGCAAGTTGTAGGAGAGTGGACTTTCCGGACCCTGTTGGACCGATTACTAGGCAAAGTTCACCCTCGGCGACATTCAGATTCAAACCTTCAAACAGGTTGCGACTTGAATCTTGATACGCGAAACTCACGTTCTCAAACGTGATTGCCGACTCTGTCACAGCGGACCTCCCGCACGCGCAACTTCGCCCTGAAGCAGCAGGATTGGGATCGGCGTAACCGCGACGATCGCCGATGCGAGAAACAGCGCAAAAGTGGAAGCGTTCGCACCATTCCAAACTGCAGTCATGGAGAGGGCGACAACTGCAATTCCCGAAACGAGAATTGCGTTTTCCTTAGCTCCCCAACGATCTGGAGAAACACGAGTTACTTTGCTGCTTCTGGATGCAAACGCGGTCCCGAAAACTGTAAGTACCAATGCCGTGACCAGAAGTAGCACAGCGAGCCATGCTGGTTTTGCACCGGCAAGTAGGGTGTAACTTCCGAGTCCGGCGGCGAACAGGGCGCTCAAGAGAATCGCTGCAATCACGGGACTCGTGCCGGATCGCAACCGAGCGTAACCTCGTGAATCCATGGATGCTGCAATAGCGATGGAGCGTTCAAGCGCATCCTGCAGCACCGGAGCAAGTGTGCGTTTGATTGCTTGCCGTCGAGTTTGGATTTGACCGCGAAGTGATTGCGCCCTGCGTACCCTGCGCCAAGATTCGAGTAGTTGCGGGCCGAGAGTAAGCGCGATAACTGATGAAGTGCCGACCAGGTAGAGCGAAGAAGGCAAATTTCGCAAGGTTCGCCTCGGGTCGGTTAGAGAGATTGCTGCACCAAAGCACAAGAGTAAGCAGCCAAGGTTTAGCCCTGAGGTGAATGCAATTAATAGTCCCGTATCGGTGACTGGTCCGAGAATTTGGATGCCGCCAGCCCATTCCGCTAGCGGGATTCTTGGGAATGCAAGAATGACGTTTCCCGACCCCTTGATGCCAACAAGCACATAAAACAAGATCCTCACGAAAACTATTGATGCCGCCAACACCAAATACAAGTTGAAAGCTTTCGCGAACGGTGAACTCGTGCGTAGCAGGAGTGGTACGGCAATGAGCGAGCACGCGAGCACGACTGTTTCGGCGAGGCCGGGCGCTCGGCTTATCGCAATTGCGATGCCGAGCGCCCAACCCCACCAAGCGAGCGGATGCACGCGGTAGTTCATCTACTGGCTATTTACCTTCTGCGCTTGCTTTCGCGGAATTGGAATGACCCTGGGCTTGAGCTGAGTTACCACGACGTGAGCGCACAACCAGCAATGCAATAACGACGATCACTGCCGCTGCGAATCCGACGGTCGCCCACAAGAGCACAGTCGAAGAGCTGTCTTGGGATTCGGTTGTAGTGGTCGGGGGGTTTACTTCCTCGGCAATTGGCGAAGGGGAAGCGGCAGCGGCAGTCAGTTTCGAAGCTTCCGTCGGGGTCAAAGTTGGACCGGCTGTGCCGTCACTGTAGCGCCAACCTTCGAGGCTTCCCTGAACCGGATCGCTTGAGTCAGCACCAACCATGTAGCTAGTCCAATCACCGTCAGTAGTTGCATTCCAGTATGACCAGAACGATCCGGTGAATTCGGTGGGACAAGGGTTCGGTTGCTCATCGATCGCGCAGATCATCCCGGGTTGGGAGTCAACGGGGTGGAAGCCCGCGGACTCCAAAGCCTCACGGCCGGTCTTTGGGTCGCCGGTTGCGCATCCGACCTCGATTTGGCCACCAAGATCGGTGAAATCGACCACTACGGTTACGCCTTCGCCGGGCTCGCAAGCTGAACCGGGTTCGTGTGCGTTAGCTGCGGTGCCCATTGCGAGCGCTCCGCCTAGCGTGAGAGTGGCAACTGTGAAAGTTGCGCTAATTCGTGCAATAAATGGGTGTTTCAATGTGGGTCTTTCGGTAACAGGGCCCGAGTGGATCCTGACCGGCGGGCTTTGAGAGCCGCGTGGCCCGGAGTCCCGCTCGTAGACCACGACGATCGAGAATCGATTGTGCTCCTCGCGCAGGTATCCCGGCTCGGCATCCTGTGTGGATGCCCTACGGTTGCGGGTCAGCACCGGACTTTGACCGGTTTCCCCTCCGCGAGTTGCGTGCCGCCCCAACTTCTGGCGACCGTTCCAGCCTAGCCTCGCCAGAGGTGCCATGCTAGGGGAATGGCCCGTGTTTATACCCGCAAAGGCGACGACGGAACCACTTCGCTTCTTTTCGGAGGTCGCACCTCGAAGGGTGGCGAACTTGTCGACGCTTTAGGCGACTTGGATGAGGCGGTTTCGGCTTTGGGACTCGCCCGATCGATTTGCGCTGAGCCCAGGATTTGCGAGCTTTTGCTTCGCATCCAAAAGGAGTTATTCGTTGTTTCGGCGGACCTTGCAACGAATCCGAAACATCGCGACCGTTTGAAGCCCGGTATCTCAATAGTTACCGCTGATGCTGCGACCCAAATCGAGAAAGAGATTGATGCGCTTGTTGCCGAGAAACCACTCGAACCGGTGTTTCTGGTTCCCGGTACTACTCAGCTAGAGGCCGCAATTGATCTCGCCCGCACGGTGGTCAGGCGCGGTGAACGCCACGTCATTCAGGCGAGAAACGCCGGCAGTCTTGTTACGGAACACGTGCAGAAGTACCTGAACCGAGTATCGGACCTGCTGTTTGTCATGGGGCGCCATGCGGTCGGTGATCTGCCGGAACCGCCTAGTCACGATTAGCGAAACCGATTGCTGGGCTGCAGGCATTACTTAGCTCGGTTGGCGATTGCGCAATGCCTTTTTGACTCCTAGCAGGCCAACTCCCGCGAGAACAAGGGCGAGTGTCATGATCAACGGGATTCTGGGGTCGCTTCCAGTGGAGGCGAGTTCTGGCTGAACTTCGACAGCGCCCATATCGATGTGGGCTCCATAAACCCGAGTTTTGCCCCGTTGATCCAGGGCGGTGCCTGGAGTTCTCGACGGGTCTCCTGCATCGATGACGGGGCTACCTGATAGTGGAAGGTATGTCAGGGTAGTGCCGCCGTTGTTCGCGAGTGGCCCTAGCTTGGGATCCAGACCGGCCAGGTTACCTGCTCCAGTCGAAAGTGCGTTGGTGACTTCTGCAACCGAGTTTGGATTTTCAACGAGACTGTAATCCACACTCAGGTTTGTGCCTCCCGAAGCCCAAAGGTCATCCGGAGCATTGTTGCCTCCGATGATCGAGTTGTTGATGTCAGTTGCGACGTCTTGGATAGCAACCGCGTGAGCTGTACTAAGCGAATGGTTCTTGGTAATGGTCACGTCTTTAATCGAATTTGATGCGTCAGAGTTCCCGTAGAAATAGATGCCCGAACCAGCTATTCCCTGTTTCGAGTTATTTCCTGAGATCGTGGAATCTTCAATTTGAATGGTCGAAGATTCCGTTAACTGGGCCACGATTCCACCGTCTAGGTTTCCGGAAACCGTCGAATGATCAACTTGGAAATTCGCGGTGTCTTGGCTGTGGGATGCAATTCCTTGAGATTGATTGGTCGAGATCGTTGAGTTTGAAACCGTGATCGAGGTACCGGAATCATTCGATTGTGAATTAATACCGATTCCATTGTTGTGCGAGTTGAGTTGATCTATTTGAGCGGTAGCTCCGCCGGTCATGATCAGGCGCAGTCCGTCACCTGAGCTGCCCGAAACTGTCACATTGCTTGCGTTCAGAGTTCCCGCAGATGCACTAAACACCACCGGCCCTCCTTGGGAGGAGATATTCGAAAGCGTGGCGGTGGGCCCAAGTGACACCACTGTCATCGCAAAAAAAGGGTCATTGTTCAGTGTGATGTTGGTTGCACTCACCGTTGAACCGGTTGCCGTCGTTTGGAGGCCTATGCCCGAAGTATTGTCGTTTGCGACAACTCCATCGACTGAGAGATTGTCTCCCGCCCCGGCCTTCAAGAAGTAGCCGAAATTGTAGTTTGAATTGCTTTGCGAATTGGACACCGAAACTGAACCACTTGTCGAATAGACCCCCATACCTCCACAATCGTGTGTATTCACATCCGTCAAAGTGAGGTCGGTAGCGGTGTTGAGAATACAATCGTCACTCGCGTCTTTTATGGAAAGCCCGGAAATTGAACCAACGGCTGCCGTATTGAAAGAAAACGCCGAAAAATTGGCTGCATCAAGTTCGAGGGATGCAGAACCCGGTCCGACGAAGTGAATTTCGCTAGTAATCGCAGTGAGGTTTGCACTAAAAACGTAGTCAGCAGAGTTACCACTCAAGGTGATCGTGTCTGCTCCCGGGGTTGCATTTGCAGTTGAAATTGCGGAGTCCAAAGTTGCAAAGTTGGTAACCGCGATTGTGGCTGCGTTGGCTGGTAACGCAAATGCGCCAACAACGAAACTCGCACAGACGATGCTCAGAGTTCCGAGCGCGGCAAAAGCCTTAGTGATCGGTTTCAATTGAACGCTTTCTCGAGAATCTGGATGGACAAAAAGAACCTAACATTTCTCACTTTTCCCCGGTTCCGAAAAGTTTGCTAAACGCGTCAACTTTTGTTGCAGTTTGCGAAAACCCGAGATCTCAAGCGTTCGATGCACGCAATTCAGGCAAAATGCTGCCGCCGATGAAGTGAATCAGTGAATTTACGTGCCTGTCCTTGTTGC
>JAHBSS010000048.1 GCA_019639015.1 Cryobacterium sp. | reverse complement strand
GCCGGTCTCGATAGACCATCACGACGAGGTGCTCGGCAATCGGGACCTCAACGTCGTAACCGTTTATGCCGACAATCTTCTCGATCTGTTTTGGACCGGTTAGTGTCCCCGAAACCGAAACTTCGCTACCGTCTGCAAGTCCACCCCGAATCGTAAGCAAGTTTCGATACTCATCGGTCGTAGATTCTGTGAGTAGTCGCACCGGAATACCTCGCTGCTCGGCTAGCAGTGGTGCGTTTACGTACGACACGGATTCGCTAACGATCTTTGCGAAATAGCCTTTGAGTGCTGCGAGTTTCAAGACGTTCACATCGAATTCGACGATTTCGCCTTGAACTTCAACATCGATATTTGTCACCGGATGCTCCGCTAGCCCAGCAAATACCTGGCCGAGTCGTTCCATTAGCGGAATGCCCGGCCGCACGCTCGGATCGATCACCCCACCGGCAACGTTGACTGCATCCGGAACCAATTCACCGTCCAGCGCGAGTCGCACTGAGCGGGCAACCGATATCCCCGCCTTTTCTTGGGCTTCATCGGTTGAAGCGCCAAGGTGTGGTGTTAGCACAATATTCTCAAGCCCAAGCAGGGGTGAACCCTCCGGTGGTTCGTTCACGAACACGTCGAGCGCGGCACCAGCAATTCGACCAGTTGATAACGCATCAACTAGAGCAGTTTCGTCGATGATTCCGCCGCGACTGCAATTGACGATCCTCAAGTTCGGTTTGGCGATTGCGAACTCAGCTTTACCGATCAGCCCGGTAGTCTCGGGGGTGCGCGGAATATGGATAGTCACGAAATCACTGCGCTTCATCAAATCTTCGAGGCTCGCCAATTGCACACCGAGTTGCAGCGCTCTCATCGGCGTCACATACGGGTCGTAGGCGATGATCGTTGCTTCGAACGCGGCAAGCCTTTGAGCGACGAGAGTACCGATTCGACCCAAGCCAATGATTCCGATTGTCTTCTCAAACAGTTCCGCACCGGTGAATTTTGACCGCAACCACTCACCTGATTTTGCTGAACGGTTTGCCTCAGGGATGTTTCTTGCCAAAGAGAGCAAGTGTCCGATTGCCAGTTCAGCCGCCGAAACTACATTGGATGTTGGCGCATTCACAACCATGACACCAGCCTCGGTTGCAGCTTTCACATCGACGTTGTCGAGACCTACACCGGCGCGAGCCACGACCTTCAAGAGTTTGCCGGCAGAGATGGCTTCGGCATCCACTTGAGTTGCAGATCGGATCAAAATGGCGCTTGCTTCAGGCAATGCGGCGAGCAATTCCGCACGATTCGTTCCGTCTATTTTGCGGATGTCAAAATCCGGCCCGAGCGCATCAACCGTGGCAGGGGAAAGTTCTTCGGCAATTAGTACGACAGGTTTGGCCACGTGTGAATCCCTCGGAATTGGTTTGCGGGTACCGCCGCGGCGCACACGGGCACGGCGATTCAAACTTTACTGCAATAGCCGAACATGACTTTCAAAGTTACTTGGACTACCTACGTTTTAGCGGCCAGACCAGGGGACCAAGAGCCCAACCACTGAGGCGATGCTCAAACTCAAGGCCGCAACTAGCCCAAGTCCGGCAAGCAACGCGATGGCGAGGATTGCCGGGTTTCGCTTTCTGCAAACAAATAATCCGGCAAAGAACACCACGATCGGTAGTGCGGTATTACCCCATAGCCACGCCCAGGGCACGGGGCTTGTGTTGATGGTGTTTAGCTGTTGGTTCTCATTCCACCTGCCGATTTGGCTTGATACGCCAAGCAGGTTCGCTATTGCTTCGAACAAATCCCACGCATACACGAGCGCGAACAAGATTGCCACGATCCACCAAAACACCGACGGTGCCTTTCGGATTGGTTTTTCTGCGGGCACTGGCGCGGCATCCTTTTTCGCAAGCGCAGGAGGCTGATCGCCGGTCATCTTCAACTTTCCGTTAGAAACCACTTGGTCAAACCTCCAATTAGCCCGGCAAAATGAACGGCCAAGGCGCGAGCAAAATCACGCCAACAAGAAGCCACAACAGCCGCGTTGGAATTTGCTTCAGTAACACCCATCCCGCTAGTGCCCAAAGTAGCGGGCTCGCGATTGCAAGGAACTCACCAAGCTGGTACATGATTGCCGAAAACACTCCGGCTACAGGAACCGAATGCGTGAACGCATCAACACCCCAACCAACCGCGTACAGCAAGTAAATACCGGCGATCACTCCGAAAAACACAAGCAATAACGGATGAAGGTTCGGCTTTTCAATCTGGCCGACAGCCGCATCCTTAGATTTCGAATTGCTGGCTGTGACGGTCGGCAAGACCTTTCCTGAAACGTGCGTCGGGTCGTTGTCACCCGACCACGTCAAGGCTGCGTCATCTGCTTCTTTGGCCACACCAAAACCCTAGCGGGCGGCGGTACCTTCCGTGTAGTCGTCATCTTTCTTCGCCCATGCAAACAGTTTGCGCAGTTCGCGACCTGTCGCCTCGATCGGATGCCCCTCAGCCTTTGCACGCATCGCTTTGAACTCTGGAGCACCGGCATCCTGGTCGGCAATGAAACGCTTAGCAAACGCCCCCGACTGGATGTCGGCTAGCACACCCTTCATGTTTTCTTTGACATGCGGGTCGATAACTCGCGGACCGGAAATATAGTCGCCGTACTCAGCCGTGTCGGAAACGCTCCAACGCTGCTTTGCAATTCCACCTTCGTTGATCAAGTCAACTATGAGCTTCAACTCGTGTAGCACTTCGAAGTAGGCAACCTCCGGCTGATAACCAGCCTCGGTCAAAGTCTCGAAGCCGTACTGAATGAGTTGCGAAACACCACCGCACAGCACCGACTGCTCACCGAACAGATCGGTCTCAGTTTCTTCGGTAAAAGTCGTCTTGATTCCACCGGCACGCAATCCACCGATTGCTTTCGCGTAGCTGAGCACCAGCGGCCAAGCATTACCGGTTGCATCGTTCTCGACGGCAACAATGACAGGCACGCCACGGCCAGCTTCGTATTCACGACGCACAACGTGACCTGGGCCTTTAGGTGCGACCATGATCACGTCCACACCTTCTGGTGCCTGAATGTAACCAAAACGGATGTTGAAGCCGTGCCCGAACACAAGCGCGTCTCCGGCATCCAGGTTGTCTCGCACATCGGCCGCGAATAGGCCGCGCTGGTGTTGGTCTGGCGCGAGGATGACGATCACGTTCGCCCATTTTGATGCCTCATCCGGGGTCATTACCGTGAATCCGGCCTCGGTCGCCTTGACACGGGATTTTGAATCCGCCTTCAATCCGACAACAACTTCACAACCGGAATCGCGCAGGTTTTGAGCGTGAGCATGGCCTTGCGAACCATATCCGATCACCGCAATCTTTTTGCCTTGAATGATCGAAAGGTCGGCATCGTTGTCGTAGTAGATTTCAGCCATTTTGATTGCTCCTTATTTCTTGTTCTTCTAATTCTGGTGGACAGTTTTCTATTGATCGCGCCGCAGGCGCTGCAACTGTTTGGGTTCTAGTTTTTTGGTACCCGATCGGTAATACTTTTCGCACCACGACCAATTGCAAGTAGCCCAGATTGGGCGATTTCCTTGATGCCGAACGGTTCAAGAACGCGAAGCAACGCCTCGGTCTTGTTTGAGTCTCCAGTGACTTCGATCACTAGAGCGTCTGGAGCGACATCAACGATTCGTGCTCGAAACAAGTTCGTCGCTTCAAGAACTTGACTGCGCGTAGTGTTGTCGACTTTAACTTTGATGAGCATGTGCTCGCGTTCCACGGTTTGGTTTTGGTCGAGTTCCACAACCTTCACAACGTTTACAAGCTTGTTGAGTTGCTTGGTGACTTGCTCTAGCGGGCCAGGCTCGACATCCACCACGACGGTAATTCGAGAAAGACCGGGAATCTCGCTTTTCCCGACCGCGAGGGATTCGATGTTGAAGCTTCGGCGGGCGAATAATCCAGCGACCCTCGTCAACAAGCCTGGCTTGTCCTCAACTAGCAAAGAGAGAACATGTACCATTTCAGTCCTCCTCCCACTCTGGAGCTTTATCTCTCGCGTACTGGACGCTTGAGTTTCCCACTCCTTGAGGGACCATTGGCCACACCATCGCATCGGCGCTAACAATAAAGTCAATTACGACTGGTCGGTCGTTGGTTTCGTTCGCGAGTTTGATCGCAGCATCAACTTCTTCCTTCTTCGTGACCCGAATCGCGAGCGCTCCATAAGCTTCTGCAAGCTTGACGAAATCCGGAATCATCGCAGTGTCATGACCAGTGTTCAAATCTGTAAACGAATGACGACCGTTGTAGAACAGTGTTTGCCATTGACGCACCATTCCAAGCGATGAGTTGTTGATTATTGCAACTTTTATTGGAATGTTGTTGATCGTGCAGGTCGCCAGCTCTTGATTCGTCATCTGGAAGCAACCGTCACCGTCAATGACCCAAACCGTCCGATCAGGGTTGGCCACCTTGGCACCCATGCCGGCGGGCAGACCGTAACCCATCGTTCCCGCACCGCCGGAGTTCAACCAAGCATTTGGACGCTCGTACTTGATGAATTGCGCCGCCCACATTTGATGTTGGCCAACCCCGGCAGCGTAAATCGCTTCAGGACCGGTGATTTCGCCGATCCGTTGGATCACGTATTGCGGGGCAAGCAATCCGTCTTCAGGTTCGTCGTAACCGAGCGGGAACCGCGACTTCAGTTCATTGAGTCGCTCCCACCATGCCTTGTAATCCGGCTTGTGCTTCTTGGCTGCATCCTCGAACGCCGAAGCCAAGTCCGCCATAACTTCTTTAGCATCCCCAACGATTGGAACGTCAGCGGTGCGGATCTTTGAAATTTCGGCTGGGTCGACATCCACGTGGACGACCGTTGCCTTCGGCGCGAACTCACTGGGTTTTCCGGTGACCCGATCATCGAATCTTGCTCCAAGAGCAATAATCAAGTCCGCTTCCTGAAGCGCAAGTACGGCAGGAACCGAGCCGTGCATTCCGGGCATCCCCAGATTCTGCGAATCAGAGTCTGGGAATGCTCCACGCGCCATGAGAGTTGTCACGACTGGAACTCCGGTAACTTTCGCGAGCTTTTGCAATTCTTTCGAAGCGCCTGCGCGAATGACACCCCCACCGACATAGAACACCGGCCGAGCGGCTTCTGCCAGCAATCCAGCCGCAACCGCAACTTGTTTGCCGTGTGCTTTAGTGACTTCTCGGTATCCAGCCAAATCAACTTTTGGCGGCCAGACGAATGGAGCGGACTTTTGTTGGGCATCCTTTGTTATGTCAACGAGCACCGGGCCGGGTCGGCCGGTTGTCGCAATGTGGTATGCGGCTGTGAGCGTGGCTGGAATGTCCTCGGGTTTGGTAACCAAGAACGAGTGCTTAGTGATCGGCATGGTGATTCCGACAATGTCGACCTCTTGGAACGCGTCGGTTCCCATTGATGTTGAAAACACTTGACCGGTAATCGCCAAAAGCGGCACAGAGTCCATGTGCGCGTCGGCGATAGCAGTTACCAGATTGGTCGCCCCTGGACCGCTGGTTGAAATCGCGACACCGATTTTTCCGGTGGATGACGCATAACCTTCAGCCGCGTGACCCGCGCCCTGCTCGTGGCGGACGAGGATGTGGCGAATTGTCTTCGATTCCATGAGTTCGTCATAGAACGGCATGATTGCTCCCCCAGGGAGCCCAAATACATCCTTAATGCCAAGCAGTTCAAGAGTGCGAAGAATCGCACCAGACCCTGTCAACATTTCAGGCTTACTAGGAGCAGTTGGTTTCGGTGCGCTTGAATCTGGCACCTTCACCGCTGGCACGGGTTTCGTTTCCGTGGACATGGTTTCCTTCAATTCTTTTTTGAGCTTCAGCTCCTATCCGGTAATCGCTCCTTCAGCGGCCGAATGTACGAGCTGTGAATACTTTGCGAGAACACCGCGCGTGTAGCGCGGGGGAAGTGGAGTCCAACCGGTTCGGCGCGACTCCAACTCGGCTTCATCTACCAGCAGATCGAGGCTGCGGGCGGGAATGTTCACGCGAATGAGATCGCCGTCACGCACAAAGGCGATCGGGCCAGCATTCACCGCCTCAGGGGCAATGTGACCGATACACAAGCCAGTAGTTCCGCCAGAGAACCTGCCGTCGGTCAACAGCAGGACGTCCTTACCTAAACCGGCCCCCTTGATAGCGGCCGTGATCGCGAGCATTTCGCGCATTCCAGGGCCACCCTTCGGGCCCTCATAGCGGATGACGACAACGTCACCCTTTTGAATCTTGCCTTCCGTGAGCGCATCCATCGCCGCGCGTTCGCGCTCAAACACTCGAGCGGGTCCCTCGAACACGTCCGCGTCAAAGCCAGCGGTCTTCACGACGGCACCTTCCGGCGCGAAACTTCCGTGCAAGATCGTGAGGCCACCGGTCGGGTGGATCGGGTTGTCGAGAGTGCGAAGCACTTTTCCGTCTAGTGCGCCGGGATCGATCTCGGCAAGGTTTTCTTCGACTGTCTTGCCGGTAACCGTTAGGCAATCGCCGTGAATGAGTCCGGCCTCAAGCAGAGCTTTCATCACGACAGGGACCCCACCGTGACGGTCAACGTCGTTCATTACGTATTGCCCGAACGGCTTCAAGTCACCAATGTGGGGTGTCTTGTCGCCGATTCGGTTGAAGTCTTTGAGGCTAAGTTCGACCTCGGCTTCACGAGCGATGGCAAGCAAGTGCAGCACAACGTTCGTCGAACCACCGAACGCCATTGCGACCGCGATCGCGTTCTCGAACGCCTTCTTCGTCATAACGTCTCTCGCGGTAATTCCGTTGCGAAGCATGTTCACTACCGCTTCACCAGATCGGTGAGCAAAGTAGTCGCGGCGACGATCAGCGGCTGGCGGCGCGGCGGAGCCGGGCAAACTCATACCGATAGCTTCGGCAACGCTCGCCATTGTGTTTGCCGTGTACATCCCACCGCAAGCACCCTCTCCCGGTGCAATTCCGCACTCGATTCGGTGAGCATCGAGTTCGCTCATCTTTCCTGCTTTTACCGCTCCAACAGCTTCGAACGAGTCGATGATTGTGATTTCACGCTCGCTACCGTCTGAAAGTTTCACCCATCCAGGGGCAATCGAGCCGGCATACAAAAACACGGATGCCAAATCCAGTCGAGCGGCGGCCATGAGCATCCCCGGCAACGATTTGTCGCAACCCGCAAGCAACACCGAGCCGTCGAGCCGCTCCGCCATCATGACGGTTTCAACCGAATCGGCGATAACTTCTCGGGAAACTAGCGAAAAGTGCATGCCCTCGTGCCCCATCGAAATCCCGTCCGAAACTGAGATGGTTCCGAACTGTAGCGGGTAGCCGCCACCGGAGAACACGCCTTCTTTGCAAGCCTGCGCGAGCCGATCGAGGCTCAAATTGCACGGGGTAATCTCGTTCCACGAGCTCGCAATACCGATCTGAGGCTTCTCCCAATCGGCATCGCCCATTCCGACCGCGCGGAGCATTCCACGGGCAGTCATGGCCTCGATGCCGTCCGTAACTACACGGGAGCGAGGTTTCAGATCATGCGTTGGCATGCAATTGAGTCTAAGCGGACAAAGACTTTGCTTTCGTCAGTGCTAGGGGTTCCTATTACTTTCCGGTTGGCGCACGAGCTCAAGCACCCGCGCGACCTGCACGGGGCTACCGACTCGGAATCGCGCCCTAGTCTGCCCTTCGCCCACCTTGATTCCAACATCTTGCGGAGTCAATACTGCGAACCCGTCCTCATCCGTGACGTCGTCGCCAATGAACAACACGGCTTGAGCCTCAAATTCTGACTTCAGCTCTTGAATTGCTTCGCCCTTGTCAGAATGCCGAAGCGTAAACTCGAGAATCTCTTTGCCGTACCGGTGATGAATCTTGTGGTCGTGATCAAGTTCCGCCACCAAAGTAAGCAAATATTGTTGAGCTTCCTCGGTGTTTTCAAGCGAACCAAGTGCTCGAGTGTGCAAGGCAGCACCGGCCGGTTTGATTTCTATTTCCGCACCGGGAAACTGCGCCTGCACTTCGCGATGAGCTTCGCGCAGTTGTTCTAGAAGCTGAGTCTCAATCTCGGTCAAGACGGTTGGGGACTTGCTTTCTGTTTCGGCACCGTGTGAGCCGACCAACGCGACTGTACTTGAAAACTGAACCACGCGTTTCAACGCGTGCAAGCTTCGACCGGAAATGATTGCAACTTTTGTGTCTGTTCGCGAGGCAAGTCGTTCTATCTCAACAACCGACTCCGGGAGCGCTCTAACACCCCAAGGGTCGGAGGACAACTCCGCGAGGGTTCCGTCGAAATCTAGCGCAACAATCAACCCCTCAGATTCTGAAATTCGAGCCAATTCCGCTCGTAGTCCAGTTTCGATTTGAGAGCTTTGTACCATGTTCAATGTTTGGGTTCCCTGCGAAGTTTTGCCGCTCGAAGTTCGCGCAAGAACTCTCCCGACCATTTCTGGACGTTGTTTTCGAACACACGCTTTCGCATTGCTTTCATTCGTGAAGTCCGCTCTTCTTTCGGCATTTGTGTCGCGCGTAGGATTGCGGACTTTAGCCCTTCAATATCGTGTGGATTCACGAGAATCGCTTTTTTCAGTTCATCGGATGCGCCGGTGAACTCACTTAGCACCAACACCCCATCATTATCAGACCTTGATGCGACGAACTCTTTGGCTACGAGGTTCATTCCGTCACGAAGGGCCGTAACCAAGAGAACATCGGCCGCCAAATACAGTGCCGCCGTTTCTTCTTTCGGATAATTGTGGTGGTGATAGCTGATCGCTTGGTGCCCAATAACCGAGTAGTCACCGTTGATCCGACCGATAGTTACTTCTATTTCGTCTCGAAGTTTGACGTAACTTTGAACTCTCTCTCGGCTTGGACTTGCGACTTGGACCAGGATCGTATCCTTTGGATCGATCTTCCGTTCGGCAAGAAGTTCGCGGTACGCCTCGAGTCGGTGGCCTATCCCCTTCGTGTAGTCCAAACGATCGACACCTAGGATCACGCATTTGGGATTCCCAAGATCTCCGCGAATTTGCTTTGCCCTGGCTCGTACTTCTGGAGAATTCGACAACGTTTTGAATGAATCGGAATCAATCGAGATGGGAAACTTGCGTACTATTACCGTTCTGGATTCGCCAGAAATTTCAATCGGTGCAAAAACCCGTTGACCTTGATTCGGGTCAATCTGCGGGACGACTATTTGTGTTCCCTTGGTCGGGAATCCCTTCAATCGCCGAACTGCTTGCATGAAATTGTGGGCATCGGCATCCCGTTGAAACCCGACTACATCCGCACCGAGTACGCCCTCAATAATCGGCACTCTCCACGGTAATTGTGAGAACAACCCGTATGGGGGAAACGGGATGTGATCAAAAAATCCGATTGTGAGATCCGGTCTCAGTTCCTTGAGCATTTTGGGAACGAGTTGCAATTGGTAGTCGTGAATCCAAACCATCCCACTTTGGGAAGCGGTTTTTGAGACCAGTTTTGCGAACCGCAAGTTCACGTTTCTATAGGTCTCCCACCATTCACGGTGAAAAGATGGCGCGGCGATTACGTCGTGGTACAGCGGCCAGAGCGTATCGTTTGAAAAGCCTTCGTAGAACTCAGCCACTTCTTGATCAGTTAGTTCCAGCGGAACCAAGTGCATCCCGTCGAAATCGAAGGGATCGAGTCTTAATTCTGATTTTCCTGGCCAACCAACCCAAGCACCGTTCTCGGATCTCATCACGGGTTCAAGCGCGGCAACCAAACCCCCGGGTGATCTTGACCATTCTTCCTTGTCGGCACCAGAGTCGATCCGATCAACGGGAAGGCGATTTGAGACAACGACAAAATCAAATTCTGTTGCCACCTCAACCCTCCGTTCCCCACGAATTTGGCGCCATCTATCTTCGACCAAAATTGGCACTGCCCCAAGTTCCAAGGCTAACAGTGGCCGCGTTGTTAGCATTGGGCGCATGACACTCACTCGCTTGTACCGGAACGGCAAGCGCGATGACACGCCTTTCCCGCTCGAAGACATCTCCGAACTTATTAAGGAAGAGTCGATAACCGTTTGGGCAGATTTCGTTGACCCCTCCGCGAAAGACCTAGAGCTTATCGAGGACGAACTTGGCTTACACGAATTGGCGATTGAAGACGCCCTGACCGGGCACCAACGGCCAAAATTGGATCGCTACGACACTCATTTATTCATCGTCGCTTACGCAGTAATAATCGATCCGAATACTGGCGCCATGAAAACAGCCGAGGTTAGGGCGTTCGTCACGCCACACGCTCTGATTACCGTACACGGACCAGAATTCGACATCGAAAAAGTGGTTCGACGCTGGGATGAAAACAGCGACCTCACGAGCGTTGGAATTGGATTCCTGGTTTGGGGTCTACTTGACGTAATCGTTGATGGACATTTCGATGCAGTTCAGCAATTGGATATTTCAATCGAAAACCTTGAAGATGCGCTATTCGACGAGAAACCGAAGGATCGCGAAGTTCAAAAGCGATCGTTTGAAGTGCGAAAGACGCTCGTGCTGTTTCGGCGCACCGTATTGCCGATGCGAGAAGTCGTGAACTCGATTCTTCGCCGCGAATCATTCACCTTCGATGCGGCAATGAACCCGTATTTCCAAGACGTTTACGATCACGTGCTAAGGGTTAGTGAATGGACCGACTCGCTTCGAGATCTTGTGGCAACGATCATGGAAACAAACCTCAGCATCCAAGGTAATCGAGCGAACTTGATCATGAAAAAGGTGACAAGTTGGGCAGCAATTATCGCCGTCCCAACAGCAATTACCGGCTTCTATGGTCAGAATCTGCCGTATCCAGGTGAGGGTCAACCGTGGGGGTTTTGGCTTTCAAGCGCGCTAATTCTGGCTGGATCGTTCGCACTCTATTTCGCATTCAAGAAACGGGATTGGCTCTAGCTTGCTTTTAGCGAAAGCGCTTGCAGAGTTCGAACTCGACGAATCCGCTTAACTATCGGCAAAGAAATTAGAAGCGCGACCAACCCAAATAGCACCAAGAGAACGCTGGAACCGAGCACAGTTGAAACTTGGCCACCAGCAATAATTGCCTGCATTCCCGAAACCCCGTAGCTAAGCGGAAGTAGCGGACTTAGCCACTGGAACGGTGTTGAAAGTAATTGCACCGGATAAACGCCACCTGTAGACGTGACTTGGATCGCGAGAGCCAGAATCGAGATTACGAGCCCCCCTTTGCCAAAACCGATTGTGAGAGCCAAATGGAACGCGGT
>JAHBSS010000047.1 GCA_019639015.1 Cryobacterium sp. | reverse complement strand
ATCGCTGCCATAGGCCAGTAGAGCGTCGATCGCACCTTGCGTAAGCAGCGGGCAAAGCGCGAAAGCCATGTTCGAGGCCAGGAACATCTCTTGAATTGCGAGACCGATCGACCACGGAAAGTTTCCTCCACCGAACTGCTCGGGGAACGGAACTGAACCCCAACCCGCATCTAGGTACTTCTTGTAAGTGTCTTTGAACACGCTCGGAGTACGGACTGTGCCATCCGGTTGCCTTACCGAGCCCTCGATATCTCCGACTCGATTGGTTGGCGCAACCACATTTGCCATAAACTCCCCGGCTTCAGCGAGGATGCCAGATACCGTCTCAAGGTCGGCGTGCCCGTATGGTTCGAAGCCTGAAACTTCGTTGTAACCGGCAAGGTGCTCAAGCGCGAATGTAATTTCGGAAACTGGAGGTCGATAATCAGTCATATTGTCATCGTACCCATCCGACAAACTTGGGTAACTTGTCTTATCGAATGGCTACAAGCCTCGCCTTGAGTTTTGGCAAATTTCAGGTAGGAACCTCATCAATTCATTTGACCGGAAAGTGAACGGAAATATCGGTTGTTGATACTTGATTGCACGCGCCTCGTTACCGGGTAGCCGGCCCAAGCCCACCATGTCCCCGGTCTTGAGAACGCTCGAACCGTCAACCAAACCGAATCATCGGGAGTCCGCTCAACTACGAAGGATTCCTCTCCGCATTCAGGATGCCCCGAGAGGGTACCGTACGCGAACCCCTTTTGGCTTTCAGAATCAACAATCCAAATGACTCGGCACGGCGCGTGGACTCGAAAAGGCCCGATTGGAAGAGTCAGAATCACGGTTTCGCCTGGAGCAACAGAACTAGCGCCTTCCGAACCGTAAACAACCTCGTTCGCATCCGTGCGAAGCCTTTGCCGATCACGGCGCGACCCAAATTCGGGGGTTTCTGAACCGTCGGGTGCTCCGGAGTTTTCGACGACTTCGACCTTGAACCCGCTACGAGTTTGGATACCCCAAGTCAAGGTTTGTTGCCACGCGAACTCCCATCGTGACTCGCCGTGGCCAATTCGGCTTCGCCTCTCAAACGGTTTGAATCCCGCGGGAGGAAACGTCATCAAGTCCGGCGCTTTTGTACCGCCTACCGCTCCGTACGTCACGGATTGCTGCCAAAGCGGCAATTGCGGCGTTAGCGGCTCCGACACTATTTCTTGTCTTTTCGCTCGGTTTCGCCAGAAAGCGCAGCAATGAAAGCTTCTTGAGGAACTTCGACTCGACCGACCATCTTCATGCGCTTCTTGCCCTCCTTTTGCTTTTCAAGCAACTTGCGCTTTCGAGTAATATCGCCGCCGTAACACTTTGCCAAGACATCCTTGCGCATCGCCCGAATGCTCTCCCTAGCGATAATTCTCGACCCGATCGCGGCCTGAATGGGTACCTCAAATTGTTGTCTGGGGATAAGTTCTCTGAGTCGGCCAGTCATAAGCACACCGTAGGCGTATGCCTTTTCGCGATGAACAATCGTGCTAAACGCGTCAACCTTCTCCCCCTGTAAGAGGATGTCAACCTTGACTAGGTCAGCTTCCGCTTCGCCTGCTGGTTCATAGTCGAGACTCGCGTAGCCTTGAGTGCGGCTCTTCAACTGGTCAAAAAAGTCAAACACGATTTCACCTAGTGGCATCGTGTAGTGCAACTCAACCCGGTTTTCGCTGAGGTAATCCATCCCATTCATGGTTCCTCGCCTTGATTGGCAGAGATCCATGATCGTTCCCACAAAATCTTTTGGTGCCAAAATCGATGCCCGAACCAGCGGTTCCCGAACGCTGGCAACTTTTTGATTCGGGAATTCGCTCGGGTTTGTAACAGTGACTTCTTTTCCATCTTCGGTTTTGACTTGGTACACGACTGATGGAGCTGTAGTAATGAGGTCCAGATCGAATTCGCGCTCGAGTCTCTCGGTAATGATTTCCAAGTGAAGCAAACCGAGAAATCCGCATCGGAAACCGAAACCGAGAGCGACTGAGGTTTCTGGTTCGAAGGTGAGGGAGGCATCCGAAAGCTTTAGCTTGTCAAGCGCATCCCTGAGATCCGGGTAGTCACTACCGTCGATGGGGTACAACCCAGAAAACACCATTGGCTTGGGTTCGGTGTATCCGGCGAGCGGTTGAGTGGCAGGTTTGAGCGCCGTCGTTACAGTGTCACCAACTTTTGATTGTCGAACGTCCTTAACGCCCGTAATCAGGTACCCAACTTCACCGACTCCCAACCCTTTTGTTGGTGTCGGTTCGGGCGAGCTCACACCAATCTCCAGCAATTCGTGAATCGCTTTCGTCGACATCATTTGGATGCGATCCCTCGGAGCCAACGCCCCGTCGACCATTCGAACGTAAGTCACGACACCCCGGTAACTGTCGTAAACAGAATCAAAAATCATTGCCCGAGCGGGAGCGGAGGCATCACCTTTAGGAGATGGAATGTTTTGAACGACTCGGTCAAGAAGTTCCTCCACTCCCATTCCGGTCTTTCCGCTAACCCGAAGAACGTCATCCGGGCTGCAACCAATCAGCCGAGCTAACTCGTCAGAATAACGTTCGGGATCGGCAGCAGGTAGGTCAATCTTGTTCAAGACAGGAATGATTTCAAGATCATTCCCTAACGCAAGGTAGAGATTCGCGAGGGTTTGAGCTTCAATTCCTTGCGCGGCATCCACCAAGAGAATGGCTCCCTCGCAAGCCGCCAAACTTCGCGAAACTTCATAGGTGAAGTCAACGTGGCCGGGAGTGTCGATCATGTTGAGCGCGTAAGTTTTGCCTTCAAAAGCCCAAGGCATTCTCACGGCTTGGCTCTTGATAGTTATGCCACGTTCTCGCTCAATATCCATCCGGTCTAGATATTGGGCTCTCATGTCTCGATCGGCGACAACCCCGGTGATTTGCAACATGCGATCCGCCAAGGTCGATTTGCCGTGGTCGATGTGGGCAATTATGCAAAAATTGCGGATAGCTGCCGGAACGGTGTCGGCTGGCTCCAAGGCCCTTATTGCTCTGGGAGTCACTCAATCCTCTTGAATGGTCGTGGTGGGATTAGTCGATTCTCCCATGCCGAAGCGCCCTAGTTGTTTCAATCGCCTATCGGCTGGTAAAGTTGCCTTTCGGCGTGCGCGCTCTTTGGATTCTTCCGGAACTGAGCGTAACAGCAGTCGGTAAAGACTTCCCTGTCCATTCGGTCAAGGTATCAAAACGTCCAAGAACAACTAAGAAGGAAAAACGTGGCCAACATTAAGTCGCAAATCAAGAGGATCGGAACAAACCGTAAGGCGACCGAGCGCAACAAGGCTGTAAAGAGCGAAGTGAAGACCGCGGTGCGGGCTACTCGCGAAGCTATTGCCTCCGGAGACAAGAAGGTTGCTGCTTCGACCCTTGCAGTTGCCACTCGCAAACTTGATAAAGCCGTAAGTAAAGGCGTTATTCACAAGAATCAGGCAGCTAACCGCAAATCTTCGATCGCGAAGCAGGTTGCAGCCCTCTAAGGGATCATGCTCCTCTGGCGCT
This sequence comes from Cryobacterium sp., assembly GCA_019639015.1. GTDB lineage: Bacteria > Actinomycetota > Actinomycetes > Actinomycetales > Microbacteriaceae > Terrimesophilobacter. The sequence continues at coordinate 8,087 of JAHBSS010000047.1, read as the reverse complement.
GACTTTAATGATCATTTGTTCAAGCGCATACAAAGGATCCGCTCCAGCGCCCTTAACGTTCGCGTCGGTACTCGCGATTGACTTAATACTTTGGGCAAGTCCCGCTTGACTCCAACCGCGCAAATCCCTCTTGGCGCGTTCAACTTGCCAAGGCGCTAATCCCAATTCTCTCGCGATGCTGGCGTCAGATCCGTAAGCGCCTGAGACCCTTGCCATTGTTCGAAGCTTGCTTGCAAATGCCGCAACAATCGGAACCGGATCTGAACCAGTCTCAAGGGCATTTCTCAATAGAACTAGCGCCTCGGCTCGATTGCCCGCGATAGCCGCATCGGCCACCCTGAACGCATTGGCTTCTACCCGGCCACCGTAATATTGGTCGACGACGTTGAGAGTGACACCCTGAGGGGAATCAGACGCCAACTGACGACATGCTGCAGCCAATTCTGCGAGGTCTCCCGAGAACGCGCTTACTAGTGATCGCACCGAGGCGGCATCAATTTGTACTCCAGAGTTTCGAAACTCCGAATTTACGAACGATATTTTGTCGGAATCACGTTTTAGTTCGGGGCAAAGAACTTCTACTCCGGCCCCAAGTCCACCTCTGATTGCGGTTAGAAGCTTTTCGGCCCTCTTTCCACCTGCGTGCCGAAGACTCAGTGTGCAACTCATTTCGGGGTTAGCCAAATAGTTGAGAACCTCATCCAAGAACTCGTCGGTGCATTTTTCAACTTTCGAGACCCTGATGAGGCGAGGTTCACCGAAAAGTGATGGACTGGCAAGAGTTGCGAGGGTTCCAACCAAGTAGTCATCTGCCGAAATATCACTAACTTCAAGCCCCGCGTCCTCTGCATGAAGCATTTCTCTCAACTTCGAAACTGCACGATCCGCCAAAAATTCTTCTGGTCCGGTTAGCAACACGACACTCGACGGACGAATTTCATCCCAATTGAGTTGCGGGATCTTCACAGCACCGCTTGCCATTAGCTGCCAATACTTTCCATCTTGGTCAGCCTATCGAGCGCCGAGGTCACGCCACTCAATTTGATGTCCACACTTCCAACGGCGCCTGGCTTGTTCGAGAAACAAGTATCATCCCCGATTCGTCAGTTCTAAACACGTTGCTCGAAGTGCGTTCCAAGATTTGTAAGCACTGGAAGGTTGGATGTCCGTAATCGTTACCAGCTCCAACGCTGATGATGGCAACTTTCGCGCGGATCTGGGCGTAAAGCTCATCGAGCTGGTCGGCTGAACCGTGGTGGGCAACCTTGACGACGTCAAACTCTGAAATGGTGTTCTCACCCAACAAGCGCAATTGGGATTCCGCATCGAGGTCGCCAAGAAACAAACTTGAAAAGCAACCTGATTCACAGTCAGTCTTTGGATGGAACTCAATCACAACGCTTGAAGTATTTCCAGGGTCCAATCCACGAGTTCGCTCGATCGGCCAAAGGATCGTCCAATCCAAGGCACCAAGACTGCCTCGCATTCCCGCAGCCGCCTCTTGAACTATCGCGCCGCCATCCTCCAACTGGCTTAGGACAGACTCATCATGCTGACCTGAAGTTGGGCCAACGATTGCCTCGCCAACCCGCGAAGTGATCCCCCCAATCCCGCCAACATGGTCAAGGTCAAAATGGCTCAGGATAAGCAAGTCGACTTTTGAAATACCGAGTCTGTCTAAGCAATCCTTCAACAACTTCGGATCGGGACCTAGATCAATTAGCGCGAACCTGCCCGCGCTACGAATGACCAATGCGTCACCTTGACCAACATCACAAGAAGCGACTGTCCAATCTTGCGGTTGATTAGCAAATCGCTCGAATTGAAGACCGATTGACGCGCCGACATATGCCAGTGCAACAAAACCGACAATCGCGCCAGCAACGACCGAGTAGAACCGATTACGAAACGTCAACGAAAGGATCAACAACCCGCTGAGCACTGCAAGACTTAGTGCCCCTGCAACGCCCATGAGCCACGGAATTTGTGCAAATGGAAGCTCAGCTAGAGTTCGAGCGATAGACGCGATCCAAGCGGTTGGAACGGATGCAATCCAAACTAAGAACACTCCTACCGGATGAGCAATTGGAAGCAATAGGCAACCGACTAGTCCGAGAATCGTGGCAATTGGAGCAGCCGGCTCCGCGAGCAGATTGGCCGGTATCGCGTAGAGCGGCAAATTTGGATTTAGCAAAGTCAAAATGGGCCCACAAGCGATTTGGGCTGAAGCAGGTATCGCAATTAGTAGCGCGAGCCAATCTGGTAGAAATTTGCAAAGAAATTGGCGAAGCGGTGCGACGAGAAGTAGCAAGCCAACTGTCGCGGAAACTGAGAGTGCAAAACCAAAGTCCTTGGCAAGCCACGGATCAAAAGTCAAAATTACAAGCACGGACAACGCCAATATCGAAACACCATGAGTCGCGCGACCTGAACTTATCGCGAGTAACGCAATAACTGCCATCACTGAAGCGCGAACAACGCTTGGTTCAGGTGTGACGAGAATCACGAAACAAGCAAGAGCACCAAGAGCTAGAAACACCCGTAAAGCTCTAGGCAAGCCGATTACCATACCGACGGCCAAAATGAGTCCAACGACCACGGCACAATTCGCTCCAGACACTGCAGTCAGGTGACTCAATGAAACGATTTTCATGGACGAGTCGAGACTTGATTCCACGTTTGATGTGTCACCAATTGCCAACCCTGGTAACAACCCGGCGGCGTCTCCGCCGATTCGCGCCGAAGCGTCACGAAATTCGTTTCGAAGTGAATTCGAAATACTAAGGATTCCGCTCGGCCCCGATCGAATAGTTGGTGCTGAATTTGCAAACAGCCGGTATGCGAAGCGAGAGCCCGACGAAGTCGCAACTAGCTTCGCTGAAACATCAAGGTTCAAACCTAAATCGCAACTGGACAACTGCGCATAAATAACTGCCGGTGCGTTCAAATTCGTCAATCGGATCTCGCCATTTTCGGCTGATCGAATTCTGACCAATGCCCTGCCGTCGCTTGAAGAAGTGTCGACAACGCAATTCGAGCCGTCAATTTCAACGACGAAATCCCACTCTTGATTTAGCCCTGAATTGAGTGCGCTTGGGGCATGATCACCAAGCTGCCAGCTTGCACTCGAAACGAACAATGCCGCGAAACTGAGCGTCAAGGCAACCAAAGCCAAAAGACCGCCAAGTGCTCGAAGTAGCCATGTCAAGACGAGCAAGACGCCGGCAGCCGCCCAGAGAACAATTGCGATTGTGCCCAAGTCTTGCGATGATCCGGTTGCGAACCACAGGCCAATCCACGCAAACACAACAGCAATCCCGAGCCGGTAATCAACCAAGCGTTTCACTTCAGATAGTCACAAGACTTTTCAAGTCGGCAAACGTTTTTGGCCCAATTCCTGGTACCCCCAGCAAGTCCTCGACTTTGCGGAACCTGCCATGCTCCTCCCGCCAAGCAACGATTCGAGCAGCCAGTGAGGGTCCGACATGAGGAAGAGATTCGAGCGACTTCGCATCCGCTTGATTCAAATTGACTTTCTGTTGAGCATTACCGGAATTACCGGCTACTTGCGACGCACCCAATTTCGGGACAATCAATTGGTCCTCGTCTTGCAGGCGTTGTGCAAGGTTCAAAGCTGCTCGGTCAGCTAACTCGGTGAAGCCTCCGGCAATCGAGATTAGGTCGATGATTCTCGAGCCATCTCGCAATCGGTATATTCCGGGTTTGATTACTTCTCCGGCAACATGAACATAGATTTCGCCAGTGGACTTGTTGGTTGAGACTGCGGATTGAACTGCAATACGCGACACAGTTCCTTTTGGTTGCGAGAGCATTCCGATCAACACGGCGACAATGAGTGCGCCGAGAATCAGAATCGATGCTGCTCCGAGTCCAACCTTGAACCTTCCCTTGCTGAGTCGGTCAAGGACATTCATATTCGGCATTCACCGAAATTATCCGAGCACGCTCTAGATCAAGTCAGCGAACCAGGCTTGATGATTCGCGGGCAAACCAATTCAGTTGTGGAGGATGATCTATTCCGTAACGACGTTGACCAAACGCGGCGCTTTGACGATTACCCGAGCAATCTTTCGATCCCCGACCGCTCGAATAACACCCGGCAACTCGAGGGCAGTTTTCTCAAGAGCGTCCGCACCGGCAAGAGGGCTAACTTCGATGCGCTCCCGCAACTTGCCATCAACTTGAACGACGCAAACGACTGACTCTTCGATTAGCAACGTCGGGTCAGCTTTTCGCCAACTTGCCAAAGCAACGGTCGGTTCATAACCGAGTTTTTGCCACATGTCTTCAGCGGTGTAAGGGGCGAACATGCTAAGCGCCATGGTCACCACTTCGACTGCTTCACGAACCGCAGGGTCAGCTCCGCCGGGGCCGGTATCGATGGCCTTTCTAGTGACGTTCACGAGATCCATGATTCGAGCAATCACTACATTGAATTTGAGTGACTCCGCTAAGCCTGGAACATCGGCCAAGAATCGGTGAGTGTGACGACGAAGCGAAGTGTCCCCGTCTTTCCAGAGCGCTCCAGGCTTGCTTGTCACATCATCCGAGAGGCGCCAAGCTCTAGCGAGGAACTTCAAAGATGCAGCAGGTGAGACGTCTTCCCAATTGATTGCATCCTCCGGTGGTCCCGCAAATGCTAACGTCAAGCGGATCGCGTCAACACCGTGAGTCCTGACCTCGTCGCTAAAACTCACACCACCTTTTCGCTTACTCATCTTCGAACCGCCGGAAAGCACCATTCCCTGGTTGAGCAACGCACTGAACGGTTCGGTAAACGTCAAGTAGCCCATGTCAAACAGGGCTTTGGTAATAAACCGTGCGTACAGCAAGTGCAAAATTGCGTGCTCGACCCCACCGACGTATTGGTCGACAGGAGCCCACTTCTCAACCTCTGCCGGATCAAACGCTTTCGTGTCATCATTCGGATCCAAATAGCGCAAGAAATACCAAGAACTGTCAACGAACGTGTCCATGGTGTCGGGGTCCCGTTTCGCTGGGGACCCGTCAATTGGATTAGTGACATTCACCCAAGCTTCTGCACCCCCAAGCGGGGAAGTTCCTCTAGGAGTGAGGTCGAGTCCCTCGCTTTCGGGCAATACGATGGGCAACTGATCCTCAGGTACTGGGATAAGTTCGCCATTGCTTCCATGAATTATTGGGATGGGGGTTCCCCAGTATCTTTGCCTGGAAATTAGCCAGTCACGAAGTCTGTATGCGCGAGCAGCCTTTCCATTTCCGCCTTTTTCTAGGATCTCGATCATTTTGGATATCGCATTTTGCTTGCTGAGTCCGTCTAGCGGGCCAGAGTTCAGCATCCGTCCTTCACCAACAAGCGCAATTCCAGTTGTTTCAGGATTGATCGACTCGAAGTCAACAGAAGCGGACTCATCCACGACCGTTATGGCTCCTGTGACCGTGGCCGTCGTGTCAACAACAACTCGAATTGGCAAGCCGAACTTGCGGGCAAAGTCCAGGTCGCGCTGATCGTGAGCTGGTACGGCCATGATCGCACCGTGCCCGTAATCAGCAAGCACATAGTCTGCGCTCCAAATTGGAACCTTTTCACCGTTTACCGGGTTGATGGCATAACGGCCAAGGAATACTCCAGTTTTTTCCCTACCGGCATCTTGGCGTTCGATCTCGGTCTTCTTTTGAACTTCCGTCAGGTAACGAGCGAACGCTTCTTGAGTCTGCGAGTCCGCACCGGCTACAAGTTCGGCGGCAAGATCGGAGTCCGGCGCGACCACCATGAAAGTCGCACCGAACAAAGTATCTGGCCGAGTCGTGAACACGGTAATCGGTTCGCTTTGACCTTCTACCCTGAAATAGACATCCGCGCCGTTCGATCGTCCAATCCAGTTGCGTTGCATGGTTAGCACCTTGGCTGGCCATGAGCCTTCAAGTTGATTTAGGTCGTCAAGCAGGCGGTCTGCGTAATCAGTGATCTTGAAATACCACTGCGTCAGCTTCTTCTTAATGGCAACAGTGCCGCACCGTTCGCAAAGTCCGTCTTCAACCTGTTCATTAGCGAGCACGGTTTGGTCTTTAGGGCACCAATTCACCCAAGAATCTTTGCGGTAGGCCAGGCCCCGCTCATACATTTTCAGGAATAGCCACTGGTTCCATTTGTAATATTCGGGATCGCTAGTGTGAAGCACTCGATCCCAGTCAAAGGATGTCGCGTAGAGCTTCATGCTTCGCTTTTGCTGAGCAATGTTGTCGTAAGTCCACTTTCGCGGATCCACTCCGCGCTCAATTGCGGCATTTTCGGCTGGCAGACCAAACGAATCCCAACCGATGGGGTGCAAAACGTTGAACCCTTGAAGGCGCCAGTATCTCGCTACTATGTCGCCAAACGCATAAGCCTCAGCGTGACCCATGTGCAGGTCCCCAGATGGGTAAGGAAACATGTCGAGCACATATTTGTGCGGTCTCTTGTCTTCGGGGTTACTCGTTGAAAATGGCTCAAGTTCTTCCCAAATCGTCTGCCACTTCTCTTGGATTTTGGCAAAGTCGAACTCTTGAGCGTCTTTAACCTTCTGATCGGCCACTGAAATACCTCTTTGTGCGGGTTTCACTTAGAAACTGTGGTACGGGCTGATCGTCTTTGAAATGGCGTTTTCGGCCACGGAACCCGAATATCCAGATTACCGGACGTTTGCCCCAAGAGCTTCAAGCAATACTCTCGCCTTCAGTTTCACTTCTGCCAATTCTGATTCGGCAATTGATGAGGCCGTAATCCCTCCACCCGATCCGACAGTTGCGCCGTTTTCATCGATCACAATGCTTCTAATTACCATCGCGAGTTCGCACGCTCCGTCATAGCCGATCCATCCAAATACTCCCGAATAGATTCCTCGCGGTCGTGATTCGATATCGCTAAGTAACTCAACCGAGCGAATTTTGGGCGCTCCGGTCATTGAGCCAGCGGGAAACAGCGCTTCGATCGCGTCCAGAGTTTCGCACTCCGGTCGTAGCATCCCGGAAACAGTACTCACAAGTTGGTGAACTTTCGGGTAGCTTTCGACCTCACACAATCGCTCAACGCGAATCGTGCTTTCGAGGCAAGTGCGACCCAAATCGTTTCGAACCAAATCAACGATCATTATGTTCTCTGCGCGTTCTTTTGGATCGTCTTGCAATTCGTGCTTTAGCGCTTCGTCCTCGGCTGGAGTCTTGCCGCGAGGTCGGGTTCCCTTGATAGGACTGGTGAAGATCTTGCCCTTTGCGGTGGCCGACAAGAACACTTCCGGCGAACTGCTAATGAGGCTCGTGCTTCCGATTCGTACTATGCCGCCGTGATGACTCGGGTTCGCTTCTCGCAAACGAAAATAGGTTTCAACTTCATCAATGGTCCCGCCAACGCTCGCCTCGTTGGTCAGACACAATTGGTAGGCATCGCCGTTTCGAATGTGCTCTTTGCAAACTTGAATCTTCTCCAGATAGTCGGAATCCGAGTCGTGCCACACGCTTTGCACATTGAAGGGTGGTGGTGATGGGAGTTGTTCCGGCTGTGTACTTGGCTCATCAAACATCCGCCAAAGTTCGAGCAACCATTTTTCGCTCTCCGGATGGTTTTCCGCGACTAACCAGACCGCTTGCTGTTTATGGTCGAATGCAATCATCCGAGAGACTTTGAAGAACGCGCAATCCTGGTAGCGCGATTTCAACTTGGGATTGACCCCTAAAGTCGCGCTCGACGCTTCAAAACCCAGCCAGCCAACTACTCCAAGTTGAAATGGAGCGGTGAATCGTTGTGATGCCCTTGAGTCGAGAGCATTCAAATCAGGTTCGAACGTTTCACCAATTCGCCTTTCTTTCGAAAGGGCAACCCTAAGTTGTTGGAGAGCGTTCCGAACCGCTTGCCCCAAACTCTCCTGTTCAGCTGGCCGATTCACGCCAATTTCAGGCTCACGATCCGCTGGGCAAATGAAACTCCATCCGGTGGTTGCATTAGGCCCGGAGTCTAACCAAGCGATATTCGGATTCTGGGATTCGAGCCGCCTGAAGATCACCGCCGGTGCAATCCAATTGGAGGCGACTATCGCCTGTAGTCCGGCTCG
>JAHBSS010000046.1 GCA_019639015.1 Cryobacterium sp. | reverse complement strand
AACGCGATCCTTTGGTCGAATACCAGCGCGAAGGCTACAGCTTGTTCCAAAGCATGATGGGACAAATTCGCGAAGAGGCGATCGGTTTCCTTTTCAACCTTGAAGTTGAAGTCACCGGTGGTGGCGCAAGCGCATCAATGCCAAATGTCGAAGCTCGGGGGCTAAGCGATTCAGGCGCACAAGCGAATCAATTGAGCTATTCAGCGCCATCTGACAGTGGGGACGTTGAGGTTCGCAATCAGCGAGGTCAGTTACAGCAGGCGGCTACCGCTAAGGCCCAACAACAACAAGAAGCTGCCCAGCAGCAAGTTGGGGCCGCGTTCGGGGGCCAACAGGCTCAACAACAAACGCCTCAAGGTTCAGGGCAGTCCGGGAATCGGGGTGCGTTCGGGCAACAACAGCCGTCAGGAGGCAACCAACCCGCTCCGATGAACAGGGCTCAGCGTCGGGCGCAGGAACGCGGTAAGCACTAACCTCGCTAGAGCACGTTGATCGCGGTTGCGCGCCAGCGTGAATCTAGGCCTTCGAGTCGGATCGCAACGGCTCGTACTCTTGCACGTCCACGAATAATTACGACGCCTTCAACAACCCCGTCAGTGGGCTCGCAAGTAAGAATTGACCCGAGGGAAAATGTCGGTCGCACGGGAACCTTTGCCTTTACTTGCCTCGCCCTTGAGGCAAGAACAACTCGCCTGAGTAGGTGCCGGTAGACGTCATCCGTTAGCCAGCGCGCTATTTGTTCCAGGTCCCGAGCACCGGCAAGAATCTCGATAACGCAGCGAGAGAGGTTCTCGAGTAGTGGCATTGGGGAAGGCAGGTGGCTACGGCTTGTTGGCTGAAACGTAAAGTAATCGTCTTGGTGTTCCCTGCGAGGCTTGAGTGCTATTTGCTCGGCAGACGAGTCGGATTTTGACAAAAGGGCAATGCTCATCGAAGCTCCTTGGAGGATGTTGGTTCCGATGGGTCTGGCGTTGTCTGCCCCCATTTGGGGGTATACCCAGGAATACTTAACCAGTCCGAGACGAGCATGTCTACTTTTGTTACGAACCTGTGGATAACAGGGTCTCGATGTCTGCCCTCGACACTAACTTCGATTCATGCGTTGGGAGAATCTTTTCGATGACCTAGAGAGTCAACTTGAGGTGGAACTCGGGTCCGATGAGATTGACATTCAAGCAGAGGAAGAACGACTTCGACTCGGAAGGCTCACGATTCGGGATCGACTGAAGGAACTCGCCGCTTCAAGCCCGAACGCACCAAGATTTTGCCGACTTGAACTTGCAGATGGAGTTCGGGTACGAGTGTGCCTTGAAGCAATCGGCAAGGATTGGCTCAGTGGCGAGGTTCAAATCGAATCGGGAAGTTCGCGCACTTGGTTGATTCCGCTGGAAGGCATCGCGACAGTTGTCGTTGATCGTGCGTTGACGGTTACGGCCAAGGATCAATTCAAAGAGCCCATACGAGAACTATCCGATCGACTTGGCTTCGGATTTGCGCTTCGTGACCTGTCTCGAAGACGAATCGACCTTGACCTGGTAACTCGACTTGGAAACTCACACGGGACGATCGATCGTGTCGGGCGAGACCACATAGATTTTGCAGTTCATGAAAAAGGGACCCCTCGCAGGGAAAACTCAGTGAGTGAGTTCCGGCTCGTACCTTTTACGCAGATTCTTGCCGTCAAGCTCTAGCTCAAGATTCGTGAAACTCTGCGATGCCAGCAAAATCCGACTGATTCCAAAGTGCATGCCTTCTGGACTCTTCGTATTTTGCAAGGATGAACGATTCAAGCACATCCTTTTCAATCCGCCATTGACCTTTAAGGCCGATTCTTATTGCAGGTAATTCTCCGGATCGAACAAGGCCATACACCTGACTAATTGAGACGTTCAAAACCTCAGCGGTATCCGCGATAGTTAGAAACCTGGCAAGCGTGTTCTGATCGGTGGCGTGCATAGTTCGATTATCGGTCGCGGGTTCGCGCGAGAACGTACCTGTGCATAACTTTTGGCGGGCCTCTCAGCGAAACGCAACTATAGGGCGGTGAACCCAGCCAACCAATCGATTGAAGAATCTGTGCGAAGAGGTTTGCCTTCGGAACCCTCTCGTCCCGCAATCCCGCCCAAGAAGCTCAAAAGGTCGCGCCTTCGAGCTTTGGATCTACGGATGCTCGTAGGCATCCTGATCATCATCGCCTCAATTGCGGGTGTGTTTGCTGTAATCAATTTTTCAGACAAGAGCATCTCAATCCTCTCTACATCAAAGGTGCTACTGCCGGGCGACCGAATTTTCGAGGATGATTTGGTGGCGGTCAAAGTAAATCTTGGCTCGCAGACAACGAACTACCTTGAGGCGGGCTCGTTGCCAAGCGATGGCCTGATTGTTGAATCCAAAGTTTCGGCTGGCGAGTTGATTCCAAAAGCTTCGGTTGGGCTAGCGGCTTCCGAGAAATACGCCACCGTTGTAATAGAGATTGAGGGGCAGCTTCCTAGCGCTGTAACCGCTGGGGCGGTTGTCGATATTTGGAGTTCGAATGAATCTGAGGATGGCTACCTGCCTCCGGAGATCCTGGTTTCAAACGCCACGGTCGCTAAGGTCATCGAGGGTGAGGGGATAATTTCCACTAAATCCGAATTCGTTGAATTGCTAATTCCAAGAGACAGGATCGCAAGACTCATCGAAGCGAAATCGAATGATTCTTCAATCTCCTTGATTCCGGCGAGTCTTCCTTTGGACTGATGAGGATAAATGCGATTTCTAACATTCTTGGAGCCAACACTTTCGGCGCGAATCTGCAAAGAGCTTGAGCGCGCCGGTCAAATTGTAGCCAAAGTCGCCAAGAGGCGAAAAGGGCTTGAGCTCGAGCTCATCGACAAACGAATTGACGTACTTGTCATTGGTGCCGGTAGCGAATATCTGGATCTTCAAATTTTGAATGCCTGTGATCTTGCCGGAATTCGTGTGCTTGCGTTGTCGAATGGGCCAGCTGACCGTCGCAATTCGATGACTTTGGGTTTGAACGAAGTGCTCGATTCGAGCGCAACTTGGCCTCAAATGGAAGCAATTTTGCTCCCTAACTTGGTCCAAAGAGTTGAACAGGGTGAGAGTGTTGAGCCTGTTGCCGCTCCACCTCGAACTCGAGGTCAAGTGATTTCGGTGTGGGGTCCGGCAGGCTCACCGGGGCGCACGACTATTAGTATCTCGATTGCTGCCGAGCTGGCAGCCAAAGGGCTATCGGTTGCGCTATTGGATGCTGACACACACAGCGGTGCCGTTGCGCCAACTCTCGGCTTGCTTGACGAGGCGCCCGGTTTGGCTGCCGCTTGCCGACTTGTCGGAAATGAGAGTTTGAGCATCGCTGAACTTGAGCGGGTTGCCGAAACGTATCACTCTGTAAACGGTTCCTTCAAAGTGCTCACGGGCCTAGGTAGACCACATCGTTGGCCGGAACTATCGGCGGCGCGAATGAAGGCGGTTATCAAACAGTGCACGACATGGTGTGACTTCACGATCATCGATACCGGGTCAAGCCTCGAAGCGGACGAGGAGATATCAAGCGATATATCCGTGCCACGTCGAAATGCCGCGACCCTAACATCCCTTGAAAGTAGCGATCTCGTTCTTGCAATCGGTGCTGGTGACCCTGTCGGGTTGGCTCGCTACCTTCGTGCTCACGCGGAACTCGTCGAACTTGTTGATCCAATCAAAATCCTATGCGTCGTGAACAAAGTGCGGGCGGGAGTCGTCGGTGCTAATCCGGCAGCTCAAGTAGAACGCACTCTGCTTCGATTTGGCGGGATCAACCTATCCCGAATCGTTCCTTTCGATCTTTCCGGCTTCGACAGTGCAACGCTTTCAGGAAAAACAATTCTGGACGTTTCACCTAGATCTGCCGCTAGAGTCGCGATTTCGAAGATTGCGGATGAATTGAGTCACGGGGTCGTCACTCTTCAAGCTGGATGACCTCGAACTTTCCCTTAGCTTTCGAAATGACAAGGACCCTGTTCGATGCCGAACTCGCGATTGCTTCTGTAATCGCCGATGCGTGAGAATCTACCGGTTCGGAGACTATGCCCTCGCCGCTTTGCTTCAGCAACTCCACCTTCGCCCCAGAAAGCTCGCGTACCGATTCCGCTAACGCCACGGAATCGCTCACAAGTAGAACCTGCTTTGCTTTCACTGGGGTCGTCGAACCAGAGAGCTTCCGGTCCTGTTTCCAAAGCACGTAGTGATACGTCGCTACCAAGACGGTCGCAGCAAAAATCCCAATCGCGTGCCGAGAGCGCTCGATAAGACTCGAACCGTATCCGCCATCAAAGAAGAACATGAATACTTGGAATGCGATCACTAGTAGCGTGATGACAGCCGTGAGCGCGCTAATTCCAAAAATCACTACGAGGTAAATCTTTCGGACAGCGAAAATGCTTGGATCGTTGACCCTAATTGGCGCCCAAAATACCCACCATAGGATGCCGCCAACTATTAGAAAACTCAAACCAGCAAGTAGCGTGATTCGATTGTCGCCGTGGATCAGTGTAGGGCTCAAAGACGCAAGCAATGCATTTAATGTGACCCCAAAACCACTAGCAAAACCAGCGAGCGCGACTCCGGATGCGGTGAATCTGCTTGCTTGTTGAACTTTCTCAGACTTACCCGAAGCCAGGTTGCGATGAAATACCCAAACGAGTGCGCCAACAAGTCCGAATGCGAGTGCCAACCCCGTTGGTTCCAGTCTTTCGAGAAGCGAGTCATCTAGCGCGACTACAAGTCGCAGCAACACGTAAAACGCGAGCGACAACCCGACGGTGACCATTCCGATACTGCTGAACGGGCTCAGGAGCACCAACAACACACTTGAAAACGCGGTGCGTTGCGACTTGACTCCCGCTCGATACCAGTGCCACCACCAAACAAGCAGTCCACCAACAACCCAAGGGAGAGCATGAAGTAAAGGCCGCCAATCCATGCCGAGCAGTTGGGAACCCGTGATAGTTGCGATGGCATTATCGACAACGAACATCACGCAAAATCCAAAACTTGCGATAAATTGCCAGACGCCGATTGTCCAAGAAACAGCGGGCGAGCTTCCAATCATTCGAGTAGGGGAATTGGAAGGATGACGCCACATCCAGTAATGCCAGACCCAAACAAGTCCCCAAATGATCGCTGTTGCAAGCCCGTCTGCACGCCAACTTCCGTCAAAATTATTGCCGGCCCAACTGTAGAGATTGAAAGTTGAAATCAAGAGCGAGGCGTTCGTCATAATGAGCAGGTAGGTCGGCCAAAGCAAAGAGTTTCGATCGATTGAAATCACCGGTCGTCGCCAACACAACCACCAAAGAACGCAAGCCAAAGGTGTAGCGATTAGGGAAAACGATAGGGATTGAGCCAAGTCACTCATGCCGAACGTGTAAACCGAATCCCGAGCTGAGAGAATCCGCTCGCCTAACCCGCTAAGCCCAATTGCCGCGATCCAAACAAGAATCCCCAACAGCAAGAAGCAAACAAGTCGCCGTACTGTGTTGATTCCGCCGGCTGCCTTGATCATTACTTTTCTCCTTGGTTGTAGCAAATAATTAGGGGCCAAGGTGCCTGTTGGATTTTCCAGTCGCCGCTTTCTTTGACGAGCCGAAACGAATCCGTTGTTCCCGAACTGTCGGTAAACGCCCCATTGTCGTAGCTAATCTCGATTCTCACTTTCACGACAGCCGAATCGCCTGTGATCTTCGTCGAAACCAAAGTCATTCGCGTTGAATAGTTCATCGAATCCAGGTTCGGATCACAGTTCTCCTGCTGTGACGAAGTGAGATATTTCAGTGCGGTGTCTTGGTCTCCATCCATAACAGCTTTGCTGTAGTTCTGAATCGCGAACTCGGGGCTACCAGGTTCCGCTTTGATCTCCTGATTACTTGCAAATACTGCGACAATCGCAAGCACAATTACTGCCGCGATGACGACCAATATGGCAATTAGCGAGCGGTCAATTCGCTTGTTGGTTTGCTCCATAGGTAAAGCATGCAGTACTACCGGGTCTTAGGCTAGTGGCGTGTCGACTCTGTCTGATCTTGTTCATGAACACGGGCAAGCAAGTGAAGCGGATATCGATTGGCTCCACCTCGTCGTCGGTGATTTGCAACTCTTGGCAGACTTGGCATTTGCGGATATCGTGCTCTGGATTCCCGCAAAGACTTCGAGCTTTGTTGCCGTCACTTTGGCTCGACCGTCTTCTTCGGCGACTTTGTTCTATCGAGATTTTGTCGGGCAGGGGATCAAACCTGAGTGGCGAACTCTTGTAACTGAAGCTTATGAGACGGTTACAATTCGTGATTCCTCAAGCGCTGACTTGTTCGAACAAACTCCGACGAGACTTAGGGCAATCCCGGTGGTTAGAAAGTCGGAATCGGGCTCAAAGTCTGAAAACGAAGTGCCAGTTGCTGTTCTCACTCGCCACTCAAACTTGAGTGAAGCAAGGACTCCAAGCAGGCAGGAACTCACGTTCAACGAATGTGCTAATGAACTGTTCGCGATGATCGCCGAGGGAGAGTTTCCGAACCTTGGTGCACCGACTGGACCTCGTCGAGGGGCGCCGCGCGCATCCGATGGACTCATAAAGCTTGACGTCGACGGAGTAGTAACATTCGCTAGCCCAAATGGCCTCTCGGCCTTCAACCGCATGGGATTTGTAGGCGAGTTGGAGGGTGAATCTCTTGCTGAAGTAACTTCGAAACTCGTCGAAAACTCTGCCGTTGTGGACGAATCCTTGCCACTTGTCGTTACCGGTCGTGCGCCATGGCGAACCGATCTTGAAGCAAGAGGGGTTTCCATATCGTTGCGAGCAATCCCAATATCGAAACATGGGGTTCGAGCTGGTGCGATTGTGCTGAGCCGAGATGTGACCGAATTGCGCCACCAAGAGCAAGAGTTGCTTACCAAGGATGCGACCATCCGAGAGATCCATCACCGCGTCAAGAACAATTTGCAGACTGTCGCGTCCTTGCTTCGAATTCAAGCCAGGCGTTCGCATTCCGAAGACGCTAGAGATTCCCTGAATCACGCAATGCGAAGAGTCGGGGCAATTGCGGTTGTGCACGACACTCTTAGCGAGGGCCTAAGTCAGAATGTTGATTTTGACGCGGTGTTTGATCGCGTGCTCTTGCTAATTGCTGAAATCGCTTCAACCCACCAGACGAAAGCTCACCCGAAGTTTTCGGGAAGCTTTGGCGAATTGCCAAGCGCATATGCGACCCCTTTGGCTCTCGCCCTGACCGAGTTAGTAACAAACGCGGTTGAACACGGATTGGCTGGTCGGGAAGGCGAAGTGGAAATCACGGCGGAACGAAGCGATACCGTGCTTAGCGTGACCGTGCGAGACGACGGTGTTGGACTTGGTGAAGGCAAGGTCGGCGCCGGTCTTGGAACTCAAATCGTCCGGACCCTGATTCAAGGCGAATTGGGTGGCACTATCGATTGGCACACAATTGTCGGCGCGGGCACCGAAGTGACCATTGAGGTGCCGCTTTCTTGGCTTAAGAAGAAGTAACTTCAGGAAGCGCGGCGAGCGCGAGCTGCGCGACGCTTCAGAGCGCGACGCTCATCCTCGCTAAGTCCACCCCAGACTCCGGAGTCTTGGTTGGTCTCTAGCGCATACTGCAAGCACTGCTCACTGACGGTGCAACGGGCACAAACTGACTTCGCTCTCTCGATTTGATCGAGAGCGGGTCCCGTGTTCCCTACCGGAAAGAAAAGTTCCGGATCTACCGTGAGGCAAGCTGCGTTATCGCGCCAGTCCATATTTGTGCTCCTTCTGTGAACGCCTTTACGCATGGCAATAAGACCCGGAATCGGGTTCGAGCAATGCGGATGGAAGGTGCTCACGCCACTGTGAGCGGAAAAATCAACCTCAATTAGACTCTCATAACGGTTGGTTCAAATCAATAGTTTTCTTTGGGATAACGCTGTGAATTCTGTCACTTCAAACGATGACTCGCGCTTAGTAAATAAGCATCCGTGGCAACTTGTCGCGCTCGCGATCGTCGTATTTGTCGCGTCGGCGCTTTGTGCGCTTGCGTCTGCCTGGCTCGTGTTCGAACTTTTTACTCAGAAACCTGCTTCCCTCGCGGGCGCGATCTTCATCTTGGTTCTCGCGTTGCTCGCAGCGGGCTGGCTATTGTTTGTCGGCTTGAGCGCCTTGAAAACCAAACCTTGGACTCGGGGGGCAATTCTTACTTGGCAAGTACTTCAGTTGGCCGTTGCAATTGGTAGTTTTCAAGGACTGTTTGCAAGGGATGACGTCGGTTGGTTGTTGCTCGTCCCGGTAGTACTAGCGATCTTGCTTCTGTTCTCGAAGCCGGTATTGGATGCAACGAAAAGAGCTTGAACTAAGCGGCCAGGCCAATTCGTTTCTTCAGCATCGCTACGTGACCGGTCGCCTTTACGTTGTACAACGCGACTTCGATTTTTCCGGTCTCATCGACGACGAATGTTGATCGAAGCGTTCCCGTTATCGGCTTTCCATATAGTTGCTTTTCGCCCCAAACACCGTATGCCTTGTGAACATCCAAACCCGGGTCACTAAGCAGGGGAAAGTTCAAGTGCTCTTCGTTCTTGAATTTCACGAGCGCTGGCAATTCATCCTTCGAAATTCCAAGTACGACATAGCCAGCGGTTGCTAGTGGGTTCAAGCTGTCTCGAAAATCGCACGCTTCAGTGGTGCAACCCGGAGTCGAGGCCGCGGGATAAAAATAGACGATCACCTTCTTGCCCTTGTAATCACCCAGTGAAACGAGTTTGCCGTTCTCATCGCTTAGGGTGAACGACGGTGCTACGTCGCCGGGCCTAAGTTCAACTTTCTTCACCAATTTCTCCACCAATTTCTTCACTGCGATCTCGAAACATCCACTTTGGTCAAGTTTGAAGCGCACACTTCGCGTGTTCACTGCCTCTCATGCTAATCTTGTTCGTCGATCGGAGTTCAAACTCCGCGAGCACCTCTAGCTCAATGGCAGAGCAACTGACTCTTAATCAGTGGGTTCCGGGTTCGAGTCCCGGGGGGTGTACTTCGATTCGGTATTACCTCCTACCGAGGGGATTTTGATTCCGGGCGATTCCGGTTTCGGTGGTGACATCGCGTGCGCAAAAATGCACATCACCCGAATTCTTGTGATTGTCGAATTCGTGCAGTGAACAGCTTTAGGCACGCGTCTGATTCAACCAAGTTGCTAAATAGTGGCGGCGCTACTCGGTCGACCTTTGGTACCTCGGTGATCTAGGAATACCAACCAATCCGGCAAATTAAGGTTCGCGACATTGAGTCAGCTCATGGAATCGATTTCGTATAGTAAATGATTGGGATTGAACTCAATCATATCGATTTCAGATTGACACTTGACGAAACCGATTTCGTGCGGTCTACTTGACCTACGGATTACTCGACGAGGAGGGTTGACTGTTTATGCAGGACACCGGTGTAGCTCGCAGCACGCGGATTGCGGCGGTATCGCTCGTATCTGTGACCGCGCTTGCTCTAACCGGCTGTGCAGTCGGAACTCGACTCTTCAGTCCGCATGGTGAATTTGTACTCGACGGCGTAACTGGTGTTCGACAAATCGGCGCCGTGACTGGCCCAGATTCCCCTGGCCGCACCGATAAGTGGGCGGTCGATGGGACCGACCTTGGGTCGATGTTCGAGTACGACGGAAAAGTCTGGTTCGTCTTCGGGGATACTTTCGGTGAACGTACCGGGGTCGTCGGAGGGGGTGGTTCCTTCTGGCGCTCCAACACTATGGGCTGGACCAATGACACGGACCCGTCCAATGGGATAACGATCGATGGCATGATCCTCGATGAAGTTGGACTGGCCAAAGAGCTACTCCCTTCAAAGAAGGTCGACAACGTTGAGATGACAGTCATCCCAACTCACGGTTTTGCGGTCGGGAGCACCATGTATCTGCACTGGATGTCAGTGCGGCACTGGGGTATCCCGGGTGAGTGGGAGGTAAACGACTCGGGGCTTGCCAAGTCGACCGACAATGGGCAGAACTGGACGATTCTAGACTCACCGCGTTGGAGTGGCGAGAGCGGATTTGTTCAAATCGCCCCGGCAATCATCAATGAAGGCGGTACCGACTGGGTCTACATGTGGGGAATTACCCATGGCCGATACAGCGGAGTCTCGCTCATGAAAGTCGAGGCAACCAAGGTAGAAGATTCCAATTCATATCTCTACTTCACTGGGATTAAGGACGATTCTGTGCAGTGGAGCACGGATTCAGCTTCCGCCACCCTCGTGCTCGATGACACGGTGGGAGAACTTTCCGTTGTTTGGAACGAATATTTGCAGCGTTGGATCATGAGTTACCTCAAAGAGGGCTCCGGTGCAGTCCTGCGCGAGGGACTTACCCCGTGGGGTCCTTGGGGCGAGCCATACACATTGGTCGGTGCGAGTGAAGTACCGGGGCCCTATGCGCCGTTCATGAACCCAAGATTCACAGCTGACGGCGGCAAGACCATTTACTTCGGACTCTCCATCTGGAATCCATACAACGTCTTCTGGTACAGGGCCGAGTTGGTCAAGAAATGATCAACCGGCGACAAGACGACTCGAATCCGAGTCTCATCAAGAGGAGGAAACACATGCAAAAAAGCAGGTCACTGGCGGTAATCGCTGGCCTTGTGACCGTTGGACTCGCGCTCGCCGGTTGTACCGGTGGTGGCGGGAATAACGACAAGGACGGTGTAACTACCATCCAATTCTGGCATCGCACGTTCACCCCAGCTGAGAACGCGTGGTATGCCGATATCGTCAAGAAGTTCAACGCAGCCCAATCCGAAGTCAAGGTCGTTGACACTGAGGTTCCGGCAGATGCATGGGACGAAAAGATGAAGGCGGCCCAGGCCGCAGGCAAGGCGCCCGACGTCTACACTCATTCCGGTCCGATTCTCGAAGCAGTTGCGGCCGGCCAGTTGCACGAGTTGAACGGAATCGTTTCGGACAAGGCACTTGCGGAGATTCTCCCATTCGCCAAGTCCATCTCAGCGGTGGGTGACAAGTACTACGCATACCCGCTTCTCACCGAGGCGCAGACGGTTCTGTTCTGGAACAAGGATCTGGTTTCAGCAGCCGGTGTCGACGCGACCAAGGCTCCCGAAACCTGGGATGATTTGTTCGCCGCCTGTGAGAAGATCAAGCCGACGCTAAAGGACGGTCAGTACTGCTTCTCCGGACCGCTTGATGCGGTGACTTTCGCGTGGTCAACTCACGGTTTGCAGTTCAACTTCTCGGGCCACACAGCTCTGAACTCTGACTGGACCGCAGCCGACATCGACAATGCGGGATACCGCGAGCTCATGCTCAACTTCAAGAAGATGTGGGATCTCGGTTATGTCCCGAAGCAGGCAATCGACTGGTACGGTGGCGGCAAGGACTTTGGGCCAGGTCTGATCGCTTACAAAGCATCCGGTTCTTGGTTGATGTCCGAAATCGGATCCGATTACCCGGACATGCTGGCTAATACTGGTGTCGGTCGGTTCCCGTCTTCGGCGTCCAGCAACACCCGCACAGAGTCCACCTTGGGCAACTTTAAGTGGGTCATCGACGCGAAGACCAAGCACGCTGAGGCCGCAGGCAAGTTCCTTGAATGGGCAATTGCCGGAGACCCCGAGAACGTGCTGCCGTTCTT
Organism: Cryobacterium sp.; assembly: GCA_019639015.1. Taxonomy (GTDB): domain Bacteria; phylum Actinomycetota; class Actinomycetes; order Actinomycetales; family Microbacteriaceae; genus Terrimesophilobacter. Next base: position 696 of record JAHBSS010000046.1, on the reverse strand, counting down.
CGTGAACACTCAGTTCACGAAGATTCCGGTTCGCCAATCGGTTCAAGATGCTGTCGCCAAGGCCGCAGAAACATCAAATGCCCCTTGGTCTAGCGTCGTGATCGAAGAGATCGCCCCGGATGCAATTCCGGAGCCAACCTTCCCTTGGGATGTATCCCTTGCGGTTGGCACCGCGTTTGAATCGGTCATGAATGGTGCTGCCAGTGTTGACGACGCGATCAAGACCGCGGAGGACGCAATTAAGGTAGTTATCGACCGCGACGACCTTCCATCGAAGGCGCCGAAGGGCTGATTGGTTAAGGTCGCGGGGTCGGGCTGACGCCCGGCCCCGCGGCATGCCAAGTTCGAGCCTTGAGAAGGGAGTTAGATGACAACCAGCGCAACGTCAGGCAGGATCGCAAAAAATGTCGTACCGAAGGCCCGCAACCGGGAGAAGTTTCGGGACAACCGAATCGCCTATTGGTTCCTGACCCCGGCAGTCGTTTTGCTGGGGATCTTTGTGATTTGGCCGGCCATTTACGCGGTTTTTCTCTCATTCCAAGACTGGAGTTTCTACAAGGATCCCGTATTCGTCGGTTTTCGTAATTACACAAACGTATTAAAGGATCCGCTCTTCTGGCGGGCAATCGGTCGAGGATTCATTTTTGTCGCGATGACGGTGCCGATAATGTTAGTCCTTGCTTTCTTTTTCTCCAC
>JAHBSS010000045.1 GCA_019639015.1 Cryobacterium sp. | reverse complement strand
GTTTAACGTGGGCCGCCCGCTAGGCTCGGGCTTATTCGACTAGGTTCGGTCAGGCGCGATGCGCTGCAGGTCGCCTGCGTCGCCGCGAAGCTACAAAGAAATGCCAGACACCAAGACCGGCACCGAAGAAGATCACAATCCCACCGGCGATCGTAAAGATGTATTCGCCTATACCTCCCGCCAGCGGAAGTACTGGCACGTCCATTGGATGGTTTGTAAGGTTCAATTCGATCGGCGGAGTGGCTACAGCGACAGTGACTGTGACCCATCCATCCAAATCAGGGGTCAAAGATGTCCCCGCTTGATCCCAAGTGGGGGCGACCCAAACGTAACCTCCAAGAGTTGCCGGGGTACTCAAGGTTTCTCGCACCTTGACGGTTGTACCTAGGGGAACCCCAGTAATGTGCAAAGTGTTTGCGACACCTGCTTCGATTTCGGTCGTAACAACCGGATCGCTCCCGATCTGATACTCGATTGGGAACTTAGTTCCGGGTGGCAGGCTTGCACCGTCGGCAAGAATCTTCGTGAGATCCACAGAGCCATAACTGTTCGTTGCCGTCACCTTGACTCCACCGGGAGTCAACGTCGGCGTGATCACCAAGAATCCGTGGTCATCGTCGCCGCCAAGAGGGGGCGAGAATGCTACCGAAGCGCCTGTAATTCCGGCTTCCTCAAACGTGAGCTTATAGCCATACGGAATTTGCTCCGTTGACGTAATTGTCTGGCCGGGGTTGAGTGTGTAACTGATGGTGTCAACAATCGGAGGAGTGTCAGGTCCACCAGATCCGAGCCTGTTGTCGCCCCGGAAGTTTGTCGCTGCAGTTATGTTGAACGTGTAGGTCTTCCCCGTGGGTGGAGTACCAACTATGGCTTTTTCGATCCTGAACGTACTCATGCCAAACCAACCGGCGTCGATCGTGTGATTACTCTCGCTACCACCACCCACGGTCACAGGCGCGCGGCCGTTGGTCGGATTTGGGTTTGAATCGTTTAGGATCGTTGAGCCTGAAGCACTCGTGGCCGTTCTCTGCATTTGAGCCCAAGTCAAACCAGTGAAACCTGGTGGCGTACTCATACCAGCGGGCCAAATTAGGTTTACAGTTCCGCTGCCACTTGGGAACACAACAACATAATTGGCATTCTTGACAAACCCCGTGGTACCTCCCGATGCTCCCTCCGTTCGGAAGTACCATGTACCCGCCTGACCATTCACTGTTGAAGTCGTGGTAGATGCGATCTGAGTTACCGGATTCCCGCTACCGTCTGCAGTCCATAGTTGAACTGGGGCCCCGTTGATCGCGGCCTCATCGGCATCCTGAATGCCATCCATATCCGCGTCATACCAGACCCGGTTTCCGATCTCTATCGGTGCATCCCGCAAGAGCAATGTGACGCCACCGATGCCGCCACCCTTTTGGAATCCGTTCTTCAAGCTTCCATGGTCTTCGTCTGTCTCGTGTTGATAACCGCGGATAATGTCACCATCAAGTGAATCGAACCAGGCGAGACCACCAACTCGGATCGGATCAAGCGGGTCAATCATCGTTGACATCACTTGGTTTACACCTTGAAGTGCTGCCGTAGCACCAAGTGTCGCTTCTCGGTGGGTGGTTTTCGTTCCTAGTGCTTGTCGATCGTAATAGAAATCGATCCCGCCTGGTCCTTCGGCGCCCGCTGGCTGATATGAGCGACCTGGTTGCGCGACTCTAGACCCGCTTGCACTGCCGGTTGCGGTGCCATTCGATTCCAAACTGTAGGTGCCATTCGTATTGAGCGCGGCAAGCAATGTGTCGCCACTGGCTATCGACTCGAATGTCGTCGGATTATTGCTGGTACCATCCGGCTCACCCGAGTTGGCCGCGGCTTGCCGGTTTCCACTCTGAGTTGCTGTGCGATCGCCAAGCCCAATGGTCATAAATCCATTTGAATCTAGGCTTATCGAAGCAACAAAAGGCTGCGGGTAAATGTGTATGTAATAGTCGTCGCCCCAACCTCCATTAGTTACAAAGCCAACGCTCCGAGCGTTTGGCGGATTAGGTGGATCAGGCGCGTTGTATCCACTCCACCAGTCGGTCCAAGTATTCCAGCGCAACACTTGCCGATGGTTATTGGCGATACTAGCTCCCGCCGCTTGCCAATCATAGATCTCATTGCCTTTTGCGTAATCCAGCGGGACAGTCAAAACCGTAGCCCAAGCACCGGGTGCCCCGGCGTTGTCGATCGTCGCTCTTGCTACGTACGCTTTCATCGACGGCTGAGACGTGCTCGTGCATGAACCGTTTTCACCGCCAGTATAGGTTCCGCCAGGATTTGACGCCGGGCAGAAAGGGAAGGCTTCTCCGGTGTCGCTGTAGCCGACGTAGAGTGCTCCGTCCTTTATGTTCAAAGCGAATGCTCGCTGAATAGGTGTGACCCCAACTGCTGGAGTGTTCCATGAACCAACCAACGCAGGGGTTGTAGCCAATGTGATCCCGTAAATCTTCTTATCGTTAAGGTTCACGAAATAGAGAATTCGACTGTCGGGGTCTATCACCATGCCACCGATCCCGATCTTTGTAGCCTTGGCAAAACCATCGGGGTCTGCGAAATATCCGTCTGTTGCGTTCAATCCACGAGCGTTATTGCTTAACGCTGTGCCGACGTTGATATTAAGACCTCCCGGATCAGCGACGTTGGCCCAGTTTGTGATTGTCGGGACGCCAGGAGTTAGATTTCCATTTGCATCCAGAACGTCATTGATTCGATAGATTCCACCAATTCCGAGTCCCCCAAGTCCTGCACCTCTCTTATAGGTTGCCGCAACATAAAGGTCTCTTCCTACCGGATCGTATACGACCGAATAGACGGATCCGACCTGCGGAATGAGAGCGACGGTCTTTCGTGCAGAATCATCGAAACCCAATGGTCCAGAAGTCGGCGCATTGTTTGCGACTGACCAGCGATTCAAGACAACAGCTGGCGCCGAGGCGTTACCTGTTCGGCCCGGCAATCCAGAACGCTGCAGTACTGTGGCCACGTAAGGATCGTTTGAGTTATAGAAATCTGGTCGCGTGATGCCGAGGTCGACATTCTCAGCACCTGCCTGAACAAAGCGAACACTCGTTGTCGAATTTGTGCCGTAGAACGAGTCGAAATTTCCTGCTGGCGGGATGAACTCCAACCGCAACGGATCTCCATCCGTAACTCCTGAGAGAGTGATGGTGTAGTTCGGATTGCCGGTTGCTGCGGTTGTTGCTGTTCCTACAAGGGTGTTGGCTGCGTTGTATGCATTGACGGTTACGCCAGCAAGTTCCTTATCGTTTGCGACACCAGACTGCGGAGTATTTCCCGAATCGAACACTCCGTCGTTGTCATAGTCGATGAAAACGTGACCGCGAATTTGACCGGAGGCTGCGTTTGCAGCTTCAAGCTGCCCTCCGATAACTGTCGGAACTGCAACTGATAGAGCTATCAGACCGATTCCGAAGGCACGCCAAGAAGACCTGCGTCCATGCGGACCTGCAGGTGTCCTCGCTTTTGCAAAAGGCATGCGACTCCAGAGCATTTCGGGTTTTAGAGCTCATGTCGAACCTCAATGGCGTGACGCAACCACACCACTTGTTGGAACTAGAACAGACTATCGCAATCTCACTGATGAACCCGATACCCCCTTTTGGTGTAGACACATTCGTCTACTGCTCAGAGCCCAACCGTGCAGACATAAAAGAGCCGCCCGGGCGAAGCAAGCTTCCTCCCGGGCGGCCCGAATTGTTACTAGTTACTACTCGTTGCCGATTTTCTTGTCGATCGCGTCGCGAACGTCGTCCACCTGTTCGGCCAACTTTCCGCCCGTAACCTTGTCGATTAGGTTCTCGGCTCCATCGAGGATGTTGTCGCTGATCTCCTCGGCCTGCTCGCTTTTCACGGCATCCTTGGCGTCGTTGATGATGTCATCGATTCCCATGGTCTTCTCCTCTTTTGTTGCAGTTACTACTTGAGGATCTTTACGACCTTGCCAGCGCCAACGGTGCGGCCACCTTCGCGGATTGCGAAGCCGAGGCCCTCTTCCATGGCGATTGGCTGGATGAGCTCAACAGTCATCTCGGTGGTGTCACCCGGCATGACCATTTCGGTACCAGCTGGGAGGGTGATAACACCGGTGACGTCCGTGGTACGGAAGTAGAACTGCGGACGGTAGTTTGCGTAGAACGGGTTGTGGCGACCACCTTCGTCCTTGGAAAGGATGTAAGCGGTACCTTCAAACTGGGTGTGCGGAGTAACCGAACCTGGCTTGACGACAACCTGACCGCGCTCAACGTCTTCACGCTTGGTACCGCGAAGCAACAGACCACAGTTCTCGCCGGCCCATGCCTCATCGAGTTGCTTGTGGAACATTTCGATTCCGGTAACGGTGGTCTTCTGGGTTGGGCGGATTCCAACGATCTCAACTTCGGAGTTGATCGCGAGGGTACCGCGCTCGGCGCGACCTGTCACAACGGTTCCACGACCGGTGATCGTGAACACGTCTTCAATCGGCATAAGGAACGGCTTGTCCTTGTCGCGAACCGGGTCCGGGATGTTGTTGTCGACGGCGTCCATAAGCTCAAGAATGCTCTGGGTCCACTTCTCGTCGCCTTCAAGCGCCTTGAGCCCCGAAACCTTCACGACTGGAGCGTTGTCACCATCGAAGCCCTGGCTCGAGAGCAATTCGCGAACTTCGAGTTCAACGAGCTCGAGGATTTCCGGGTCGTCGACCATGTCAGCCTTGTTGAGTGCAACAAGCAGGTACGGAACACCGACCTGCTTGGCAAGCAACACGTGCTCACGGGTCTGAGCCATCGGACCGTCAGTTGCTGCAACCACGAGGATTGCACCATCCATCTGGGCGGCACCGGTGATCATGTTCTTGATGTAGTCGGCGTGACCCGGTGCGTCAACGTGCGCGTAGTGACGCTTCGGGGTCTCGTACTCGACGTGCGAAATGTTGATGGTGATACCGCGCTGACGCTCTTCAGGGGCGGAGTCAATTGAATCGAAGTCACGCTTAACGTTGACCGCCGACGGGTACTTGTCAGCAAGCACCTTCGAGATCGCCGCGGTAAGAGTGGTCTTTCCGTGGTCGACGTGACCGATTGTTCCTATATTTACGTGCGGCTTGGTCCGCTCGAACTTGGCCTTAGCCACTTTGGTCCTCCTTGGGACTTCTCGAGTAAAAACTCCAAGCGCCGGTTTGCGCTTGCAATTTATACGGGATGTTTGATTATGTTACGGGATATTTCTTTATTGAATGAACCTAGGTTCACTCACCCTTGCTCTTTTGTACGATCTCGTCGGCGACCGCACGCGGCACCTCAGAGTAGCTGTCAAAGCTCATCGAATACACGGCACGACCTGAGGTCTTAGACCTCAAATCTCCCACGTAACCGAACATCTCCGACAGTGGAACCAGCGCCTTGACCACCTTGACGCCTGTGGCATCCTCCATTGACTGGATTTGCCCGCGCCTTGAGTTCAAGTCACCGATTACATCACCCATGTATTCCTCAGGGGTTCGCACCTCTACCGCCATGAGCGGTTCGAGAAGAACAGGGTTGGCTTTTCTTGCGGCCTCCTTGAATGCCATTGAACCGGCAATCTTGAAGGCCATTTCGGATGAGTCGACGTCGTGGTAGGCGCCGTCGACAAGAGTTGCTTTGACACCAACCATTGGATAGCCGGCGAGCACACCGACCTGCATGGCGTCCTGGATTCCAGCATCGACCGAAGGAATGTATTCCCTCGGCACCCGACCGCCGGTAACAACATTCGCGAACTCGTAATGCTTCTCGGCCGAGAGCTCCAGCGGTTCAATTGAAATCTGAACCTTCGCGTATTGTCCTGAACCACCAGTCTGCTTCTTGTGGGTGTAGTCGTGTTTTTCGACGGCGCGCTTTATTGTCTCGCGGTAGGCCACTTGTGGCTTTCCAACGTTTGCTTCGACGTTAAACTCACGCTTCATCCGATCGACCAGGATGTCCAAGTGCAACTCGCCCATTCCCTTGATAACGGTTTGGCCGGTTTCTTGGTTCTGCTCGGTACGGAACGTCGGGTCTTCTTCCGCAAGCTTTTGGATTGCAACTCCAAGCTTCTCTTGATCCGCCTTGGTCTTTGGTTCAATGGCGACCTCGATAACCGGGTCTGGGAACGACATCGACTCAAGCACCACTTGGTTGTCCGGATCACACAAGGTGTCGCCAGTTGTGGTGTCCTTTAGGCCAATTACTGCATAAATGTGACCGGCTGTAACGGACGGAACCGGGTTTTCTTTGTTTGCGTACATCTGGAAAATCTTCCCGATACGCTCCTTGCGACCCTTTGTCGAGTTAATAACCTGCCCACCGCTATCGAGGTGGCCGGAATATACGCGAACGTAGGTCAGGCGCCCGAAGAACGGGTGCACAGCAACTTTGAACGCGAGAGCCGCGAAAGGATCTTTCGGGTCAGGATGACGCTCGATGATCTTCTCTTCATCACGAGGGTCGTGACCCTCAATGGCACCAATGTCGAGAGGATTCGGCAAGTAGTCGACGACCGCATCGAGCATTGGCTGCACACCGCGGTTCTTGAACGCGGATCCGCACAACACGGGATACATGGCACTTGTAACGGTGAGTTTGCGGATGCCGGACTTGATCTCGGCAACCGTCAATTCCTCGCCGCCGAAGAACTTCTCGAGCAAAGCGTCATCTGTTTCAGCAACCGCCTCAAGCAAGTGCTGCCGGTATTCGACAGCCTTGTCTTTGAGGTTCGCCGGAATTTCTTGAACCTCGTACTTGGCGCCCATTGTCACGTCGCCCTTGGCGTCAGCTGGCCAAACCAAGGCTCGCATTTCGACAAGGTCGATAACACCTACGAACTCACTTTCGGAGCCGATCGGAAGCTGAAGAACCAGTGGCTTTGCTCCGAGCTTCTTTATGATCGTGTCTACCGTGAAGTAAAAGTCCGCGCCGAGTTTGTCCATCTTGTTGACGAAACAAATGCGGGGAACGTCATACTTATCTGCTTGACGCCAAACCGTCTCGGACTGAGGCTCAACACCTTCTTTGCCATCGAACACGGCAACGGCTCCGTCGAGCACACGCAGTGAGCGCTCTACCTCGACCGTGAAGTCAACGTGACCTGGGGTGTCGATGATGTTGATCTGGTTTTTGTTCCAGAAACAAGTAACAGCCGCAGAAGTAATCGTGATTCCACGCTCCTGCTCTTGCTCCATCCAGTCGGTCGTCGAAGCTCCGTCATGGGTTTCGCCGATCTTGTGGTTGACACCGGTGTAGAACAGGATGCGCTCAGTCGTTGTCGTCTTGCCTGCATCGATATGAGCCATGATGCCGATATTGCGGACCTTGCTCAGGTCGGTGAGCACTTCCTGTGCCAATTTGGTTCCTTACGTTTCTTTCGGTTGTTGAAGCTGATTACCAGCGGTAGTGAGCGAACGCCTGGTTCGACTGAGCCATCTTGTGGGTGTCTTCGCGACGCTTGACTGCTGCGCCAAGACCGTTCGAAGCATCCAATATTTCGTTGGTTAGACGCTCGGTCATTGTCTTCTCGCGGCGGCCCTTCGCGTAGCTCGTAAGCCAACGAAGCGCCAGAGTGTTTGCACGGTGAGGCTTAACCTCAATCGGCACCTGATAGGTTGAACCACCAACGCGGCGACTCTTTACCTCTAGAGTCGGCCGGATGTTGTCGAGCGCCTTCTTCAAGGTCACGACCGCATCCCCGCCGGTCTTCGCTGAAACACCGGCAAGTGCGTCATAGACGATTCGTTCGGCAAGGCCTTTCTTGCCTTCGAGCAAAATCTTATTGACAAGCTGAGTTACGATTGGAGCTCCGTAAACCGGGTCTGCAACGATCGGGCGCTTTGGCGCTGGTCCCTTCCTGGGCATTACTTCTTCTCCATCTTCGCGCCGTAGCGACTACGAGCCTGCTTACGGTTCTTCACAGCTTGAGTGTCCAGTGCACCGCGAACGATCTTGTAGCGGACACCAGGAAGGTCCTTAACACGGCCCCCACGCACGAGCACCATCGAGTGCTCCTGGAGGTTGTGGCCTTCGCCTGGGATGTAGGCGGTAACTTCCGTGCCGTTGCTGAGCTTGACACGAGCAACCTTACGAAGCGCCGAGTTCGGCTTCTTCGGAGTAGTTGTGTAAACGCGAGTGCAAACTCCGCGCTGTTGTGGGTTGGACTTTAGGGCAGGCGCCTTGGTCTTTGAAACCTTCGGGTTGCGACCCTTCCTAACCAACTGTTGAATTGTTGGCACTGATTTTCTCCTTGAATTGACTGCACGGTGACAGTGTTGCTTGTTGCAATCCGCAATGAAATGGCTTCCCTGCCGATTGACTTGATTCATCTCTTGCCGGAAGTCCCGAAAGTGTTGATGAATATGCCGTGGGGTTCGATTGTGATTCAGAATCCGAATCTCGAACCCAATTCCGGTTGGTGCCTCAGTGCTTGCCATCTCGCGCGAACACGCAAAAAGGCACGCGTCAAAGCGCACACTCGGTCAATCGTAGTCCTAGGTGCACGCTCGGTCAAATGCTTTTTTTGCCCAACGTCGCCGCTCTGGCACGCGCAAGCGGTGGAAGCACCAAGATCACCAGTAGGGCGAGCAAGGCCGATGCAATAACGAACGGACTAGTGAGGTATTTGGAGTAGAAGATCGTTCCTGCAGCAATCTCGTGCTTTCCCAACCAATAGGCGACCGCGCCGATGAATGGACAGAGCAAGTAGATCAGAATGGCACCAACAACTCCAGCCGCAATTGGGATGTGCGAGCGCCCCTCAAGCGGTTTCATAGCAAATACGAGACAACAAAACACAATCACCAAAGCACCGAGTGCCATGAGAGGTCCAACAAGAGGGCCGGCATCCGTTTCAGTAATAACGTCGATGTCCAAGCTCAAACTGAGCACGCCGTCGACCGCCACAAGTAACGCACCGAAAATCACCATGCCGAACGCTGCTACTTGAAGCGCCTTCGTGAATGAACCTGTTCTTGGGTTGTCGTCTGCTGGGTCCTCGTTTATGGAGTCGCCTTCCAAGAGTTCGCCTAGTTGGCGCCGTGCTCTTGTTGGAATGCTTGCCAAGCTGCGTAGTTACGTTCGCGAACCTTGCGGCCCCTCTTGGCGATTGCTCCACCAAACCAAAGCGAGGTTTCCCTTGCAAGCACTCCCGCAATGATCGAAGCCGGATTCAAAGCCAAGAATGTCAATGCAGCCGATTGCTTTTCCGGGCTCATGCCCAATCCGCCGGCAAACACCAAAAACAGCCCGACAGAGAGTATGTAGGTCAAGACACCGATCAAGATTGATCCGAGCACCCAAGCCCACCAACCAGCACGATTGACCAATAGTGCCCAGAGGATTGTAAGCACAAGGAATACGAGTACCGGTACATAGAAGTAAGGACTCATCAAGAATCCGAGAACCGGCACGTCAAGACTTGCCGGGCGCATAAATGTAATTATTAGCGCCCCAATGCCAGCAAAAACCGCTGCGAAAGCCAGAGTCGCAATGAAGGCGAACAAGATCCCGAATCCACGATTACCTTTTTGGGCGGGAGGTTGTGGGGCCTGAACATAAACGGTTTGCGGAGCGGGAACTGGTACCTGCTCAACGGTGGCTTGCGCAGCATCGGCAACCTCGGCTCCGCTGGCTGAAACCTCGGAGACTGCGGCAGTCACATCTCCAGTGGCTTCCTTTACTCCCTCGGCCGCGCTTTCGATCTTGTCAGCGGTGGCCTCTAGGGCGTCTTCGTTCTTGGCCGCTTCAGCATTTGCATTCACTGCATCCTCCATTGAAAAATCTGTGCGACAGAGTCACGGTAACTCTAGCAACCTCAGTTGCTCTCGAGACAGTCCCAATTACTGGTTTGGTACAGGAGTCGGGCTCGGCTGAACATCTAACGAGCCAACCGGGGTCGAAGTTGGCGGTGGCGCCGATGGGTCTACAAGCACATACACGTAACCAGTGATGTTGCCCGTGTAGTCTGCCGTAGATTCACCTTCTTCGGTTGACCCTGAACTCTGTCCTTCGTTTTGGATGCTGAGTTTGGTAACAAGAAACAACCGATTTCCATTTTGCAGGTCATTGACAAATGCAATTACCTGGTCCCGCGTCCCGATCACCGTGAGCTGAATGGTTATCGCCACGAAATTATCGGCCGTCACTGCCGGGTTTGTCTTGCTCCCGGGGGCTGGAATGTACTTTTGTCCGTCGCTTGCGGTGAACTTTGTTAGCTTGGTGCCGCTTTGTGTTTCAAGCTGATGCAGTTGGCCAAGAAACGTCGGCAGGTCGTCGCCTGGAGGCAAACCGAGTTGCACCTCCGCGAGTTGTTCCTTGAGTTCATCAATATTTGCGAATTCTTTCTTCAACTGTGCGAGTCTCGCTTCTTGGCGCAGGTTTCCTGCTTCTACTGTCTCGCGCTGTTGATTGGCGTCGGAAATTTCAGCAAGTTTCGGCGAAAGCCCGAGGAACCATCCCAGTACGAGGACCAAGACACTAACGAGTGCAGCTACAGCCAACCAGGCTTTACTATTCATTCTTACTGGCCCCCATCCGATTCGTTTTCGCTAGGCGACGGGGTTGGGGTCGGGGTTGGAGTCGGAGTCGGCTTCGCAGCTTCAATTTTGGCCTTTTGGTCTTGACGATCCTTTAGCAACTTGTCCTTTTCTGCCTTTGCTTTCTCATCAAAACGTAACCAAAGGGCACCAATATCAACGTGCATCTTGATCGAAACCTGATAGAGACCGGTCTCGGCATCAAGCGTGATAGATCCAGGTGAAGCGTCGACGTATCCGTCAAGATTACTGAGAGAATTCAGCCAGGCTTCAACGTCCGGTAAGCCCGGACTGTTTGCCGTGAACGTCAATTCGCCGATTCTATTCCCTTGGAGGGGAACGGTCGGCTGGGCAAAATCTGTCAGCGGTGTTCCAACCTCGGCAACGACGTTCGTTACGAGCGTGCCAGCGGGAAGACTCTTCTGGATATCGTCTAGGTAATCTTTCCAATCAATTTCCGTGTACATCCCAACCTGCCGTGCAGCTTCGGATGTCGATAGCAAGTTCTTGATTACCACGACGCCAGAGTATTTCTGTTGCTCGGCAAGAAGACGCGTTGTTTCTGAGTTAGCCGCTTGCAATTGAGTTTGCGCCTGCCCTGCGAGCCAAGTTGCTCCGATATACGCTGCCACTACAGCAACGACAACAAGCATGACGATTGCGATTGCGTTTCTTCTAGCGACTTTCCCTTTCGCCATCGCGCCAACTTCTGGTGGAAGCAAATTCGCTTTCGGCGGCGCTCCAATTACCAGACCATTACTTGATTTCACGGTATCGCGACTCATGCTGCACCACCTAGGGCTAGCCCGAGAGCAACATTCATTCCAAACTGGGTTTGCACCCCTCTGGCGGCATCCTTGGCCACATCAACAGTTCCAAAGGTGTCACCAAGTGCGACGGGGATACGAGTCATTTCAGAGAGCGCATCCGCGAACCCGGACAACTGTGCCCCGCCTCCGCTAAGAACGATTCCTGCGAACGGCTCATTTTGCCTATTGGTTGCAAAATAACTCAAAGTATTTCTCAGGTTTGTGAGGAACGTTCCCGTCACTTCGCGGATTACGCCGACGGCTTTTGCGTTCTCTTGGGATACCGAAGCCCCACCGAGTCCGATCGTTCGCTTCAAATTCTCAGCTTCGGATTCGGTAACACCTAACCTCTCAGCAAGTGCGACGGTCAAATCGTGCCCACCGTTTCCGATGATTCGAACAAATTGAGGCACTCCGTTTGTTGTAACGATCACGTTCGTGGTTCTTGCACCAATGTCAATGTGGGCGATATTTCCGATCATTCGCGACTGCGAGGTGAGCCTGGTCAGAGCGAATGGAATTAGATCCACTCCCACCGGGGATAACCCAGCGAGTTGCACAGCTTTCACGTTTGCGAGCACCGAATCTTTAATCGCTGCTACGAGCAACCCGTTAATGATCGGTCCGGACTCTGCCATGGCTTCAGACGCCGGGTAATAGTCCAGTAGCGCATCCGCTACCGGAACGGGAAGCATCTCTTGGACATGGGTTGGTAGGGATTCGCGGATTTCTTGATAGTTCAATTTGGGGACCGCTAAGTCGCGAACTAGGACTTTTGAGTTTCCAACTCCCAGAACTACTTCTTTGCTACTGAAGCGTGCTGCACTCCAGAGTTGTTTTAGTGCGGCTGAGACGGTGTTTATTTCGATTACTTCACCGTTGCGAACTGCGCCCTCTGGAATTGGGATTGAGAAATAGCGAACTACATTCGGGCGTTTGCTACCGATGCCCGCGACCTCGACCCCTCGAACGCTGGTTGAGCCAATGTCGACCCCGACTAGTTGTGTGCTGGCCA
>JAHBSS010000044.1 GCA_019639015.1 Cryobacterium sp. | reverse complement strand
AGTAGCGAAACAGCGCGATACGCCTCAGCTTGCTTTGAAAGGTCATCAAACACGATTAGGACGTGCTTGCCGCCATACATCCAGTGCTGACCGATTGCGCTACCCGTGTATGGCGCGAGGTACTTGAAACCTGCGGCATCGGATGCTGGGCTCGCGACGATCGTCGTGTACTCCATCGCACCGGCATCCTCAAGAGCACCCTTGACACTCGCGATCGTTGAACCCTTTTGACCGATCGCAACGTAAATGCAGCGAACCTGCTTATTTACATCCCCGGACTCCCAGTTCGCTTTCTGGTTGATGATCGTGTCGATCGCGATAGCGGTCTTTCCGGTCTGACGGTCACCAATAATGAGCTCACGCTGTCCACGACCGATCGGAATCATCGCATCGATAGCCTTGATTCCAGTCTGGAGGGGTTCGTGCACACTCTTACGCTGCATAACACCTGGGGCTTGAAGCTCAAGTTCGCGGCGACCCTCTGACTTGATTGCGCCGAGGCCGTCGATTGGGTTTCCTAGCGGGTCGACAACGCGCCCGAGGTAGGCGTCGCCAACTGGGACTGAAAGCACCTCGCCCGTGCGAGTAACTTCCATGCCTTCTTCGATTCCAGTGAAGTCACCGAGGACAACAACACCAATTTCGGCTTCATCGAGGTTTAGCGCCAAGCCAAGCGTGCCGTCCGCGAAGCGAAGCAACTCGTTTGCCATCGCACCGGGGAGCCCTTCAACGTGCGCAATGCCGTCCGCCGTGTCGATCACGTGGCCAACTTCTGCCGCTCCTGCTTTGGTTGGCTCATAGGACTTTGCGAAATCCTGCAGGGCTACCCTGATTTCATCGGGGCTAATTGTCAGTTCTGCCATTGTTTTTCCTCTTGCTTGTTGGGGCGCTTACCCCAAGTCTTAAGCCGGTTTCTAACCAACTAGTTGAAGTTTTAGGTCCTTTAGTCTGGTCGCGATTGTCTCGTCGATCACGATATTTCCGATATTGATTCTGAATCCACCAATTACGCCCGGATCGATTACCTGCTGGATCCTCAAGTCTCCGTAATTAGTTGCCAAGCTCTTCTGCAATTGAGCAACTTGCTTTGCATTCAACTCGGCAGCAACGGTGACGGTAGCAATCTTCAACGCAGACTCGTCGGCAACTATCGAACTTGCATACTTGACAAGGGCGCCGATTCGTCTTCCTCTCGGGCTTCGAACCAAGTGCGTAACTATTGCCATGGTTTCTTTGCTCGCTTTACCCGAAAACAGCTTCTCAACCAGTTTCGCTTTAGCGTTTGGATCACCCAGTTTGGAACCTACTGCTAGCTCCAATTCGCCATTGGATCCGATGAGTTGTCCTATTTTGAACAGTTCTTTCGGAATATCAGTTCCCGCCCCCGTCGATTTCGCAATCGAACGAAGACCAAGCTCCTCAATTCCAGAGACAAGATCGGATTTTATTGACCATCTGCTGCTAGATAAACGGGTCAACAGAAGTCTTGACTTTTCGTCTAAAGACTTGAAAACCGTCTCAACTAACTTTTTCTTTTCAGAATCTCCGAACGCGGGATCAGCAAGAATGTTCTGCAACTGCTGAGAATCCGCAACTACGCGACAAGCCGACAACAAGTCCTCCCCCACCCTTGAGGTGAGACCTAGAGTTGCTAACAGTTCTCTGGCTGAAGCAATCGCGTTTCTAGAAGCTGATCCCACTACTTGCCCGCCTTGGCCTTCTGGTCTGCTTCAAGATCCGCAAGGAATCGATCAACCATTGCGCTGGCTTTCTTATCGTCACTCAGACTTTCTCCGATGACTCCGGAAGCGAGTGAAATTGCCAACGTGCCAACTTCGTTTCTGAGCGATGCAAGCGCACTTTGACGTTCGGCTTCAATCGTTGCTTGGGCATTGGCAGCAATTCGTGTTGCCTCCGCTTGTGCTTGCTCTTTTAGCTCCGCAAGAATCTTTGCTCCGTCGGCTCTAGCCTGCTCTCGAATGTGCGACGCCTCGGTACGAGCTGCAGCAAGTGCCGCTTCATACTCCGCTTTAGTCGCAGCAGCTTGTGCTTCGGCCTTCTCGGCACGCTCAATTCCGCCTTCAATCGCGTCTCGACGAGCGTCCAACGCCTTCGTAATGTTCGGCATCACAACTTTGATGATGACGATCAGAACAATGACGAATGCAACCGATCCCCAAATCAGGTCTGGGAGCTCAGGCAACAGAAGGCTGTGCTCTTTTTCTTCGGCGGCGGCTAACGCGCCAGCGAGGATGAATGCTGGATGCATTCAGGACTCCTTCAATCTTGAGTGGTGGTTGCTTACGGGGCTGGGAACGGAATGAATGCGACACCAATTGCAATGAAGCAGAGCGCTTCGGTGATCGCGATACCGATCCACATCAATGTCTGGAGGCGACCCGCGAGTTCTGGCTGACGAGCAACCGACTCAACAGTCTTTCCGACGATGACACCAACTCCGACACCGGAGCCGATGGCTGCGAGGCCGAAGGCTAGCGGTGCAATGTGTCCGACGAGATTCATATTCTTCCTTTCGATGTGATTACTAATTGATCAAAGTTTTAGTGAGATTCGGCCAAGGCAAGCTGAATGTAGATGGCGGTCAAGATCGCAAAAATATAGGCCTGCAATGCAGCCACGAACAGTTCAAGTACGGTAAACGCAATTCCAAGCAAGAGCGTTCCCGCGCTTAGGGCTCCCCAAGCGCTTCCTTGAATTAACAAATTAAAGAAGAATCCGGTAGCCAAAAAGCACAAGGCAAGCAACATGTGTCCCGCGACCATGTTCATGGTGAGACGAAGAGTGAGCGTCACCGGACGAACGATGAACGTCGAAAGAAACTCGAGCACCGCAATTAGCGGCTTGATAACTGCTGGAACTCCCGGCAACCAAAGCGAGTTCTTCATGAAACGGCCGAAACCAAACTTTCGAACTCCCGCATACACAAACGCAACATATGCAATAACAGCAAGAATCAGAGGCTGACCGATCAGACCAGTACTGGCTATTTGTAGGCCTGGAATAGTTCCAGTCAAGTTCAAGGCAAGAGTCAAGAAGAAGATCGTCATGATCAATGGTGCAAACCGCTTGCCATCTTTTTCACCGAGGGTTTCGATCGCAATACCTCTACCGGCAAAATCTAGAGCAAATTCCATGGTCGCCTGACCCCGACTCGGAACGAGCTTTAGCTTTCTCGTGCCAAGCCACAAAATAAGCACCAACGCTGCAACCGCGATCAAACGAATCAGAGTGATTCGGTTCAATTCAAATGGGGTACCCGCAAACAACAGGACTTGAGGAAAATACTCGTCAACCGAAGGTCCAACAAATCCGCCGTTTCCCGGGTCGTCAGCCGCGACGAGCAGAGAAGTGGTCAAGGCATAAAGGAACAGAATCAACTCCAGACGTGGGGCGCGGCGCGCAGCGTGGAAACGGGCGAAACCTCGTCCACCCTATCAAGATTTTCGATCAATTTCCTGCCCAGAATCTGACCCCTCGCCGGGAAGCATGACATCCACATACGGAATACGGCTGGATTGTAAGACGATGACATCCACAACCAGAAAAGCGAGAACTACCGCAACAGATGTAAGGAAGAACACCCACGGAACTAACCAACTTTGGCGTCCAAGCCAGAATGCAATAACTACGAAAGCAACGAGCTTCAAAATCCAAGTGCCCATCACGATTCCAACGAATCGAAAATCCGGGTCGGAGCGCTTTTTCAAACTAGAAGCAACTAGAACGCTAACCGCCGTCAAGCCCATAAATATCGCACCGAGCGCGGAACCGATAAGTGCGCTATATAGACCGTTGACTTGAGCGACAAGAAACCCAATTAGGCCAGACGCAATCGCAATTGCAAGAGTCGCTACGGCTGCAAATTTCAAAGACCTCGTATGTACCGGCGAGGCGGCGCCTCGTGGCTTCGATTTGGATGATTCCTTGGTCATTCTGGTAGATCTTTCGCTTTGCCAAGAGATCGGATGCTTTTCCCCAAAGGCGCGAGAGTTACAGCAGCCATTATGACTATGCCCACTCCGATAAACACGACAGACCATTGCCACGGCACGAACAGAAAGCTCAACACTCCAACCGAAATTACCGCGCTCCAACAATAGAACAGCAATACGGTTCCCAAGTGAGAGTGCCCCATATCGAGTAGTCGATGATGCAAATGTTTTCGATCCGCACTGAAGGGTGATTTGCCGGCTCTTAGGCGCCTGACTACGGCGAGCACAAAGTCCGTGATCGGCAACAACAAAATCGCGATTGGCAACAAGAGCGGAATGAATGCCGGAGCCAATAATCTTCCCGATTGCAGAGAATACGGATCAACTTGCCCGGTCACTGAAATCGCGGAAGCGGCCATGAGCATGCCAACCATGAGCGCCCCTGAATCGCCCATGAACAACTTTGCCGGGTGCCAATTGAACGGTAAGAAGCCAACACAAGCACCAATGAGTATTGCCGTGATGAGGGAAGCGAGGTTGAAGTATTCCGCTTCACCGATGACCCTCGCAAGCCAATAGCTGTAAATGAAGAACACTCCATTAGCGATGATCGCAACTCCGGCAACGAGTCCGTCTAGACCGTCAATGAAGTTCACCGCGTTCATGACGAGAACTACCGCGACGACCGTTAGAACGAGTCCCAGAATTGGTGGGACAACTATGATTCCGCCGATCGGCAGAGTCACGAGTTGGACGCCTTGCCACACGAGCAATCCAGCCGCGATCATTTGACCAGCGAGCTTAGTAAGCCAATCCAAATCCCACAGATCATCGGCCACACCAATTAGCACGATGATGAGTAGCGCGCCCAGAATCACGACAATTTGCCAGGGTTTGGCAAACACGAGATGGAACCAACTCACCTGGCTTGCGAACAGGAATGCCGCGCAAACTCCGAAAAACATTGCAACCCCACCGAGCCTTGGAGTTGGGGTCTTGTGAACGTCGCGCTCACGAATCTTCGGGTACAGCCGATAGCGTTTGCCGAGGCGCCAAGTTACCCAGGAGAGAGCGGCTGTAACGGCCGCCGCTATTAGACCTACGATTATGTAGAAAATCAACTAAGCGCTCCGAAAATCTGTTCATCGGGGATGGCGCCATGCCTGACTATCTTGAGTTCCTTACCGATAGCCAAACCGGTCAAGTCGATTATCGTCGATCCAGAATCTCGCTCCTTCGAAGCACTCGCGTTTCGAATCCCGCCGTCTAGATACACACTCACGCTTTCACCCAGAGCGGTTTGCGCTTCTTGCGCCGTTGTAGCGGCTGGCCTCCCCGTCAAATTTGCGGAACTTACTGCGAGTGGGCCGGTCTCAGAAAGCAATTCGAGAGCAATCTCATCGTCCGGCATCCTCAGAGCCACTGTTCCGTGTGTTTCACCGAGGTCCCACTTGAGCGATTCTCTGGCCGGAACGATTAGCGTAAGAGCGCCGGGCCAAAATGCTTTCACCAAAACCCGAGCTTCTTCCGGTACATGCTCCGCCAAGGCATCAAGGGTTGGGATCCCCGGGATCAATACCGGCGGCGGCGCTTGCCTGCCACGCCCCTTGGCAGCAAGCAGTCGATTTACAGCATCCGGATTGAAGGCATCGCAAGCGACCCCGTAGACCGTGTCCGTTGGAATGACAACAAGTTCACCTTTACCGATAGCGGCTCGAGCCAATCGCATTCCGGTCAAAAGTTCGGTAGGGACTGTGCAGTCGTAGATAGTCGTCATTTCGTTTGCAATCCTAGTTGGAGGCAAACTGGTACTTTCTGCGATTTTTGGGCTTGGAGCATCGTGAACGTATTCTTGTTTGACTTTGATGACACCGTTTATGACTACGACTTTCGCCGACGCCTGCCGGCGTTATCGATATTGACAGGTGTCAGTCAATACGCTCTAGCGAAGCAATGGTGGGCTGGGGGTTTTGAACGTCGCGCCGAAGCTGGCGAATGGCCAACCTCGGATGAATACTTAGCGAAGTTCGCTGAAGTCACGGGTGCGACAATTTCTCTTGAGAATTGGCGTGAAACACGCATGCTAGCTAGCACTCCAATTCCCGGCGCCATCGAAGCGGTGCTGCGGGCGGCAGAGCTGGGTAGAGTCGGGATTCTCACGAATAATCCTTCGCCATTTCGAGAATGTTTTGGATTTCTTGCCCCGGAAATTTCTGGGGCAATCGGGGAAGATGTGCTCGTAAGCGCAGACTTGCGCGTTAGAAAACCGGATGCCGAAATCTACGAAATAGCGGCGGAACATTTCGATGCTGATCCGAAAGATGTGTTCTTTACCGATGACTCAACCGAGAATGTTGAAGGCGCAGTAGCGGTTGGAATGCACGGGCATAAGTTACGTTGGGTCAACGGTGTCGCCGATATTTCAGGTCTCAACGACTCGATTGAGAAGTTCTTGAAGCGCTAGCGAACTGCGGTCGAAACCCGATCTCGGCCAAGTAAGTCTTTTTGAGTTGAAATCGCGTGCCAACCATCGTTTGCAAACAGCTCTCTAACTGCTGCCCCTTGAAGTTCGCCATGTTCGATAACGACAAGACCACCTGGGTGCAAGAGCCTTTGCGCAGTGCTTGAAACCGTCCGAATCACGTCTAACCCATCCTCGCCTCCATAAAGAGCGAGGGGTGGGTCGAATTTTTGAACCTCTGGGTCACGAGGCACGGCGTCAACTGGAATGTACGGCGGATTCGAAACTACAACGCTTGCCTGGCCGTCCAATTGTGAGAAAGAACCCTCGATTTCTCCGTGAAGGATTTCAAGCGTTGAAACTCCTAGATGCTCAACGTTCTTTTGCGCCCAAGCGAACGCCTCGGCAGACTTCTCTATCGCGAACACTCGAGCACGGCTGACTTCGGTAGCGATCGCCAAGGCGATTGCACCTGTCCCAGTGCCCAAATCCAACGCAATGGGTTCGGGAAGTTCAAAAGCATTGAGCGCATCAATCGCGATTTGCGCGGTCAATTCGGTTTCCGGGCGTGGAACGAAAGCTCCCGGCCCAACCAACAACTCAAGATTTCGAAAGGCGGCACGACCTGTGATGTGTTGCAACGGTTCACGTTCACAACGTCTAGATACTAATCGATCAAGCTCATCAGCTACCGCCGTAGGCAAATCGGCATCGAGTGCAACCTTTGACTGAACCTCTCCCCTCGAGATTCCAAGAACGTGCCCGAGCAGCAGTTCAAAATCTACTTCGGCATTTTGAATTCCCGCTTGCGACAATCGCTGCAGGCTTTCGTTTCGAATTACGCGAATCGATGTCGAAGGTTTCAAGAATCGCCAGTCAGCTCAGCAAGGCGCTCTTCCTCATCAAAGGAAATACAAGAGGCAATTACGTCGTCCAAGGCACCGTTCATAACCGAATCAAGGTTGTACGCCTTGAAGCCGGTTCGATGATCCGCAATCCTGTTTTCAGGAAAGTTGTATGTACGAATGCGCTCAGAGCGGTCCATTGTGCGAATTTGGCTTTTGCGAGCATCCGAAGCTGCAGCAGCTTGCTCTTCTTGTTGCAAAGCAAGCAAGCGCGCGCGAAGAACCCGCATTCCCGCTTCACGGTTTTGAAGCTGACTTTTCTCGTTTTGCATCGAGACCACGATCCCAGTTGGGAGATGAGTAATGCGCACCGCAGAGTCAGTCGTATTGACGGATTGGCCGCCGGGGCCACTCGACCGATAAACATCAATCTTCAAATCGTTCTGATTGATTTCGATTTCTTCCGGCTCGTCGACCTCGGGAAACACCAAAGCCCCGGTAGTTGAAGTGTGAATGCGTCCCTGAGACTCAGTAACGGGTACCCGCTGAACTCGATGCACCCCACCCTCGTATTTCAAGTGAGCCCAAACTCCTTGAGACGGATCGCTCGCATTTGACTTGATTGCGAGTTGGACATCCTTGTAACCGCCCAAGTCGCTTTCGTTGCTATCGAGAATTTCCGTCTTCCAGCCCTTGGATTCGGCGTAATGCAGATACATCCGAAGCAAGTCCGCCGCGAACAGCATGCTCTCGGCTCCGCCTTCACCGCCCTTGATCTCCATAATGACGTCTCGGCCGTCATCGGGGTCGCGTGGGATCAGCAATCTGCGCAATTTCTCTTGGGAGAGAGCCAGTTTTTCTTCGAGCGCAGGAACTTCCGCAGCAAAAGATTCATCCTCTTTCGCTAATTCCTTCGCGGCACCCAAATCCTGCCCAGCTTGATGCCAATGCTCATAGGCAGCTTTGATCTGACTGAGCTCCGCGTACCTGCGATTGATTTTCTTAGCCCGAACAGCATCCGTGTGTATCGCTGGGTCGGCAAGTTGGTTCTGCAGTTCCTCGTGCTCAGCCAGTAGCACCGCCACTGACTCGAACACTTCAGTCCTCCTTGACCGTTGTGGAGCTAGGCAAGGACTTCTGTATCTGGATCAGGAACTCAACGTTCGAGTTCGTTTCCTTCAGTTTTCCAAGGACTATCTCCAAGGCCTGCTGTGGATCGAGTCCCGCAAGCGCTCTTCGAAGTTTCCAGGTGACCTTTACCTCATCTGGACCCATGAGCATTTCTTCACGCCTAGTACCGGATGCATTCACATCCACGGCTGGGAAGATGCGCTTGTCAGCAAGCTGCCTTGAGAGCCTGAGCTCCATGTTGCCGGTACCCTTGAACTCTTCAAAAATGACCTCATCCATTTTGGAACCGGTCTCAACAAGCGCCGTCGCGAGAATCGTAAGCGAACCGCCATCCTCGATATTGCGTGCTGCGCCAAAGAATCGCTTCGGCGGGTAAAGAGCGGATGAGTCAACGCCTCCTGAAAGAATCCGGCCGGACGCGGGTGCCGAAAGATTGTAGGCGCGACCTAGTCGAGTGATCGAGTCAAGCAATACGACTACATCATGACCAAGCTCCACCAGTCGCTTTGCACGCTCGATCGCTAATTCCGCAACCGTTGTGTGATCTTCAGCTGGACGGTCAAATGTTGACGCAATCACTTCACCTTTAACAGTCCGCTGCATGTCAGTGACTTCTTCAGGTCTCTCGTCAACGAGCACAACCATAAGGTGAACTTCAGGATTGTTCTTTGAGATCGCGTTGGCAATCGCTTGAAGAACTAGTGTCTTTCCCGCCTTCGGTGGCGAAACGATTAGCCCGCGTTGACCCTTTCCTATTGGCGAAACGAGGTCAATAATTCGGGTCGTGAGCTTGCTTGCTTCCGTTTCAAGCCGAAGCCGCTCTGTCGGATATAACGGAGTAAGTTTTCCGAACTCAACTCTTTCGGTCAAGGCGTCTGGAGCCATTCCGTTAACAGAGTCGATCTTCACGAGCGCGTTGTACTTTTGGCGACCTTGGCTCTCACCTTCGCGTGGCTGGCGAATTGCTCCGACAACAGCATCGCCCTTCCGCAAGTTGTATTTCTTCACTTGTCCAAGAGACACGTACACATCACTTGCGCCGGGTAGGTATCCCGTCGTTCTAACAAACGCGTAGTTGTCGAGAATATCGAGGATGCCCGCAACTGGAATGAGCACATCATCCTCGGACAATTCAGGTTCTACGTCATCGTGGCTGCGACGCCGGCGATCACGGTACCGATTGCGGCCGCGGTCGTCATCTTGGGAGCGTTCTTGACGCTCCTCCTGAGTGCGCTCTTGTTTTTCTTGCCGCTCGCCCTGATTATTCGAATTGCGGTTGCGATTTCGGCGGTTGCGGTTTGCGCCACTGCTTTCGGCATCGCCGGTTGCTACATCATCTGTTGATGCATCGTTTGCTTGCGACTCAGTCGTGTCGTCTTTGGTCTCAAAGTCGGCCGCGGGCACCTGAGCTTCTACCTGAGCATCCGATTCATTCTCGGTCTTACTGATCACGCCGGCCTTTGCACTTGCTCGGCGCGGTGCACGCTTTTTTGGTGTTGCTTCAACGCTTTCATCTGATTCAGCATTATTTGCCGAAACAGTCGATTCGGTCGATTGGATCTCGGAGTCATTCTCCACGAGTTCTCCCTATAGTGAAATAAACGGGGTTTCCTTTCCCAATCGGCGCACAGTTTTGTTGTGCAACCCGACTATGGGATCGATCTTTCGAAACTCTGAACCATCACGGGTTTAATGCCCTGGGCAGGTATCGAAGATTTCTAATGATCGCTTCCGGGTTCTCCAACTTGTCAGTCGGAGCCTTCTACCGGATGCACGACTACTGTAGCACCTTTGAAATCCACCGCGAGTAACAACGGCTGCCACGGTGAAGTCGAATTCTGATTTACAAGCTCGGCCGCCCGTAGTCGCTGACTTGGATCACTACAAAGGACTAAGACGGATGGGCCCGCTCCTGAGACGACAGCCGCCAAAGCATTCTTGCGAAGCATTCCAATGAGAGCATCCGTTTCAGGCATGGCACATGCTCGATAACTTTGATGCAGTCGATCCTCGGTTGCCGCTAGGAGTAACTCGGGACTCTGAACCAATGCCGCAATAAGCAAGGCGCTTCTAGAAACGTTGAAAATCGCGTCCTCGTGAGGAACTGAAGAAGGCTGGAGACTTCTTGCTAGCGCCGTTGACATTACGGTTTCGGGCACGAATACTGCAGCCGAGACACCCCTATGAGCAATGAGCTTTTTGAATTTCGGTCCGTCTTCACTTACCCAGGCAATTGTGAGTCCGCCGAACAATGCTGGCGCGACGTTGTCTGGGTGGCCTTCCAAATCGGTCGCGAGTTCTAACAATCTCTCGGAACTAAACGAGACGAGGCCCTCAAGTAATCCTTTGGCAGCCATTACACCTGAGACGATTGCGGCACCAGAGGACCCCAATCCACGCGAATGAGGGATCGAGTTTCGAGCCTCCAAACTTAGACCGGGTAGCACAACCCCAACGGAATCAAACACGTGCGCAATGGATCTTGCGACCAGATTCGACTCGTCTGTCGCCACTTCACCAGCGCCGACACCGTGAACGATCACCGAGATTCCCGGTTTCGGCAGGACGGTTACAACTAGTTCGTCGTAGAGCGAGAGTGCTAAACCAAGCGTGTCAAACCCTGGGCCAAGATTGGCAGTGGTTGCCGGCACCTTGACTTGAACTCGCGTACCAACCGGAATAGCTTGCATTAAACGAGCCCGAGCGTTTCGGCAACTTTGGCGGAATCCGCCTCAACTACGGTTGGACTGACTTCGGTACCGTCCGGCTTCTTGAGCGCCCACTGTGGGTCTTTCAGTCCGTGACCGGTGACGGTGATCACCACTTTGGCTCCCGCTCCGACGACTCCGGCTTCCACTCGGTCGAGTAAACCGGCTACTCCGATCGCTGAAGCTGGCTCAACAAAGATGCCAACCTCGGCGGAAAGCAAGCGGTGTGCTTGCAAAATTTGCTCATCCGTTTGCATCCCAAAATAACCGTCGCTGTCGTCTTTCGCCTTGATTGCGCGTTCCCACGAAGCGGGATTACCGATTCGAATTGCACTTGCAATTGTTTCGGGGTCTTTAACGACGTGGCCCAACACCATCGGTGCACTTCCTGCTGCCTGGAATCCAAACATTCTTGGCAACTCGGCAGACTCATTCAGCGCGAGCGCTTCTCGATAGCCGCGGTGGTAAGCGGTGTAATTACCTGCGTTTCCTAACGGAAGAAAATGGAAGTCCGGTGCCCGGCCAAGTACTTCAATCACTTCGAACGCTGCGGTTTTTTGGCCCTCAATGCGATCATCATTTACAGAATTGACTAAGTGCACCGGATAGTTCGCAGCCAATTCTCTAGCAATTTCCAAGCAGTCGTCGAAGTTTCCAACGACCTGCAACAGCTTCGCCCCGTGAGCGATTGCCTGACTAAGTTTTCCTAGCGCGATTTTTCCTTCTGGAACAAGCACAGCACAAGAAATACCGGCTCTCGTCGCGTAGGCGGCAGCCGACGCTGAGGTGTTACCTGTCGAAGCACAAACAACAGCCTTTGCTCCGTGCTCGACCGCTTTTGAAACCGCCAAAGTCATACCACGGTCCTTGAAGGAACCTGTCGGGTTCATCCCTTCGTATTTGACCCAAACCTCAGCCCCGGTCTTCTCACTCAAGAACGGAGCGGGCAGAAGCGGGGTTCCACCTTCTCCGAGCGTGACAACAGGAGTGGCCTCACTCACCGGAAGGCGATCGAAATATTCGCGGATTACGCCGCGCCACTGACCGGACTTGCTCACAGTCCCTCAACCCTCAATACAGAAACGACGGTCTCGACAACGGTTGAAGCGGCGAGGTCAGCCACTGTAGCCGAAAGCGAGGATTCGGAAGCCTCATGAGTTCCGATGACCAGAGTAGCGGGAGGATTGGCCTCCCCTGTGACGCCTTCTACGGATTGCACGAGAGTCTCAACTGAAACGTTGTGATTTCGGAAGATTTCAGCGATCTCTGCAAGCACACCGGAACGATCAACAACCGTCAAAGTGATTTGATACCTCGTGGTAATCGCGGAAATCGGAAGGATTTGAAGATTTGCATGACGGGATTCCGCAATTCCCGGACCACCAATAACGTGGCGGCGGGCTGCGCTGACAACATCACCTAGTACGGCAGAGGCTGTCTGAATTCCACCGGCTCCCGCGCCATAGAACATTAGATCACCTGCCGCTTCGGCCTCTACGAACACGGCGTTCTTCGCGCCGTGAACCGCCGCAAGCGGGTGCTTTTCGGGAATCAACG
>JAHBSS010000043.1 GCA_019639015.1 Cryobacterium sp. | reverse complement strand
ATTTCGTAACGCTCAGCAAGCAGTTCCGCGGATTCGCCGAGCGCGATCGTCCATTGGGCGGGCATCCGCGGGTTCACCATTCGCCAACCCAGCGTCGTCGAAAACATGACCTCGTGACCGGTCGGGAACGCGCGTTCCGGTTTCAGCACAACCCAGGGGGCGCGACTCATGGACTCGACTCCGCCCGCGAGCACGAGCCTGGCATCCTCGGTTTCAATTGCGCGACTGGCCTGAATCACCGCTTCAAGCCCCGAACCGCAAAGCCGGTTAGTTGTAGCACCAGGAACCGACGTTGGTAATCCCGCTAGAAGTGTGGCCATTCGAGCGACGTTTCGATTGTCCTCACCGGCGCCGTTAGCATCGCCGAGGATCACATCGTCGATCGCGACCGGATCGAGGCTCGGGTTCCGCTCAAGCAGACTCTTCACGACCGCCGCGGCGAGGTCATCCGGTCGGATGCCGCTCAGCGCCTTTCCGACGCGACCGAAAGGAGTGCGCACCGCATCGTAAATGAAGCTCGACGGCATTTGGTCTCCTTGTAATTGATCACTTGCAGGCTACCCGAACCGGTCACTACTCGTAGGCTTAACCCATGACAGCAAATCCAGCATCCGGTTCAATTGCAATCGCTGTTGCTCAATTTGCTCCCGGCACAAGCAAGTCGGGCAACCTTGAAACAATTCGCCTGCTAGCGAAGACTGCGATTGATCGCGGCGCCTCTTTGGTTGTGTTTCCCGAATACTCGTCCTTTTTTGTTCCAGAACTCGGCCCTGAAACTGTTGCTGCTGCCGAACCAATCGATGGTCCGTTTTCTAAGGCGCTCGGCGAACTTGCGAAAGAGCTGGGGTCTCACATCGTTGCCGGGATGCTCGAGTCGACATCAGAGGGCAAGCGATTCTCAAACACTCTCGTCGCCTTCGACGGGTCGGGCTCACTTGTTGCGAAATACCGCAAGATTCACCTGTATGACGCGTTCGGCCAAAAGGAATCCGATTGGGTCGAACCGGGGCCAATTGTTGCACCCGAAGTCTTTGAATTTGGCGGCCTAAGGGTCGGGCTACAAACCTGCTACGACTTGCGTTTTCCCGAGATCACCCGACGGATCGTGGATGCCGGGGCTGACTTGGTTCTGCTCCCTAGCGAGTGGGTGCGCGGCCCGCTAAAGGAAGCGCATTGGCGCACTCTAGTCACAGCCCGAGCGATCGAGAACACGGTTTACGTTGCGGCCGCCGATCAAGCCCCACCGATCGGCGCCGGCAACAGCATGATCGTTGACCCAATGGGAGTGGAGCTTGCAACCATTGGCGAGTCGACGGATGTCGCGCTCGCTTGGATTTCCTCCGCGCGTGTCAACGCGGTCCGCTCAGTCAATCCGGCTCTCGAACTACGCCGTTTCAAAGTGGAGCCGCGCTAATCTCGCTGCCGGCTTAGCTATGAATTCCCGCAAGTTGTCTTGAGGCCGCTTCCAAAACTTCGACGCGCTTGCAAAACGCGAAACGGATCTGGGAACGATACGGTCCGCGATGGTCCGGGCGAACAAACGCGGTAACCGGTACGCCAACTACTCCGGCTAACTCTGGAAGCTTGCGGCATGCGGAATCGGCATCCGTGAAACCGAGTGGCGCGGCGTCCGCGATTACGAAGTAGCCGCCTTGCGGTCTGGAGACCGTAAAACCGGCTTCGCGAAGACCGTTGGAGAGAATCTCGCATTTGGATTTGAGCGTTGATGCGGCATTCATGAAATAGGAATCTGGCAGTCCAAGCCCGACGGCAATTGCCGGTTGGAACGGGGCACCGTTTACGAAAGTCAGGAACTGCTTCACGGCAAGGATCGCTTGAATGAGTTCGTGTGGGGCCGTGATCCATCCGATCTTCCAGCCGGTCGCGCTGAACGTTTTTCCACCGCTAGAGATGCTCACCGTCCGCTCTCTCGCTCCCGGCAGGCTCGCGATCGGCAAATGCTTGTCCTCAAACACGAGGTGTTCGTACACCTCGTCAGTGACGATGATCGCGTCATGCTTGGTCGCGAGTTCCACGATTAGCTCGAGGGCTTCTTTCGGAAGGATGCTTCCCGTCGGGTTGTGCGGATCGTTAATCAGGATGATCCGGGTGCGGTCGTTCACGGCCTTGCGCAAGTCGTCTAGATCAGGCTCGAAGTTTGGGCCTTTCAGTGGAACGGTCACGTGCTTGAGTTTTGCCAGACCCGCTATCGCAACGTATGAGTCATAGAACGGTTCAAGCGTGACAATTTCGTCGCCTTCGCTCGTAAGCGCAAGAATCGTCGCGGCTAGCGCCTCCGTCGCACCCGCTGTAACCAGAACCTCTCGGTCAGGGTCAACAGTGAGCCCGTAGAACCTTGCTTGGTGGGAGGCGATTGCTTCTCGAAGCACAGGCATTCCGAGCCCTGGTGGGTACTGGTTTACTCCGTTGCGGATTGCTTTCTGCGCAGCCTCAAGCACTTCCGCCGGGCCGTCCTCGTCCGGAAAACCTTGACCGAGATTGATCGCGCCTGTTGAAGCAGCGAGTGCGGACATCTCCGCGAAAATTGTTGGGCGAATCTCGCCGTCGTCTCCGAGCAACATTGCACCCCTTGCGGCGAGTTGCCAGTCACCGTGAACACCCATGTAATCACGCTAGCGCGAGTTGTGGATAACGCGCGCGAACCGGACTCGTGCTCCCATATCGTTTGGCTCATGAGGCTTCGGATTGTGTCGCTTTTTGTTGCTGCTGTTTGCCTGCTTGGACTGACAGGATGCGACCCCGCCCCGGCGATTTACAGTCCCGCACCTGCTCCGAGCATTACACCGATATTCAAATCTGATGAGGAAGCACTGGCTGCAGCAAAAGAAGCGTATGAGCGATACCTCGACGTGACGGATCGAATTCTGAAAAATGCAGACTCCGATATTGGTGAACTAGCTTCCGTTCTAGGTGGCAAGCAACTTGAGGTCGAAATTGAAGGAGCTAAAGATTTTCGGTCTAAAGCGTGGAGTGCAGTTGGCGAGGTGATTCTTAAGGGTGGAACGCTACAGCAGTACGACCGCTTCGCTACTGCGGGGCGAGCGATAGTTGTCGCCTATATCTGCGAAGACGTGTCCGGGGTGGATGTACTCGACAGCAGTGGGAAGTCAGTCGTTGATGTGAATAGGCCCGCGACCACACTGTATGAGGTGGTTTTTGACTGGCAGGTGGAAAGCGCTAGCCTGCGAATATCCGACAGGCAACGGTGGTCGGACAGGCCGTGCTGAACCGTCGATCCTACGGGAATTTTCTATTGATTGCCTCAGCAATTTCCTTGGTGTTGAGTTTGAGTTCGACATTAAAAATGTCTGGTTGCTCCCAGAGTGCCTCGCTAACGGGGCCTTGCACTTCGGTGTCTGCGTCGAATGATGGTTCGGTTGTGACGGTTGGTGCTTCTGCTTCCGTTCCGGGTGATTCTGGGGGTGGTGGTAGTTCGGTGGTGGTGGAGCCGGAGCCGGTGCCGGGGATTGATTTTCGTCGTTCGGGTGGGTTTGTTCCGTTTCGTGTAGAGCCGGGGGATCCGGTTACGTTGGCTGATTTGGTGTCGTTTCGTCCTGACGCGCCAAGAGACTTGATGGAACCTGACGGGTGGATGGTTGTCGGGTTGGATACGAACTTTTATGCAAGAAGTTCGATTCAAGTGAAAACCGGTTTGTTGCTTGGTTTGCCTGCTTCGGTTCGGTTCACTCCGGTTGTTTACAGTTGGACTTACGGTGACGGGTCCTCCAGAACAAGTCACACACCCGGTGGGACTTGGCGCGCCCAGGGAATCACCGAGTTTGATCCGACACCTACGAGTCATGTTTACCTGGCCGCCGGCACATACTTCATCGATCTGACGGTTGGGTTTTCACCGGAGTATCGTTGGGCGGATGAAACAGCGTGGACTCCGGTGGATGGACTGGTTTGGGTCCCCGCCAACCGACTCAAAGCCGTTGCTCTTTCTGATGCGAAAACCGTTCTAGTTGAAGACAACTGCAACACCAACCCAAACGGACCCGGCTGCTGAACCCAAACCTTAGACGCGATTCGGTGTCCCGAGCCTGAACTAAGATTCAACGTGACTTCCACCGAAGACTGAGCTCAAGAAGAAGCACGTGAGGAATCGTTCGGCTAACGATAAGCGGGCATTCATCCGCTTCATAGAGAACGCTCAGACTAAAGCGGGATGCTGACTCTGCTTGGAAGGAGCAAGAATGGCTGACAAGAACGAGTCCGTTGCCGACCCGAACCAGACTGTCGAGGATGGTGCGAACGACCTAGAGTCGCAGGCAAATACAACCCAAGTTATCCCTCCGGTGGATACGCACTCGAGCCCTTCCGCATCCGAGCCAAGAAAAGCAAAGACCAACCCGCTCGGAATCGCGGCAGCGGTCGCAGTTGGTGCGCTCATCGGCGGCGCATCCGGTGGAGGCATTGCAGCGTGGGCGATCACATCAAACCTTGCCACGCATTCAACCAATGCCACCAGTTCAAACCCGACAAGCATCACGGTGAACAACCCGAACAACGTTTCAGCGGTAACGGCCATCGCCGCCAAAGCAGGGCCATCAGTCGTAACAATCTCCGTGACCGGCAAGCAGTCGGCTGGCACCGGTTCGGGCATAATCATCACCGAAGACGGTTACATTCTTACCAACACCCACGTTGTTACGCTCGACGGTGAAAGCGCTCACCCGACGATCAACGTGCAGACTTACGACGGGCACTTGTTCGAGGCGAAACTCATTGGTACAGACCCTATCTCTGACCTTGCAGTGATCAAGATCAAGGGGACATTTGAACCGTTAGAGTTCGCGGATTCCAGCAAGCTGAACGTCGGTGACATGACGGTGGCGATTGGTGCCCCGCTCGGCCTGACAAACTCTGTCACTAATGGGATTGTCAGTGCCCTAAACCGTGGAATCACAATTTCTTCTTCCGCTGCACCGAAAGATGGCGAATCGCAAACACCTAATGACGAAGGTGACAGCCCGTTCAACTTCTGGGAGTTCCCCGGCTTCCCGAACGGAAACGGCAACGGTGACGACAACGGTGACTCAAACGGCGACCAACCACAATCCGCAATTGACATGCCTAACATCTATCTGCCGGTCATCCAGACGGATGCCGCAATCAACCCAGGAAACTCGGGTGGTGCGCTTCTGGATTCAAACGGCAACGTCATCGGAGTTAACGTCGCAATTGCCGGCTCCGGATCCGACATCGGCGGTGGTCAATCCGGCAACATCGGTATCGGATTCGCAATCCCGTCGAACCTTGCCAAGCGAGTCGCGTTTGACATCATCAACGACGGCAAGGCGAGCCACGGTCTCATGGGCGCGACCGTAATGGATGCCGCTGCAGACAGTGCAATCAAAGACAAGACGATTGTTGGAGCAAGTGTGCAATCCGTTACGGATGATGGCGCAGCTAAAAAGGCCGGCATCCAGAAGGGCGACATCATCACCGTGTTCAACGGTGCGCCAATCACGGACAGCACGACCCTGACTGCGCTAGTCCGAGCGGCTGCCGCAGGTTCGAGTGCCACTGTTACCTATGTGCGCGGCGGCCAACCAACAACCGTGACGTTGACACTTGGCGAGCTCAAATGATGCCATAGTTGAGCACATGGCATCGAAGGAGACCTCATTACCTGGGGTCTCTTTCGTTATGCCGGTGTTGAACGAAGCCGACTACATCGAGAACGCAATCAGTTCTGTGTTGGCGCAAGAATATGCAGGCAAGAAGGAAGTCGTTCTGGCGCTTGGTCCGTCAACGGATGGCACGACCGAGAAAGTGCTCGCACTCGCGAAAGCCGACCCGCGTATCCGCACAGTCGAGAACCCTAAGGCAGATATCCCGATCGGTTTGAACCTTGCAATCAAGGCAAGCGAAATGCCAATCATTGTTCGCGTCGATGCTCATTCGGAACTCGAACCGGGATATACAGCCGAAGCAGTGGCCACTTTACAGCGAACCGGTGCCGACAATGTTGGCGGCATCATGCACGCGAAAGGAAGGACCGCATTTCAAGCAACTGTTGCTCGCGCCTACAACAGTCGATTTGGACTTGGTGGCGCGCAATATCACAGCGGTAGTCAGGAGGGTCAAGCTGAGTCCGCGTATCTAGGTGTGTTCCGCAGGAGTGCACTTGAGAAAGCGGGTTACTTCGATGAAACGATTCGAAGGGGCGAGGACTGGGAACTGAACCTTCGGATTCGTCGCGGTGGCGGCAAGATTTGGTTTGATCCGAAATTGAAAGTCAATTATTGGCCGCGCGAGAACTGGCCAAAACTTGTTCGGCAATTCTTCGCAACCGGAGCCTGGCGAGCCGAACTTGTTCGACGTGATAGAGGCCGCAACCCGTGGCGTTTTTACGCCCCACCGGCGTTGGTCTTATCAATAATCGCGAGCGTCACCGTGGCAATTCTGCAGTTGACCGGTGTGCTCCACGGAAAGCTCGGATTGTTTGTGAGCCTCATCTACGCCGCGCCCGCTCTCTACATACTTTTGCTTATCTGGTTAACATTCGTTTCCGACAAGGTTCGACCTTGGGGTCTGCGCCCGCTCTTCCTAGTAGTTCTTCCAACTATGCATTTGAGTTGGGGGAGCGGCTTCATTTTTGGACTGATTAAGGGCGCGAAAGGCGTCAACGACACTTCAAGAACCGACGACTAGGGTCGCGAACCATTTACTGGGAGACTCCCGGCGAGACCCACGTCACCCTGACCAGCCGAACGCTTACTTTGCAGGCTTGGCCTTCGGCTTCTTTGGTTTCGGCGACGGTACAAGTTCAGCAGTACGAACCACGAAGTCCTGAAGCCATTCTCGATCCTCGAGCTTGTCGCCAGGAACCGCGTAATAAAGTTTGGAGCCAGGATAAGCCGGTGCCATATCTGCTTCGCTCAACAATTCTGCCCCGACGCTAGTTGGTTTCATGAACAAAGTGTCGTCACAAATGAAGGCGACGGTCTTGTCTTCGAGGTAGAGCGCATACTCTCCAAACATTGCTCTCACTCGCACCGGTAGTGGATGCAACTGATCGAGAATGAACTCGGTAGTTTCTTGTCGGGTTGCCATTGTTTTTAAATGAACCGTTCTTTGATTAGCCTTGCTACGACGCGCTCGGCTGCTTTGCCATCATCGTGCGGATTGAAGCGCTTTTGCCACTCTTGATACCTGGCTGCGAACGTGTCTTTCGTTGCCAAAGAATCCCGAACTAGTCGTGCGAGTTCGATTGAGTCGGTGACAACTGGCCCTGGCGCTGCCGGAAGAAAATCAAAGTAGAAACCCCTCAAATCACCGCGATACCGTTTGAGATCTGGAGTGTAGAAAAATATCGGTTTTCCCGTGACCGTGAAATCAAACATGACGCTTGAATAGTCGGTGACTAGAACATCTGCGACAAGGAAAAGCTCCGAAACATCCGGATAGGTTGTGACATCGATCACTCCGGTACTTTCAACATCGCTGCCGGGGGTAATCGTTCGCGAATGTCCGCGAATAAGCACAACCCAGTCTTTGCCGAGTTTTGCGCTGAAGTCGGCGACATCCAAATGGTCGACTTTCTCCGGCCGATCGTCGCGCCAAGTTGGCGCGTAGAGCAAAACTTTTGCACCCTTACGAATGCCGAGTTTTGATCGCACGTCAGTCGGCTCGCCTGAAATCAGAACGTCATCCCTCGGGTAACCCTCCTCCCAAATTGGTCCGAAATAGGCGTAGGAGCGACGGAAAATCCTCTTGGAGTAATCGTTTTGAGCAAGCAGGGCATCCCATCTTGAACGCTCGCGCAAGGTTGCAAGTGCCGGCCGAACTCTCAATCCTTTCCGCGAAAGGGCGAGACGCTTGAGCATTGTTCCATGCCAAGTTTGCAGAACCTTTTGTTGAGACTTGGGGCGGAAGCGATTGCGAAGCCAATCATTGATGACTATGAGCCTTGCCTCGGCTCGAGCGTTCCACCATTGACGACTGCCTTCGATCACGGCGATCGAACCTTCGGGAACTTGTACGGATACGTCCACCACCGACCAGTATCGAACGGTTTCGGGTTTGACCTTCGCAAGCTCTCGGTCGAGAGCGAGAGGATTACAGGACGCATTGCGGCCGTAAAAACTTTCAAAAAACACTGAATCGGTGACGGTCGAATTTGCGCGGTATTCGGCTTCGAGCCGGGATTGGTTTTCGGCCCCGACTTCATCGTCTTCTAGCGGTGCCGTGAACACAACCCAGACCTCGGTCTCCTCAACTCGAAAACGAATTCGGGAATGCCCAGCGAATAGGGTTTCAGCTGGTGAATGAGTGCCGACGAGCTTGGCTGAGTTGGAATCTATCTTGAGGAGGTAACTTCCAGACGGCGGTGGCAATTTTGCGCCACCCCAACGACTCGCGGAGGGATCGATTCTTGCGCTCCAGCCAGCGCCCTGCTTGGAGATGTTGGCATCGAGTTTCAATCGTGAACCGATCAACTGAACTTGTTTTGGGTGAGTGCCCGTGCCAACTATTTCAACTATTGGTCCGGGCAATAAGTTCAGCGCAGCAATTTCGGTTGACGTCAACTCTCACCCCCGAATCTTGCAGTCAGTCGTTTGCGAAGTTCTTCGTACACTCTGGCAGTGTTCTTGCCGTCCCTGAAATCTTGATGCGTTTTTGCTAGTTGCTTTGCGTGTGCAGCAAGCGTTTTCAGGGTTGTTTTTGAACGTAACAAGCTCAACAAGTCGTGCCAGCTCGCGACCTCGGAACCGCCACTGAATGCGGAGTATTTTTCGTAAAGGCCGCGAGTTTTCGCGTATTCCACGACATCCGGCGCGAGAAACGCAATTGGGCGCTCAAGTAGTGAAAAGTCAAAGGCTATCGACGAGTAATCAGTAATCAGCAAGTCAACGGCTGGCAGAATCGGGTTCACATCGTGTTGCAATTTAGGCGCCAACATCCGAATTCGTTTCGAAACTGACGGGCCCTTTGAATAGTCACCAACGGCGTGCGGATGCGGTCTCACAACGAGCAAACTGTTGGTTTCTTCAAGGAACGTCGCGATCGATAGCCATTCTTCTTGACTTGGAACAACAGGGTCCACTTCACCGTCACGCCAAGTCGGAGCGAACAAGACTATTCGAGCCTGACCGAGATTGCCGAGCTTTTGTTCCAGGGCCAGTTTGGCGGTTGCGGGGTCGGAAAGTACGGCATCGTCTCTGGGGTCACCAGTCACGGCAATCACGCCCTCACGCAAACCAAATGCGGATTTAAGCCGGATTGCGGACAGTTGTGAAGCCGCAGGCATGAGCTGAATCGATCGTGTACTTCGGCGATACGCTCGCTTCAAAAGTTGTCGCGAAATAACGCTGCCAGAAAATGTAACCGGGGAGTCGAGTTGGATTTTCTTGAGCGGGATACCGTGCCACATTTGTACAACGAACGCGCCACGCATTCCAAACCGGTTCGCGTCACCAAGTCCGTGGCTTACCGCGATAACGCCGGCACGAAGGGTAAGTCGAAACCCACGCCAACTGTTCCTGGTTGCCGCATTTAGACCAAGCGTCTTAGCTTGCGCTAGCTCAGCCTTGCTTCTCGCAAGCCAAATCAAGTGCAAATCTCTGTCGGTGGCAGCGTATTTGTAAAGCGCTAACGGACCTTCACCAATGCCGGATCCGCTCGCGAACACCCAAAGATTTCGGTTCCTTTTAACAAGCATTGAAGCGACCGCGCCGCAAAAGTACAGCGGGGATGAAACCAGCTTGAGGAGATTGCCTTTGGCAAAAGTAAATCCGGACACCGGAACTTGCCACTCCTCACGTCTTCGGTTCGCTCGCGCATGAGCCTAGCAAACAGTGTGAACTCGGAGACGTTATCGTTTCGGAAAAATAACGGAGGCATGAACACGGGAGGTCACCGTGCGGTCGGCTGGTTTAATCAGCTTGTGGGCTTATTGACCGATGTGAAGTCAGCAAAACGAATCGTCACAAACTTGATTCGATCACGGCGAACTCGCCGAACTCTTGCTCGTCAGTTGCCAAAACGACCGAAACCATCCAGCATCCAAATAGCCGTCTACTTTGCGGACACCAAGGTCAATCTCTACCAAATTCGCCAATGGTACGCGCCACTCGCAGAACTCAATAAGTCGCATCCTGTTGCAATAATCACCAGGTCTCCCGGAGCCACGCTCGTGATGCTCGGTGAGTCTCCTGTACCTGTCGTGTATTTGCGAAAAGTAGTTGAGTTGGAGCAGTTTGTTAGTGAGCAAGAACTGCGGATGACTCTCTATGTGAATCAGAACACCAAGAACTTTCAAATGTTCCGGTATGGGCGCATGTGGCACGTGTTCGTCAATCATGGCGAGAGCGACAAGATGTACATGACGACGAACCAATTCAAGGCTTACGACTACAGTTTCGTTGCCGGTCAGGCCGCTCGAGATCGACTCAGCAAGAAGCTTTGGGATTTCGATGTTGAAGCGCGAACGTTCATGATTGGCCGCCCTCAAGCCGACCATTTCGCGGGAAAGTTGCCGTATTCGCCGGATGATCGAACCGTAGTACTTTATGCGCCTACTTGGGAAGGCGATCGGGATGCGGCGGCATACGGTTCGATCGCATCGCACGGCGAGGCAATTGTTGCCGCTTTGCTTGGTACCGGCAGGCACAGGCTGATTTATCGACCGCATCCAAGGAGCGGGGTTGTGGACGTCGACTACCGGCACGCAAATGAACGCATTATTTCGATGATCGAGACGGCGAATGCTCGCGACAAGAACGCGAAGCACATTTTCGACGACGGCAAGGAAATGGGCTGGCAACTTGCAGCGGCAGATGTGGCGATCACCGATGTTTCCGCAATGGTTTACGACCGGCTCGCAGTCGGCAAACCGCTTATCGTTGCGCGCCCGGAATCTTCCGCCGCAGAAGTTGAGACCGAGGGCTACTTGGGTGCGGCTGAGTGGCTTAGTGCTTCGGATGCCGACAAAGTTGTCGAGATCATCGATCGCGTCTTAAACGACCCGACCGCGATAGATCGGTTGAGGTTCTGGGTCGAGCGGCATTTCGGGGACACCTCTCCCGGCGCTGCAACGAAACGGTTCCACGAAGCGGTGGAGACTTTGATCGCTAGTTGGGAACGTCACGCCTCGATTCATGCGGGGGATCGAAAGGTGCGAGAGACAGACCCGTTTGATGGCGAGGAAGATGACGAGGAAGATCCGAGCACATCCGCCGACTAATCCTTGCCGTCAGATATCCATTCCGAGCGGACCTTAATCGTGCGTTTCGGCTTCTCGATTGACTCGATACTTGCGGGGAACGTTGTCGGGGGAGTACCGAAGGCCCCTCTTGAAGTCTTGACGACTTTCCGACCGAGCACATGGTTTGCCGTGCCGCCGACAACTGCACCAATACCAAATGGCAGAAGCCTACCGACCGCGCCAGTTGCTGTGTTGCGGGCAAATCGGTGCAAGAACGCTCGCTGGATTTTCTCGGCAAGCGGACCAATCAGCGATTGTGGAACATTGCGCCCAATCACATCGCCCCAAAACTTCGTTCGTGATACCGGAGTACCGGCGGCTTGCGCTGCAAGGCTCACAAGGAGTTCGCGGCTCGAGGTACCCAGCATCATTCCCATTGTGATTGAGCGAGCCCGATCGGGGTCTTTCACTGCAACACCGTGCACTTCGGCAAGTGACTGACTAAACAACGCTGTCGCCTCAAGAAATCCCGCAGTTTCAACACCCGTGAGTACGAGGCTCACGCCGGTTCCGACTCCGGGTACGAATGCCGCGGCGCCGACACCTGCGCCTCCCGTAGTCACGGCGGCGAGATATCGCCGTTCAAGAATGTTGATCACGTCGACAGGGGAGGCATTTGGGTGGCGCCGGCGGATGCTTCGCAAATGCGCGATGACAACGGGCCGTTGGGTGGTCAACAGCCGGTCAAGTCCTCGAACTGTCATCGGATGTTCGGCAGCCTTGCGAACATCCTCATCTTCGATCCGCTTCAACTTCCCCCAATTCTTCGGAACTCAATCTTAAACCCCACCCAAACCCGCAATAGCGGTCGAGGCTTTGCCCCTGTCGAATAGGGTGAATTGGCGCAACCCGGGGATTGTAACTCTTGACAACGTTTTGACCAGCTACATCCAACCTTGCGGTACTTTGGTACTTGAGCTAGTTTGCTTATAACACAGTAATGAAGCAAGAAATTAGTGAGAACAAGAGAGCGAAACGCAACAATTCTAAAACAAGCTCCTAAATACAAATGAATCCAATGCAAAGGAACGCGGGGACATGACCGCACTGAGTCCAATTAAAGTCGATTCCGAAACCGATAAACGCATCGCCGATGCCGCACACTTTCTTGGTCGTACTAAGAAAGACATCGTGGATGCTGCCGTCAATGAATACATCGAAGCGCATCGCGACGAAATAAACCATGCTATTCGAGCTTCGCTATCGAGAATTGATGGCACTAGAGCTTCGCTTGTATCAGAGATAAGCGGGCTGAGCCGAGCTGAACTCGATGAACTCGGGGGAGTGCCAGAGTGATGACGGTGGCTGTCGATACCGTCTAACTGTTTTGAACGGTTAGCTTTTATCGATTATTGGATTTTCAATGCGGCGAGTCGCGGTAGCGCGCATAGGGTAGTCACAGTTTCGACGCTAACTCGCGTAATGCGCTTGACGAGGCTGACTATGTCGAGCAAGTTGACTCGCTCGCACTATCCGCCGAAATCGCGGCGGCGAGATGTAAGTTGTCTGGCGACCTTATCTCTTAGGCGACGATCAAATGGCAAGGAGTCAATCGATTCGATAAGGGATTCGGTTTTTGCAAGAATCGCACCCACGATGCGGTCTATTGCGGCAGCGCGGAGTCCGATCTCCGAGCCGAATTCATGCAGCCGGTGAAGGTTGAGGGTGTCCTTGCCTCCAACCGTCAGGGCCATGGTTGTGTCGCCGTAAAACAGAGTCGATGGTAGGTCGTAGGCTGGCGAAAGTCGCGTGTCGCCGACCGCCGTTGTGAGCACTGAGAGATTCTTTGCGTGGAGATCACCGTTGCCGGTGAGCCAAGCGAATACTAGCTGCTGCAGGATGCCTTGAGCGGCGATGAGAGGTGCGGCGCATAGCCTCATGAGTGCGTGTGCTGCTTGCTCGAAGCTGACGTTGTATTTGTCTGCTGGCCAACGATCGAGAGCTTGGGCGGCATCCTCTACGGCGAGTGCCTTGGTTGTGCTGCCTTTCGCGCCGCGACTTGCATCATCGGTAGATACCCGATCGAAACGGGTCACGAGCAGTCCCGGCACGTCATCCGCGTCGCGAAA
>JAHBSS010000042.1 GCA_019639015.1 Cryobacterium sp. | reverse complement strand
CCAACCCTAATGCTCGGATTCGTAGCAACTTTCGGCATGAACTTGCCGGTAATGCTCGTCGCATTTGCGGACTATGAGTTTAAATCAGGCTCGAGCGGCTATGGGCTGTATAGCGCCATTGCGGCGTTTGGGGCGTTTTTGGGTTCGCTCGTTTCCGCAAGAAGAGTCAGTTATCGATTACGGTCCCTAATGCTTGCGGCGGGCTGTTTTGGTCTAACAGTTGCTGTCACCGGTATCGCCCCGTTGCTTTCGGTGTTTCTGATTTGCCTATTTGGTATCGGCTTTGTTCGATTGTTTTTCACAGCAACGTCTGAAGCAATCGTGCAGATGTCTTCGAATCGGGCAATTCGTGGTCGAGTGATGGCTATTTTCGCGATGGTTTCACTTGGAGGTCAGGCCATTGGTGGCCCATTCATGGGTTGGGTTATTGAACAACTTGGAGTAAGGCTCACGACAGTCATTTTCGGGATAGTTCCGACAATTACCGCCGTGGTAATTGCGATTCTGCTTGCCAAATCCGGAAAGCTTCGATTGCGGTTCAAGTTGCGGCGTCACATCATCCCGCTCACTGTCGAAATTAGAGGCAACTTAGGTTAGTTCGAATCAGGTCGACTGCGAGCCAACATTTCGGCCACTTCGTCTACTGTCAAGACTGGTTCCGTCTTTGGAGTCAATGGTCGGTGTTCAGCATCTTCAACACGTTCGGAAAGTACGCCGAGCATCCTTACCGCATCATCGACAATGCTCGTCGACTTTGCACTCACCCCGTGCAATAGCCATTTCGCGACTTCCAATTCCGAATACAACCGTGCTCGAAGAATCAATGGGCTGTCTTCTGCCAGGGCCTCAGGTTCGCCGATACCGAGGTCTCGCGCGTAGCTATTAAGCACAGCGGCGGCCGCGCTTTCGATCCCACTACCAACAACCCAGCTCAAATCCCTAGCAGGATCTCCAACACTCAAAGTCTGCCATCCGAGCAACCCGACAAGCTCTTCGTCACTCACCAGGAATGAATCTGCGCTAAGACTGCCGTTGATAACGGTCGGCGTGAATTGCCAAAGCCTTGAATTAGTAGCGGATAACTGCCACCGTTCATGAAGCACCGTTGGGACTAATCCAGTTGCAAACGAGTTTGAAATCAATTGTTGGACTCTTTGAGCCGATCCGGAAGGTTGCTGAAGCGGTAGGCCAGCGTCAGCAACCACGCTCGTCGGGATCGAGTGAATCGCCGCGATCCCGTGACCAATTGAATTGCAAAGTCTCGGAGAGTTCTGAATGCTAGTCAGACTCAACTTGCTACCGAACACGAACTCGTAGACGACCGCGCGCGTATCTGCTACCGGTGCTTGCCCCAAGTAGCTTGAGACCGCAAACGGTAGCCTGGATCGAACACCTGCACCGAGGGCTCGAAGTGCAACTAGATCGCTAGATTGCTCGGCTTCGGCGAGCTCGGATCTCGGTACCCGAATTATCAGGCTCCGGCCATCGGATGCCACAAGCAATGCGGATTCAAACTCACCAGTATTCGGATTTCCGAAGCTTGCGCTCTTGACAATTTGCAGGTTTGGCACGGCGGCGGTCGCTAGTGCAGCAAGTTGAAGGTGCGTTCTGGCCATGGGGCAAGGTTAAGCGACCGGCTCATCGAAGGTTGTAACGCCACGCTAAGCGCGAGTCCTGCAATGATGAAGTAATGAAACAGCGTCAGGATGTCACGAAATCCTTTGACGCTCGGCACCCCAAGCCCTTCATTCCGGAACTTCCTCTTGCAAGAAGTGCGCTGAATCGGAACCATTTGCGGCGTAGCGAACCAGAGTTATTTGAGAAATTAGCCTCAAGTAGTACTACGAGATTCATTCCGATCTGGAGCGGAAAGACTCTGGCCAATGTCGGTAAGCCGTCCCTAAGGTACGTTGCTTCAAGTACGTTCAATAGCCCCGACGTCTGGTTCTATCTCGGACAAAGTGATGAGCACGCAGAATCAGGCAATGGAATCGAATATGTTGCGGTGGTGGTTGATGAAGCAACCGCAAGTTCAATTGCTCCTGAATCCGAGTGGTTAGGGCTTCGAGAACTTGGCGCAAACTTGAACGCTCTTGAAGCAGGTTTGCTCGTCGAGTCTGTCGCTCTATCGAATTGGCGTGCTTCTCACAAGTTCTCACCTCGCACAGGCAACCGACTTGAATCCAGTCAAGCCGGATGGGTACTAATCGACCCAGAAGACGGCTCAGAGATTTTCCCACGGATTGACCCGGCAATCATCGTGACGGTTACAGATGAATCGGACCGAATATTGCTGGGCTCAAACGCCATGTGGGCATCGAATCGTTACTCGTTGCTGGCCGGCTTCGTTGAGCCAGGCGAGAGCCTGGAAGCGGCAGTAATTCGAGAGATCGAGGAGGAATCTGGGATTCGAGTTCAGAACCCGCAATATCTCGGTTCACAATCCTGGCCATACCCTGTTTCGCTGATGCTCGGGTTTTCAGCACTCGCGGCGCCGGATCAGGACTTGAACCCAAGACCAGACGGCACCGAGATCCTCGATTTGAAATGGTTCACACGTGAGGAACTTCGGTCAAACTCGGATGTGGTCCTGCCCGGCAAAACCTCGATCGCGCGCGCGATGATTGAAGCCTGGTTGACGCAATCATGACTCCGGAGAAAATCTTGAGTCATCTTGACTCTGGCCAACTTGAAGCGGTCGAAGCCCTTGATGGTCCAGTTTGTATTCTTGCCGGCGCAGGTACCGGCAAGACCCGAACGATCACACACAGAATCGCGTTCGGAGTATCAACCGGCAAGTTTGATCCGTCGAACGTGCTTGCGATTACGTTCACCAACAAAGCTGCCGCCGAATTACGGTCAAGACTCAATGACTTGGGTGTCAAGAACCTAACTGCCAGAACCTTTCATTCCGCGGCTTTGGCGCAATTGAAGCATTTTTGGCCTGAGATCGTTGGCGATCGATTTCCGAGACTTGTTGATGCGAAAGGGCCATTTCTTGCGCAAGCCGCCCAAAAACTAAAGATCAGGGTCGATCGCGCGGTACTTCGAGATGTCGCTGCGGAAATCGAATGGCGAAAAGTGTCGGGTCTAAGCATCGACGAATATTCGAAGTCGAACCGAGTCCTACCCCTCGAACTTGATTTGAGCCGTGTCGCTGAGATTCAGTTCGCTTATGAAAAACTAAAAGACGAGGCGCGTCAGATTGATTTTGAGGATGTGCTTCTTGCGTGTGCTGGAATGCTTGAATCCGAGCCAAGGGTTGCCGCAAGGGTTCGGGCGCAATACCGCCACTTCAGCGTTGATGAGTTTCAAGATGTTTCCGCTTTACAGGTACGGTTGCTGAACCTTTGGCTTAGCGACAGTTCCGAAATTTGTGTTGTTGGGGATGTCAGTCAAACGATTTATTCGTTCGCTGGGGCCGACCCAAACTATCTCCTCAAATTTCAGCAAA
This sequence comes from Cryobacterium sp., assembly GCA_019639015.1. Taxonomy (GTDB): domain Bacteria; phylum Actinomycetota; class Actinomycetes; order Actinomycetales; family Microbacteriaceae; genus Terrimesophilobacter. The sequence continues at coordinate 10,318 of JAHBSS010000042.1, read as the reverse complement.
ACTATCCTGATGCCCGAGTGATTCGGCTGGAACACGATTACCGTTCAACGGAGCAAATCGTGGTCTTGGCAAACAAACTGATTGCTGGCAGTCCCGGAGCGTTGAAGCTGGTTTCATCGACAAAGCCTTCAACGTCGAACACAGATACGCCTCCTGAGTTCGCGAACTTCAGCACTTCGGCCGCTGAAGCTGAGTTCGTTGCAGAGAAAGTTCGGTCGCTCCTTGAGTCTGGAGTGAGCGCAAGCGAAATTGCGATTCTGTTTAGAACCAACTTTCAAGCTGCCGAGTTCGAGTCCGCTCTCGCAACTAGTGGCATCCCTTACAGGGTTTTGGGAGGGTTGTCGTTCTTCGAACTGCCAGAGATCAAGCAGGCAGTCATGATGCTCAAGGCATCCGCAATTGCCAAACATCCTGAACCACTGTTCAAGACGGTAAGCGATGTGCTTCGCACACTCGGATGGACTCAAGATTCTCCGCCTTCTGGAGGCGCGGTTAGAAACAAATGGGAAAGCCTGAACACACTCTTGCGCATGGCCGAGGAACTCCCGAAAGGCTCAGAACTCAAGGACCTAATTGAACAGCTTGAAGACCATTCAAGTTCTATGCGTGAACCCAAGTTGGCTTCTGTCACCCTATCCACAATCCATTCGGCTAAAGGACTCGAGTGGGATTGTGTGTTCATTGTCGGATTGCGGGAAGGATTACTTCCGATCAGTGTTGCCAAATCGCAGGAAGCGATTGAGGAAGAACGCAGGCTCTTGTATGTTGCGATTACTAGGGCGAAGTCGCGACTAATTCTGTCGTGGTCCGCCAAGACTGGTCAGTCGTCCAGCGCGGGAAGGCCCTCTCGATTTCTCGAAAGTTTGATGAAAGCCGACTGATACCGGTCAGCCCCGTGCAAGAACAAGTACCGCTAAATTCGTGCCGGACTAATGAGTGGGAGCGTGTACCTGGTTCAAGCCGGATGCTTTCATTTGCAACTCGTCGGGAATCCAGTTGGTCCAATAGCCATTGGACTGCCATAGTCGCCACTTCACTGCTGAAGAATCCTGAATCGATAGTTGACCGACTACCCAGTAGTTGGCTCGAAATTGCGGCCCATTTTGAGTCAACAAGTGAGCGATTTTGCTCGAGGCAACTCAGGCAAGGGCTAGAGCCCGGGTTTACCAATGGTCCTATTTGCGCCCAAGTATCGAAGAACGCAATTGGAAAATGGGCAAGATCTCGACGGCAAAAAAAGTTCAAGAAACCCGGTTCAAGCAAGTAGCAATAGCAGAGTATTGCGGCGTCTATCTCGGTGTTCTCGAGTACGCATTCTGCCTCCTCAACAGTGCTACCCAATGGCAGAACCATGAAACCGAGCTCGCTAAGGAGCTGGATCACTCTGTCCACTGTGGAACCGGATCCGACGATCCCGAGACGCTTGATTGCGTAAGGTTTCTGAGGTTTCTCAAACACACTGGAAAGCTCCTCGAGTAAGGCGTCAAGTTGTTGCACGGGAAGTTTCGAACTACTTGCGATCATTTCAAGCGCCGACCTTGACGCTCCGACCTTCAGGGCAGTAATGATTCGCTCTCGAGCAACGTCGATACCACCTAGCTTGAGCACGGGTTCCAAGCTCCCGAATTGGATTGTGTTCGGGTCGCGCCAGACAATTGGAAGTTTTGGATCAATTCGAAAGATCATCTTCGAATGATGATTGCTTCGACGCTTTCGCGGGCGATTCATCCACAACTTGCTTCGAATTCAACCAATTGGTCGAGCCAAATGTTGCCAAGATTCTCACTCGGTTGGTCGAGAATCACCATTTTCGTCGTTCAGGAGCTCTTCGATTGCAAGGTCGACCTCATCCGGTTCGGGATCCGGATCTTGAAGTCGTGCGATCAGCCCTGTCGGGTCATCGATGTCTTCACTACTTGGTACCAAATCCGGATGATCCCAAAGCGCGTCACGTTTTTCGATGCCGAGTGCGTTCGTGATTTTTCGCCAAAGATCAGCGGCCTCTCGAACGCGACGGGGACGCAATTCCAAACCGGCGATGGTCGCGAAGGTTGACTCGGCGGGGCCACCAGCAGCGCGGCGACGTCGAACTGTTTCAGCTATCGCCGCTGCGCTAGGTAATCGAGATGCCGCCGTCTCGGTGACAACTTCAACCCATCCCTCTATGAGCGCGAGGGTTGATTCGAGCCTGGCCAAAGCGGCCAATTGCGCTTCACTCTTGGGTTTCAGCATCTTGCCGGAGGTAATAGCTTGTTTTAGTTCCTCAGGATCAAATCTGCTCGGGTCTTCGGCGAATCCTTCAAAGAATTCGAGATCGATTTGGTTACCCTTTGATATCTCTCGAACTGCTGAAATCACGTGCAAGTTCAACCAGCGGGCTTGACGGAACAACCTTGCGTGAGCGAGTTCACGGATTGCCAAATACAACCTGATTTGCTCTTCGTCGATGTCGAGGCCTTTTCCAAATTCGGCAAGGTTTTGAGGGATCAAAGCTGCTTGAATTGCATCTTCTTTGCTACCAAACAACGGGATGCCAACATCGCCACCCGAAAGGACTTCTTTCGAGAGTTGACCCACAACTTCACCGAATTGCATGGCATAAATTGCGCCACCGACGTTGTCGATAATCTTTTTCGTGGAGTTGATGAACTCTGCCACTTCTTCTGAGTCTTCAGATTGAAAAGTGTTCGCGATGATAGCTGAAATACCTTCCGCAACAGGATGCGCCAAATCTGTCCAGACCTCTAGGGTTGCGTTCACCCACTGCTCACGAGTGAGCAGCTTAGGTGGATTTGGAACTTCACTAAACACTGTGGCTTCGTCTAGCCAAAGCGCGGCAACACGAAAAGCCCCCTCCATGGCATCCAAATCACCTTGATTAGTCGACTTCTGAGAAGCGCGCGCAACTTGAGTCGCTCGGTCCCTTGCTAGGTTCCAACTGACGCCACCGGTTTGCTGGTTCACGACACTATTCATTGCGCCCATGAATTGCTTGATTGTGTTTTCATCCAGGTGCAACACTCCACCTTCCGAAAGCATCGAAGGATCGAAGCCAGGAAGGTTCCCAAGTAGTTTCTTCAGTTCCTCAAAGTCGAATCCTTCAGGGAGTTCGGGCTCATCGTCGTCAGAGAAATCGTCATTGCGCCTTGCCATGCATTCAACGCTAACCCCTTTACCGGCCTCAAACATGAGATCTGAACTAGGCTTATTGTTCTGTCTGTGCGCTTATGGCGAACGCAAAAATCTGAAAGGACTCGGGTGACGATATTCTCTGCCCAGGCGGAATCAGCCAAGTCCCCAAAACCACTATCTCGCAAGGTCGGCATTTGGATGCTTGTTTGCGGGATTGTTGGATTCTTGATTTTCGCGCTCATGCCGGCACCGTACGTGATCTTTGAACCCGGTCCGGTATTTAACACGTTGGGCTCCGTGTCGGTCTCCGGCAAAACCCTTCCGATGATCGAAGTACACGATGAGACCACCTATGAGGCCTCCGGTGCTTTGGATTTGCTAACAGTTAGCACAATCGGTGACCCGTATGAACCGCCAAGTTGGTTTGAACTAGTTCAAGCTTGGTTCGACCCTTCCAGAACCATCGAACCGATGGATGCGGTCTACCCTCCCGGCGAATCAATTAGCCAACTAAATGAAGAGAGTCTCATTGACATGCAGAACTCTCAAAAGACAGCGATCGCGGCTGCACTTACACAACTCGGTTATGAGGTGCCGGCCGAAGTAAGTGTTGGTTCGGTCATAAAGGGAACTCCGGCTGATGGGAATCTTGAAGCCGGTGATGTGATCGTCTCACTTGACGGGCAGAAAATCGTTGATCCGGACCAGTTGCGGCAGATTATTCGAAGTAATGGTGCTACTTCACCGATTTCCATCGCGTTCACGAGAAACGGAATCGAGCACACCGTTGAAGTTACGCCGGTCATGAGCGACACCACGCCGAAAGTCTTGATTGTTGGTTTCTACCCGGTTGTCGATTACAAGTTCCCAGTTGATATTGATATCCAGCTTGAAAATGTCGGCGGGCCAAGCGGTGGCCAAATGTTTGCACTAGGCATTATCGATGTCTTGACTCCGGGAAGCTTGAACGGTGGGAAAGCAGTAGCAGGCACCGGGACGATTTCAGCGGACGGAACCATTGGGCCTATCGGTGGAATTCGGCAGAAGTTATACGGCGCACTCTGGGGTCATGCGAAATGGTTCCTTGCTCCTAAATCCAATTGTGATGAAGTTGTTGGTCACATCCCAACGGGACTGCACGTTGTCGCTGTTTCAACCCTGAAAGATTCGATTGCCGCACTTGAGGCGATCAGTTCCGGTAATGGAATAAGCAAGTTACCGACGTGCGCTGCTGGTTGAGCGATATTGAGTTGTTCGAGTTTTCGGCTACTCGGGGACTTTCAAGCCTTTGCGGCTAACATTGATTGACCGCCCCCTTCGCAAGCTTGGAGTGTTGCCTTGACGACAGCTCGCCCAGAACGACCAATCGCTCGACGAAACCGCACACCGCTCGTTGTCGCAATTGTTGTAATTGCCGCAATAGTAATTGGGTTCTTCGTATTCGCAGGACTCTACGCTGATTGGCTCTGGTATAAACAACTCGGGTACTTAGAGGTGCTAACAACCCAGTGGGCCGCAACCGCTGTCATGTTCGGTATCGGTTTTCTTGCGATGGCCATACCGGTCTGGATTTCAATTGAAATCGCGTTTCGTTGGCGACCGATGTACGCGAAGCTTTCTTCGCAGCTTGATCGTTATCAGCAAGTAGTTGAGCCCTTGCGTCGGCTTGCGACTTATGGCATCCCGGCCGTGCTGGGCGTGTTCGCCGGTGTCGCAACAAGCTCAAATTGGCAGATCGCACTCGAATGGCTTCATAGAACGCCATCCGGTGTAAAGGATCCGCAATTTGGGTTAGATATCTCGTTCTACTTGTTTGAGCTTCCGTTCTACCGCGGTGTGCTTGCCTTCGCTTCAGCGGTGATCCTGATTTCTGCCGCGACTGCTTTTGCCACAAGTTACCTTTACGGCGCAATCCGGTTCGCCGGTCGCGAAATTCGCATTTCGAAGTCCGCCCGAATCCAATTTGCGACACTGGGCGCAATCTACATCGCCATCCAAGGCGTGAGCATTTGGATGGACCAATACGCCACCATGGCAGGCAACACTTCAACAGACTTGATTACTGGACCGGGTTATACGGATGTGAACGCGGTGATTCCCGGCCGCGCCATCCTTGCCGGGATTGCAGCGGTTGTTGTCGTTTTGTTCATAATCACCGCGATAATCGGACGCTGGCGCTTGCCAATTGTTGGGACCGCGCTACTGATTGTCAGCGGAATCCTAATCGGGGCGGTGTATCCGTGGATCGTTCAGCGTTTTCAGGTTGACCCTAGCGCTCGCAGTTTGGAAGCTCCGTACATTGAGCGAAACATTGATGCAACAAGGGCGGCTTATGGAGTTTCAAGCGTTTCAGAGACTCCCTATAAGGCGAAGACCGATACGGCGCCAGGAGCGTTGCGTAACGATGCTGAAACGACAACGAACATTCGCATCCTTGACCCTGCGCTAGTTTCAGATTCTTTTGCCCAGCTTGAACAAATCAAGCAGTACTACCAGTTCGCGCCTCACCTTGACGTTGATCGATACACAATCGACGGCAAGACGCAAGACACAGTTATTGCTGTGCGCGAATTGAATCAGGCTGGAATTGGAAACTCCAGCAACTGGGTGAATGACCACATCGTGTACACCCACGGTTACGGGATCGTTGCCGCATACGGAAATCAACGCACAGTTGACGGCATGCCGATGTTCTTGGAGTCAGGCATCCCAACCAAGGGAGACCTCGGCGACTTTGAGCCAAGGGTTTACTTCGGCGAGGCATCCCCGGACTACTCAATCGTTGGAGCGCCGGAAGGCTCGGCGCCGACCGAACTTGATTACCCTTCGGGTACAGAAGAGAACAGTCAAAACGCTCAGACAACCTATAAAGGCGATGGTGGGCCAAAACTTGATAACTTCTTGAACAAGCTCGTTTACGCGATAAAGTTCCAGTCTGAGCAAATTCTGCTGTCGAGTGACGTGAATGAGCAATCGCAAATTCTGTACGACAGGCACCCGTTGACTCGCGTTCAGAAGGTCGCGCCTTACTTGACGCTCGATACCGATCCTTACCCTGCAGTGGTCGACGGCCGGATCGTGTGGATCGTTGACGGATACACAACGAGCGACCAGTACCCGTACTCGCACGTTGAGCAACTATCCAACGCGATTGCCGACACTTACACTCCGACGCCACTTTTTGCAGTTGATGACATCAACTACATCCGGAACTCGGTCAAGGCAACGGTTGATGCTTACACGGGCAAGGTGACCCTGTACGCGTGGGACAGTGAAGACCCGATCCTGAAGACTTGGCAAAAGGTGTTCCCAACGACGATCAAGCCGATGAGCGAAATGAGTCCAGAACTCATGGAGCACGTGCGTTATCCGTCGGACTTGTTCAAAGTACAGCGGGCAGTGCTCGGAACCTACCACGTGACCGATCCAGGTTCTTGGTTCCAAAGCGATGACGCGTGGATCACACCACCAGACCCAACTCAGCCTTCCGCGAGCGCGAGACTGCAACCGGCTTACTACTTGACGATGAAAGTACCGGGGGCGGACAAGTCGGCATTCACGCTCTATACGGCCTATATTCCGCAGGAATCGGGAGATAACGCTCGCAGCATCCTCACGGGATATTTGGCCGTGAATGCGGATGCCGGTTCGACGCCCGGCAAGATTTCCCCGGATTACGGAAAGTTCACGCTCTTGACGCTGCCCAAGGCCGAGACTGTGCCTGGCCCCGGCCAAGTTCAAAACAACTTCAATGCTGACCCGGCGGTGTCTACCGAGTTGAACCTTTTGAGTCAGGGATCAACGGATGTCATCAAGGGCAATTTGCTTACGCTTCCGGTTGGCGGCGGCTTGCTTTACGTACAGCCGGTTTACGTGCGGTCAACCGGTGAAACAAGCTACCCGCTTCTGAAGAAGGTGCTTGTGGCGTTCGGCGACAAGATCGCGTTCGAGTCGACCCTTGATGGGGCGCTAGACAAGATCTTCGGTGGCGACTCAGGCGCGAACGCCGGTGACAATGGGACTCCGAACGAACCTGGTACGAATGAACCCGGAACGGAAACTCCGGGTACCGAGGAGCCAGGCGGTTCGACCGACAATGCTGCACTAGACGCCGCGCTCAAGGATGCCGCGCAGGCTCTCAAAGATCGCGAAGCTGCCTATGCTGCGAACGATCTTGTCGCAGCCGCTCAAGCAGACCAGCGCTTGCAAGACGCATTGGAGCGTGCGATAGCCGCGGCGGGGGTCACCCCGTAGCGAACGATCACGACACCTCGCGTTGCGCATGCTAAGGTAGATATTCGCAACGCGGGGTGGAGCAGTTCGGTAGCTCGCCGGGCTCATAACCCGGAGGTCACAGGTTCAAATCCTGTCCCCGCAACCAAACCGGTATTCTGGCTTCAACTATTTTCGGGGGCCAAATGACGACATACCTTGTTGACTACGAGAACTCGAGTTACCACGGCCTTTCGGGTTTCAAGAAACTCGACCCGACCGATACGGTCGTTATTTTCCTTGGAGCAAAGAGCTCCCAATCGAATGTGCCCATCGAGGTTTTCAAAGGATTTACTGCTTTGGGCGGGCCGCCTCGTTTGATTTGGAAACAGTCAAAGAAGACGAGCAAGAACTATCTCGACTTGCAGTTGGTTAGCTATCTTGGATACCTGATTGGAGATCCGGGGATCGCAGAAACCAATTTCGTCATCGTCAGCAAGGATCATGATTTCGAGGCAGCGATCGACTTTTGGGCAGAAAGACGCAGGGACATTGCAATCTCCCTGCGCCCAACAATTGCACCTGTCGAGTCGGCCCCGAGCGTCGTGAAGCGAATGTGACGCGCGCGATAGTAGTTGACGATGTGAAGAACCTTGGGGGAGTGAGCGAAGCTACTAAGCGCGCGGTACGAAGTGCGGTCAAGGGACTCGGACTAAAAACTTCCGAAACTTCGACGATCTATCAAGTGCTTGCCGCGTCGAAAACCTCACAGGAACTTCATACCAAGCTTTCAAGCGGACTAAAGGCGAATGGGCAGAAGGTGTACCCGCTTGTGAAAGAAATTCACGCAAAGCTGATTGCCAACAAGTAGGCGCGCGATTCGTGGCAAGGATGTTCTCAATTCCCCCGACGGGGAAACCGCTCAGCGGTGTCTAGATTTGAGTCGTTGTTCCCGCTTCCGTCGATTCAGGGCGAGTTGGGAGATGTATTCATCCGATGGAACCGGCGCATCGGGTGGCAGTTCCTGCTCAACTTCGAGAATCTCGGACGCCTGGGCTGCTTCGGGATGGAAGACTTCATTTATTGCTCCCAGGGCACCGGAAATTGCTGTACGTTTTCCAGGCTCGCGGGTTCGACGATCGCGAAGCCAAATCCAGATCAAGATAGCAGTAACGGAAACGAGTCCGAGCACCGTGACGACTTCGCTTTCCCTCACGTAGGAATGATACGCGTCGCTTCGCTAACTCGGCCGAGAATGCTCCTCAGAGTAGAAGCGAATGGCTTGAAACATTCGAACATATGTTCGATAATTAGTGAGTGAGTGAATCGCTCGGAAAGCTGCCAGAATCGACCGCTGGGTCGGCATCCGCGCCGTTTGTTGGTGCGCATTGGCAGCGGTTCGGGTACTGGGTGCGGGAGATCCGGCCGAAGGTGTACCGTGTCGAAGATCAGGGTTCTAGAGTGATCGGGTTCATTACCGCGAAGGGTTCGAGATACCAAGCGCGAAGCGGTTACGGCTCATCTGTGACGACCTCGGAGGTGCTCGGATCGTTCAACTCAGCTCGAGCTGCACTGCGGCTCGTGATCGGGCATTACGAGCTTGAGCAGTTGCGTGATCACGTTCGCAAGGAGGTAATCGAGCTTGAGCAGGCAGACCCGAATGCTACGAAACGGGTTCGATAAGTTCAGGGCCATTGCCGCGGATTGGCGCGACCTCGAAGAACTCCAACTCGGATGCGACCGGGATTGCGGCGGCCACGGCGGCATCCACCATAGACTGGTCGCCCTCGGTTAGTGGATCGAGCCACCACTGCCAAAGGTCACGGGGGAGCGGCACAGGGTTTCGGTCGTGAATCTCCGCCAAGTGCGGCACAGCGGGGGAGGTCAAAATGGTCGCGGTGAGCACCCAGCGGCTCTCATCATCCGGTTGTTTCGTCGGATCGGCCCACCACGAGTAGAGACCGGCAAATGCCAGCAACTCGCCGCTCGGATCATGAATGTAGTTTGGGTGCTTCTTGCCTTGAGCGTCGGTGCGCCACTCAAAATATCCGGATGCCGGAATAAGCGCGCGCTTGGCTTTGACCGCTGGCTTCCAAGTCGCCTTCGACATGATGTCCTCGGTGCGGGCATTGAACGTAGGAAACTTCAAAGTGAGTTCCTTCGACCAACCCGGCACGAGCGACCAACGCGCCGCCTCAAGCCTACGTTTCGGGGTGTCACTGTCTTTGACCGACTCGACGACGGCGGCGATTTGCTGGGTCGGGCTGATGTTCCAAGACGGCAGCGGGATGCCTTCGCCGGTTAGGTCGGTTTCGAAAAAAGCGCCAACCTCTTCCGCTGACTCCTTGAGCACAAATCGACCGCACATGCTTTGAGCCTAGGGGCGACTGCGGACGAAGCACCAGCCCTCCGCTTTTCGGAGGCTCAGGCGAGAGGTGCATACCGACTTAGCGTTCGAGAACTACTGCGAGCCCCTGGCCAACTCCAATGCAAATTGCAACGAGCGCCTTGCCGCTTCCGCGTCGCGCAAGTTCGTGCGCCGCGTGACCGATGATCCGCGCACCGCTCGCACCGAGCGGATGCCCGATCGCGATCGCGCCGCCGTGGATGTTCACCTTTTCAGGATCCAAATCCGGCCAGAGCTTTAGGCAAGCAAGACTTTGAGAGGCAAATGCTTCATTTAGTTCGACGAAATCGATGTCATCCCAGGTCAGCCCCGCGCGGCCGAGTGCGCGATTGGCAGCCTCCACCGGACCGATACCGAACACATCCGGATCGACGGCGTGCACGCCGCGCGAAACAATCCGAGCGAGCGGTTCTGACTCAAGCACGCCCTCGGCGCCGACCACTAATGCACCAGCTCCGTCGTTCAAGGGAGAGGAGTTTCCGGCGGTGACGGTGCCGTTTTCTCGGAAAGCCGGTTGCAACTTCGCCAGCGCCTCTAGCGAAGAATCGGCCCGAATGCACTCGTCGC